>DASZPA010000086.1:0-9324 GCA_035550555.1 Fimbriimonas sp.
GCCCTATTACAACACGACGCTGTTCGCCTTTGCGAGCTATACCATCAGGGACGATCTTAAGGGCTCGCTGGAACTGAACTACGGACAGAGCCGGTCGCAAAACAGTAGCCCAGCGGGCCTCACCTCCTTCTCGAACATCACGATCCGCAGTGACAACGCCTATCTGCCGGCGGCGATCGCGACCAGGATGGCGACGCTTGGCATCCCGACATTCACATTGGGCACGACCAACACGAACAACATTGACTTTCAAAATCTGTCCCTCAGCTCGTTTTCGGGTTCTGTCGGCGTTCCGCTGAATACGACCAGCCGGGAGCTGATGCGGGGCGTCGGCAGCCTGGAGGGCGATTTTAATTCAAACTGGTCCTGGCGGGGATATTATCAACATGGACTTGCCCGCGTTCATCTACGCAACCGGACCTTGATCGTCGCTAATTTCAACAACGCAATAGACGCCATCACGGTGACGTCGGCAAACCAGGGCTTATCTGGCCTGCCAGTCGGTTCCGTCGCCTGCCGCTCGTCACTCGCTGACCCAAAGAATGGCTGCAAGCCCCTCGACATTTTTGGAGAGGGCGTGGCTTCGAAAGCCGCAATCGATTATGTCAACACGAACAACGATTGGGAAACATACGTTCTCAACGAGGATGTGGCATCCATCGCAGTCCAGGGATTGCTTCCAATGCCAATACTGGCCAGTCCGTTAGCTATCGCATTTGGATCGGAATATCGAAAGGAAGGCGGAAAAATCAACGCCGATCCCGGCGGCTTGGCAAAGGCTTATTCGGTCGGCAATTTCACGCCATTCTCCGGGCAATACTACGTTACCGAGGGCTTCTTGGAGGGCAACCTTCCGATCGTGCGAGACGGCTTCGTCCGCTCGTTGGATTTCAATGCGGCCGGCCGGATTACAAGCTATTCGACCAGCGGCGTGGTGCAAACTTGGAAGCTTGGGCTCACTAGCCAGGTAACCGACGACTTCCGCCTCCGCTCAAGCTGGTCGATGGACGTTCGCGCACCCAACCTCGCCGAGTTGTTCAATACCAATGCCCTTGTGGCCTCCGGATCCGCGGTTGATCCGCATACCGGGACGAGTGTGCCGATCTATACCGAGACCACGGGCAATCCAGGGCTGGAGCCGGAGGAAGCGTTTACCTTCTCTGCCGGAGCCGTCGTTACGCCAGCCTGGATCGCCGGCCTGAACGTCTCGCTCGATTGGTATTCCATCGACATCAAGCGGGCGATATTCACCACCGGTGCCGCTCAGGTCCTGCAGCAATGCAACAATGGCGTCTTCCTCTATTGCTCGCAACTGCTGTTCAACGGCACCGCCTATCCCGGAGCGCTCGGCACCATAATCTCAGAACCTCTCAATGCGAGCTCAGCGACGGATTCCGGTTTGGACTTTCAAGCGGACTACACGAATGCATTTTTGAATGGCAATGTAGGTATCCATCTGATTGGCAACTATACAGACGAAGAAACGCAAACTGCCTTGGGCAATAAGTTCGACTACGCGGGAAGCCTGGGGCCAGATTCCCTCGTCACCGGGGAGCCAAAGTTTCGTGTGACGCTTTCTGCGACATACCGAGAAAATGCCTGGCAAGCCACGATACAGGGGCGGTTCATCGGCTCTGCCAAACTAAACAACGCCTGGGTTCAGGGCCTGGATGTGGACGACAATCACGTCCCTTCGACAGAATATCTTGACCTGCGTGGCAGTTATCGATGGAACATGGCCCAGATATATTTCGACATCGATAACGTGCTCGATACCCCGCCTCCGTCGATAACCCCAAGTTTCGCGGCTGGGCTGACGCCGTTTCAAAACCTGCCCACACGAGCGGATATCTATGACGCGCTTGGACGGTCCTTCCGGTTCGGTGTCCGATTTGCCGGCTAACCCCGTGACAGGACGCCCGAGGTCAGGCGCTCCAGACCGCAGGTTACCGGCTTGATGCGCCGCACACTCTTTGTCGCAAGGTGACGCACAAGGACGAACGAACTCGCTCTACCCTCACTGAGGGTCAAAAAATTAATGCTCTGTCGTCTTGCTTGCCGAAGGGCACCGGGTGTTGCCAATCTAGGGTCAAGTCGATCGGGTCGGACGGATTGACGCAAAGGGAGGGATTCGTGACATCCAAACTGTTTTTGGCCGCCTTCAGCGCGGCTTTGCTGATGACCAGCGGCGCCGCTTTCGCGCAAGGACGCGACACATCGAGCGACGATTCCAACGCCACTGCCCAAAGCAAATGGCCGCTGGCCGCCAAGGCCGGTGTGGATAGTCATGCCGACAAGATCGCCCCGCCCGGCGCCGTCAACCAGGGCGCCTTCAACATGAACACCTGGAAGCGCGGCCATACCTTCGATCCGCCGGCCGGCGGCTCGCCGATCTGGAATCCGGTGAAGGTCAAGATGATGGCGGGCGGCAAGATCACATCCGTCACCGTGCCCTCGGGCTCCACACCGCAGATTTATTGCGAAGCGGCCAATGAAGGCGGCGTCGATTACATCTGGACCGAAGCCCAGCACAATGAAGGCACCTGGAACGAGATCTACAATATGTGGAGCGCCTGCCCGCATGCCAAGGCGGTCCCGGGCGTGCGCATTCCCAACGCCAACGAATATGACGAACAGCATGCCATGGATGGCGGCGCGCTGGTCCTGGTGGTGCCCACCGTCCGCAACGTGGAGGAAGCCAGGACCGCGGTGAAATGGGCCTACTTCCCACCCATGGGCGGACGCAGCGCCGGCGGCAGCCGGGCCGAGTTCTGGGGCCAGGTGCCGGGCGGCTATCACAACACCATCAACGACAATCTTGTGCTGGTCTTGATGATCGAGACCCTCGATGGCCTTCGCGACGCCGACAAGATCGCCGCCACCAAGGGTGTTTCGGCGGTCTTCGCGGCGAGCGGAGACCAGGGCAATTTCGGCGGCTACAAGCAGGGCGATCCGGACTATGAGCGCCAGATCAACATCATCCATGACGCGGCCCTGCGCGCCCATGTGAAGCTCTGGGGTCCCTTCGCCTGGAATGGGCGGGGCGATTTCACCGGCTTCCAGGGCCCTGGTGGTTCGGAAAATGGCGCTCTGGTGAACGCCGCCGAGCACAAGGCCATGCTGCCGGCAACTTTCGTTGCGGATCAGAAGAAGGCGCTCGGAGCCCTTTATGATACCCAGGGCAAACCCACGACCGGTCCCTACTTCCCGGGCTGGAAGCCGGCACCCCCTGCTCCACGGCGTCCGGCCAGCTGACCGGGTGAAGTCGTGAAATGGAGAGGCGAGGCGCCTTCGGCGTCTCGTCTAGTTTGCGATTGTGGCCGTGGCGAGAAGACCTCCTTCGCGCCGACAACGTCTCGCGAGATCGTCAACACGCACATACAGATATTTCCCGGTTGGAACGTCGTCCTATGTTCTTGCGGGATTTTTCTAAGCATGATTGATTTGCGCACCCATTGCGTTCGTTGGGGCTTGTACGCACCGGGAGAAAATTCATGAAAATGTTGCTACGTCGCAACCAGCGCCAAGGCGTGCTGGGCAAGGTGGTTTTTACGCTAGAGGTCCGCGCTGAGTTGTCGGCCGAGGAAAGCGCGGCCATCGAGAAATACAAGCTGGCCGATACCGTTCTCTACGAAAAGAACACGATAGTCGATCCCGGAAGCGGCCTCCTGGGTCTCGCCTCCCGCATCGCCTTCAAGGCGATGAATATGAGCCTTTCCGTGAAGGATCTGGCCTACGGGAAAAAGCTCGAGTGCAAGGACATTGTCGAGATGCTCGCGGTCGAGGAACAGGTCCGGGAAGCGTCCAAGACGTTCGCGGCCGTTCTCAACGCCGCTCGGCACTTCGGCGGCGAAGAGGTTCTCGACCTCGCCGCCTAATGTTTGGCGGAAGCAACCTTAAGAACTTTCTACTCGGCGGAACGCGGGATCGCGAGTTCGCCGAAACCCGCCGTTCGTGGGATCAAGTTCAGGAAGCCTGGAAAGCCTCGCCTTTGGGGAGGCAACATCCGGGAAACCTTGCGCTCGAACTCCTAAAGACTTCCATCCATGCGAACGACCGGATACCGACAACACCAATCCTGGAAGCGGTAGCGGATGCGTTGGAGGCGTTATTCAGGGCTGAGTCCATCAGTGACATTTACCCCCTTTGGGAGCAAATCGAAGGCGACCCCGAGATTGGGATCAGCTTCAGACGAATGCTCGTCCGACGGGAGCGCTGGGCTACCAATTTTTCCCATATACACGAGGCCTTCAGCCGCATCGTACTCAAGGGCCTGGCTGCCTTCTACGCGGCCCTTCCGGAAGCATGTTTTGACTCTGACGCCGACGAACGGGGCGACACGTTCGACGTGCCGCTTATCGATCTGCTCGACGACCCGGCGGCGATCATCGACCAGCTGTTCATGATTCCGTACGACAACGACAGCTTCCGGCTCGACATTTTCAGCAGCTTGCGAGAACTGTGCGCCACCAATCTCCTTATTGCCTCCGGGTTTCTGCCGGACAGGACTGACATCCGCGAAGTGTCGGACAAGCTCACTCGCGCACCTGAACAGAAGAAGAAAACCGGCGCCGAGCTTGCCGCGCTGTATCTTGACGGCTCGCCGTTCAAAGCACTTCTTGAGGTGCCAGTTCCTTTTCGTATTCCCGCTGAACAACGTTATGAGCATTGCCACATTGTGGGGGGCACCGGCCACGGCAAGACTCAACTTATGCAGAAGATGATCCACGCCGACCTGGTGGCGAGTAGAGAGGACGGCCGCTCCGTAATTGTGATCGACAGCCAGGGCGACCTCATCAACAAGCTGCAAAGACTGGAATTGTTCTCTCCAGCCGTAACGGACTCTTTGGCCGATCGGCTGGTGATAATAGACCCTGCCGATGTCGAATATCCGGCTGCCCTCAACCTATTCGACGCCCACATAGGACGGATCGGTCAATACACCCCGGCTGACCGGGAGCGGGTCCTCAATGGCGTCATAGAACTATACGAGATGTTCTTTGGTGCGTTCCTCGGCGCCGAACTGACGCAGAAGCAAGGCGTGATCTTCAAATACCTTGCCCGCCTCATGCTGGCCATCCCCAACGCTACAATCTACACCCTCATGGAGATCATGGAGGACGGAAAGCGCTTCGAGCAATACATCGAACTGCTCGATGGCTCGGCGCGGTATTTCTTCGAGACTGAATTCTTTCATCCCTCCTTTGCCGCGACGAAGAAGCAAGTCATGCGCCGGCTGTGGGGCGTCCTCTCCACCCCAGCCTTCGAGCGCATGTTTACCCAGCCCAAGAACAAGCTCGACCTCTTCGAGGCGATGAACGAGGGCAAGATCATCCTCGTGAGTACCGCCAAGGACTTACTGAAGCGGGAAGGCAGCCAACTCCTGGGCCGGTTCTTTATCGCCATGCTGACACAGGCTGCGTTGGAGCGGTCCACCGTTCCCGAACGGTTACGCTCGTTCGTTTCGGTATATGTGGATGAAGCTCAGGAATATTTCGACGACTCCATAGAGACGATCCTAAACCAGGCGCGCAAATATCGGGTGGGCCTGACGCTCGCACACCAAACCTTAGATCAGCTTTCGCCACGTTTGCGGTCCGCCCTGTTCGCCAATACCTCTTTCAAGTGTGCCGGCGGTGTGTCCGCAAAGGATGCCCGTGTGCTCGCCGATGAACTGCACACTACGCCGGAGTTCATCGAAGGTATGAAACGACGAGGCGCACGCTCGGAGTTCGCAGCCTGGATTAAGCACAGGACAGGACAAGCGATCCGTTTGTCCGTCGAATTGGGGTTCCTGGAGCGTCAGCCTGCGCTCACCGATGAAGACTTTGACGAGCTCCGAGACAGAAGCCGGGCGCAACACTGCGGCACGCTTGCGGAGGTGACCCAGTTTCGGAGGGCGGCTCGCCCCTCGCCGGCCACATCCGAACCCGCTCAGAAACGCCCAGCATCGGAGGTGGCAAAGCCGACGGAACCTCCCAATCCGGTCGCGGAAGCAAAGCCATCGCTGCCAGCAGCGGCTGGAATACCGCAAGCCGAGCCCGGGATGGGTTCTCCCCCGAAGGAACAACCATTACCTGCACCCCCCGGACGCCTTGCTGAGCGGGAGCTGGGCAAAGGCGGGCCAAAACACCGCTACCTCCAAGCGATGGTCAAGGAACTCGCCGAAACGCAAGGGCTGAAGGCAACAATCGAGGCGCCGTTGCCGGAAGGCGGACAGGTGGATGTCTTGATAAGTCGAGACGATGTTCTTGCGGCCGTCGAGATTTCGGTCTCGACACCCATCGAGCAGGAGCGCGCAAATTTGCTCAAATGCCTTGCCGCTGAGATGCCTCGCATCGCCATCGTGCTCGCAAAGTCAAAAGCGAGCCAAGCGAACTATCGTGCGGCGATCACCGAAGCTATACCGGCCGAGGATCTGAGACGTGTGGTCTTCCTCGCGCCTGAAGAGATACCGGATTTCATCATGAGTCTTGCCCCGCGACCGACACCATCTGAGACAATCGTGAAAGGTTACCGCGTGCGCGTATCGCACTCTACTTCCGAGCCAGAGGAGTCAAGGGCTCGACGCGAACAGCTTGCGCGGATTGTTGCTCGCTCACTTCGGGAGGGCAGATAATCTCGCGGCGGCTGGATTGGAGCTAACTATACGGCCAAAACTGGCCTAACCTTAGCATGGTCCCTTGAACTGAAAAAGCGATTGAGACATGATTTCGCATAGGTCCCATCAGTATGGTTAAGCAGCGCGTACTCCACGTGGGTTGTGGCTCGGGTGAGACTCTTCATGAGGTATTTGCCGGATGGGAAGAAGTTCGGCTTGATGTCGACGCCAAAGTGAAGCCCGACATCGTGTGTTCAATGACCCATATGCGACCGGTCAAAACTGGCGATTACGACGCGATATTTAGCCGGCACAATCTAGAGCACCTGGAGTACCACGAAGTTGGAAAGGCCCTCGTCGAATTTCGACGCGTACTGAAGACGGATGGTGTCGCACTAATAGTGGTTCCGGATTTGGAAACGGTCGCCGAGCAAATCTTAGAAGGCACGCTCGAGAAGCCCCTCTGGACGAGCAAGGCGGGACCAGTCGCGCCGATCGACACACTTTATGGACATCGGCCGGCGCTTGAGAAAGGCAATTCCTTTATGGCCCATCGCGTCGGTTTCACCCACGCGACGCTAGGAAAACATCTGGTTGGCGCTGGGTTCCATGCAGTGGTGGTTCGCTCTCGAAAGCGAACAGAACTGTGGGCCGAGGCCCGTACCGACGAGACGAAGGCGGATTTGCTGATACGAATATTTGGTAACCTCCCAGCATTGGCCTAACAGAGCAAATCTTGCGGCAATATTCTTGAACTCGCCAGCGTTTGCCACAATGACCTTCAGCGCAGAAGGTGCTTTTGGCTCTAAAAGCCCTCGAGCTGTGTAAAGTGCTGATTCACCCTCTGGACTTTTGAACCGAGTTCTTAACCGACTCGCGGCAAATGCTTTCCGCGCCTTTTTCATAAATCGCTTCGCCCAAGCTTCACAATTCGAAAACAATCCACTGCTAGGTTGGTAGGAACATCGCAAAAGCCTTCAGTGGGCTGTGTATTTGGACGGTGTAGCCAACCCCGCGGGTTAGTCGGGCGTTCCAACGTTTTGTGCGTATAGGTCGTGAAGCACATCGCTTCACGGAAAGAATCCTCTTTGCCGAGACTATGGAGATATCCTATGGCCAGACTGATCAAATCAATCTTTGCCGCTTTGGCGATGCTGGTTATGGCGAATAGTGCTGCGCTGGCACTCTGTTCAAGTTTTCCTAATAATCTGACAAATGGTGCAGTTGCTGACGCCTCGCAGGTGATGGCGAATTTCAATTGTGCCGCGCTCACTTCCGGCAGCACCATCAGCGGGGTCACCCTGACCGGCTCGTCGAACCTCGGCACTCCGACAACGCTGACGCTCACTCATGCGACTGGCCTTCCGATTTCAACCGGCATAAGCGGTCTTGGCACCGGAATCGCCGCGTTTCTAGCCACTCCTTCGGGAAGTAATTTAGCTTCCGCTCTTACCAGTGCGCTTACCGCAACAAGGGGTGGGACGGGACAGACCTCCTATTCAGCAGGCGATTTGCTGGTCGCAAGCTCATCCACATCCCTCACAAGACTTCCAGCCGCGCCGATCCATCGTGTGTTGGTATCGAACGGCTCTGGGACAGCCCCAAGTTGGATGCCTAACGTACAAGTGGAATCGTTAAGCTCAGGCGGCTTGGTGGCCGACGGCTCGCTTGTCACCTCCTTCGCTGCCAATGGCATGGGGGTTGAATCGGCCATGACCGCTTCGGCCATTCAGTTGAATGGCAGCACTAATATGCAATATCGCGTCGCCTTCACGGGCAGCACCAGCACTGCTCTTACGGCGAACGCTTCCTATGCCCAGGTCGTAATCGGCAAAGGTGCAGTCACGATGGCGCCGAGCGGGACCACGGGCCTCATGGCTTCCCTGGGTATAGTTCCTCCTGTCTTTACTTCCGGTGCGGGAACTTTAACCGACGCCGCCACGGTGTTCATTGGCGGTGCGCCGACGGGACAAAGTCCTACCAATACGCCGAATGCCCTTTGGATTGCGGGAGGTCAGTCAAAATTTGATGGCGACCTCGTCACTTCTGCCAATGTCATGTTCAATGGAATACCTGGCGATACCAGCGTTACGGATGCCACGCTTTGCAGAGAACCAACGTTTCATAAGACATACGTTGGCACTGGCACCTTAGGGACCTGCTTAGGAACTTCCTCGGCTCGTTATAAACACGGGATTGCGCCCCTAGCTCCTGGACTTGACTCCATTTTAGCTCTGAAACCGAAATCCTTCTATCTCAACAAAAGCCACGGCGATCCGAACAAGCAAATGTACGGTTTCATCGCGGAAGACATGGTGACCGTTCTTCCGAAGCTCGTGGGGCTCGACAAACAGGGCCGGCCAAATACTGCCGACTATCTCGGGGTCGTGCCGGTGCTCGTGAAAGCCATGCAACAACAGCAAGCGGAAATCACTGCTCTTAAGGAGCAAAATGCCCACCTTCGCGCTGCCAACGATCAGTTCGACCGCCGTTTGTTGGCCATTGAGCGGCAACGCCCACAGCTTGCAGCGCTCGTTGGTAATCGTCCCTAGATTAGGGGCCTCACTGGAAGGAACCTTGGTATTCACATACATCAGATGAGGGCGTCATGAGCTACCCCGATTCAGTTGACCGCGTGGTCCAAAGGTTCTTTGCAAGTGTTGGGCTTGTACTTCTCTCCTCGACCATTCTGTCAACTCTGACATCGTCACCGGCCAGCGCTG
>DASZPA010000087.1:0-3012 GCA_035550555.1 Fimbriimonas sp.
CTAATTTCGAATCGCCTAAGATTCACGCCAGTTTTCAAGCGGAAATGTGTAGCCCGCCTGTCGAATGAAGTCGAAATGGCGCGTATTGCCGCTTGCAACGCCGTAGCCTCTTCCGATGGCGCAAGCTGCAATGACAGGATCGATGGAGCCGATGATCCTTCCCTGCCTGGAAAGAGTTGAAGCGATGGCTGCAGCAAGACGATAATCGCCGGAAATGGGCACGATTTCCTCGTTCTGAGCAACTCTAACTATCCAGGTCCCAAGAAGAATCGGCTGCTCGACGGGCGTGGACGATCTCCATCACCTCACCCATCAAGGCCACGTCTTCCTCGCTTGAGAACGCACCCAGCATTCCTTCGGCGGGCGTTTTGTCGCTGCGATATTTGACGGCCTCCGCAAGAAGCCTGCCGGCCGCCTGCTCGTTGCTGATGTGCTCGGTCTTCGCCACCAGCTGGATCGTCCTCGCCTCAGGGCTATCCTCTTCGATGCTCAAGTGAAGTTCAAAGGACATGCGGAGCGACCTCCTTCTTGAACATTATCGCTGTGCCGTCGTACAAGCCGGGAAGCTGGCACTATCATGGAGGATGCGTTAGACTTGAGTTGCTAACACAGTGGCAACAAAGGAGTGGCGTGCGTGAAAGGTCTTCGTTTTTCTTCATTTCTGTCTCGCGGCATCGTTCCCATGGCAGCTCTGCTGGCCACGGGAGGGTTCACCGATCTGGCCCATCGTCCGTCGCAGTTGCACATTTCGGGAACGCAGATCCTCAACGAAGACGATCGGCCCGTGCTGTTGCGAGGTGTGAACGCTGCCAGCCTGGAATGGACCAGCGACGGCGAAGGGCACATTCTCGACACGGTTAACGAAGCGATCAAGAACTGGCACGTCAACATCATCCGGATCCCTGTCTCGCAGGATCGTTGGTTTGGGGTCGCTCCAGAGCAGCATGACCACGGCGTCGAGTACCGGGCGCTGGTTCGCAAGGTCGTCGACACCATTGCTGAGCAAGGCTGCTACGTGATCTTCGACCTCCATTGGAACGACGGAAACCAGTGGGGTCAGGCGATCGGCCAGCATGTGATGCCGGACGACAACAGCGCGACCTTCTGGAGGGATGCCGCGCGCACTTTCCGAAACGATCCCGCCGTGATCTTCGACCTCTACAACGAGCCGCACGATGTCTCGTGGGACGTTTGGAAGAATGGCGGAACTGTCAAAGACCAGGGCCCGACCGTCAGGCAGCCGCACAACTATCACACGCCGGGAATGCAGGCCCTTCTCAATACCGTCCGCAACCAGGGAGCCAAGAACGTGGTCCTCTGCGGTGGCCTCGACTGGGCCTACGACATGTCAGGATTTCTCAAGGGATACACGCTCTCCGATCCGGACGGCTACGGTGTCATCTACGCCAATCACGACTATCCCTTCAAGGGAGACACCGTCGCGCAGTGGCTCGCCAAGATGGAAAAGGCGACCGCCAAGGTCCCGGTGATCGTGAGCGAGTTCGGCGGAGACGTTCCGCCGCCAGGGACAACTCGGCGGATGTACGGTCGAGTCATGGACCCTAAGTGGCTCCCCGAGACCCTCGAGATCCTCAGAACGCATCGGTGGAACTGGACCGCATGGGACCTCCATCCGGCCGCAGGTCCTACGCTCGTTTCGAATTGGAGCTACGCACCCACGCCGTCATTCGGCGCCTACGTGAAGAAAGAGCTCGAGACGCCCCTGAATCCGTGATCTTCGGTCTACCTCTGGTTCAGCAAGCGACCTATCCTTTTCAGGATTCCTCCTTGCCGGCAGAGCAGCGGCTGGATAACCTGCTGTCGCTCATGACCGTCGACGAGAAGCTATCCTGCTTCTTCGGCCTCATCGGCGACGCTCGGTTTGGAATACGTGGCACAGGCTCCGTGGAGGGCATCCACGGCCTTTCGATGGGAGGTCCGAGGGTCTCCAATCGGTTTCCGACAACGGCCACCACAACCTTCCCGCAGGGGATCGGTCTCGGCGCCACTTGGGACCCCGACCTGATTCGGCAAGCTGCGCATGCCGAGGGCTTCGAAGCACGCTACATTTACAACACCAATCCCAACAGCCGATTCGGCTCACTGGTCGTAATGTCGCCTAACGCCGATCTGGGCCGAGACCCACGGTGGGGCCGGACGGAGGAGTGCTACGGCGAAGACCCGTTCTTGAACGGCACGATGGTGACCGCCTTCGTCAAAGGGCTCCAGGGTGACGACCCCAACTACTGGCTCTCCGCCTCGCTGCTCAAGCATTTCCTTGCGAACAGCAACGAAGACGACCGAACGAAATCGTCGTCCGACTTCGACGAGCGCCTTTGGCGCGAGTACTACTCGGTTCCCTTCCGAATGGGGATCATGGAAGGCGGAGCGCGAGCCTTTATGGCCGCCTACAACTCCTGGAACGGGATCCCCTGTGGCGCCAACCCCATGCTTCGCGACGTCACGATGAACGAGTGGGGCAACGACGGCCTGATTTGCACCGACGGCGGAGCGCTCAAGCAGATGGTGACCGACCACAAGTACTTTCCCGATATGCAGCATGCGATCGCCGGAACCGTCAAGGCCGGCATCACGCGATACCTCGAGAACGCTCGAACGGACCTGACGACAACCTACAAGGCAGGGCTTATCACGGACCAGCAGGTCGACAGCGCCGTCCGGCGCAACTTCCGCTTGGCTCTCAAGCTCGGCCTTCTGGACCCGCCGGAGCAGGTTCCCTACGCGAAGATCGGCGGAGCCGAAAAACCGTGGCTGACCGAGGCTCACAAGGCCTTGGCGCGAAAGGTCACGCAGGAGAGCATCGTGCTCCTCAAGAACAGCCACAACGCCCTGCCGCTTGATAAAGCGAAGCTGAACTCCGTCGCAATGATCGGTCCCCACGCCAACGAGGTGCTGCTCGATTGGTACAGCGGCAAGCCGCCTTATGCGGTGTCGCCGCTCGATGGAATTCAGGCAAAGCTCGGGTCCAACGTGAAAGTTGAGTTCGCAGCG
>DASZPA010000088.1:0-8635 GCA_035550555.1 Fimbriimonas sp.
TGATAGCGGCTGTCTTCTTAGCCGCCTGCTTTGCCTGAGCAAAAACGGGGAAGAGAATCGCCGCAAGGATGGCGATGATCGCGATTACGACCAGAAGTTCGATGAGCGTGAAACCGCTCTTGGGCCTAGGGCTAGTTTTAAACATAAGGCTAATGTCCCGAAATGAAATAGCAGCGGGTCGCCCCGTGCAACGAAGACATTATAAGACGGTTATTGGGGCAATCGTCCTAATTTTTCGCTCATTTTAAGGCAATAAAGCCGGGCCGGGAACTTTAAGAAAAAGAGGGATCTTGACATTTGTCCACCTGTCCTCTCAGCGTGAAGGAGACAGACTGAGGCAAGATCGCCTACCTTGTTAGTGGGGCTCGGTTAAGAGCGACGAGACGTCTCGGTTTGTGTGGATCACCTGAGCGAGATCGCCCTGGAATTTGGGACAAGGCTCGGCGCCTTCCTCGCTACGAGCGACGATCCAGCCATAGGTTACGAGGACTTCCAAGGCCTTGATCACCTGAGACCTGAAGAAGTGATACTGCTCCTGAGTCATCGAGCTCTGCGATGCATGCAGTTTTATTGCGTTATTGATTTCGGTATAGGTTTTCTCGGCCTTGAGAGTGCGAACTAGCCATCCGATAGCCTTGACCAAGGGCAGCGTTTTGTTGTGACGGCGGTAGGCGCGATACCTCGTGATGACGCCGTTGGCCATTTCGGCCACCCAATCCTTTTCGGCGCCTTCCAGGTCCAGACGGAAGTGGGTCTTTCCTTCGATCGCGTAGAACGCATCTTGACCCGAAAACGTGGAGATCAGCTCCTTGGTCGCGAGAGAGCCGAAGAAGCCGATGTCCGTGCTGCCGGAGGAATCGATGAATCCGCCCTGCCCGATCCACGTCCAAGCCTCCTCAGGGGTCAGATCGAGCCCGGCGTCCCGCGCGATGTCTTGCGCATGACCCTGGAGATCCGGGAATGCCCCATGAGCCGTGTACCAGTAGTCGGCAAATCGAATGTGCTGCCGGATGTGTGCCCGGTGGTTATCGGAGTATTGCGACTTCAGCCAGTCGGCCTGGTACTCGCCCTTATCCAAAGCTAGAATCGTGTAGGAAACGTCGCGGGCCCCGGAATGGGCAAGACTCATGCCCGCGGAGAGGATGGGGTCCGCAAAGCCCGCGCACTCTCCCGCCAGGAACCAGTTGTCGCCGGTCAGCCGATCCGAGACGAAGCTCCAGTCGTTTGTGGTCTTAACCGGCCCTTCCACCGTGGCGTTGCGGGTGAGGGTTGAGACGATCTTGTCCGACTGGAGGGCCAGGTCGTACAGCTCTCCCGGCCGCTTACCTTGCTCTTTGTAGTAGCTGACCGGAATGACGAGTCCGATGGAGGTCCGATTCGGACCCAAGGGAATGAACCACAGCCAACCGATCTCGAGCGAAAGGACCTGAATGCGCGTTCCCCCCACACCGATGGTGGTGGCCCATTCGGCATTCCTCCAGTAGTTCCAAATAGCGATGTTCTGCAGGTTGGTCGGGTAATCGACCTGGACGCCCATCGCTCGCCGAAGAATGCCCGAGTGACCGCTCGCGTCGACGTAATACCTGGCCTTGACCTGCTGCCCATCGCTCAAGACCAAGCCCTCCACATGGTCGCCAGAACGTGCGATTTCGCGCACGGCCGTCGACTCCAGAACGGCACAGCCCATCTCTTTGGCGTGGTCCAACAGGATCTTGTCGTAAATCGCGCGGTCCACTTGAAAGGCGGTGCTTTGGCGCTGACCGGTGAACGTTCCCGGGCGCGGCGCGGGATCCAGCTTGCCGTTGGGCAGGAAATCGATGTCCCAAAGCTCGTTCTTCCGGCCCCACCGATAAGTACCTCCCACCTTGATGGGAAAGCCGGCTGCTTCCACCTTCTCCCATGCTCCCATCTCATAGAGCACCTTTGCGATAAGGGGAAGCTGGCTTTCTCCGATGTGATCTCGAGGGAAAGTCTCCCGCTCTACGATCAAGACTTTGAGCTTCGGGTTGTATTTGACAAGCAGCGTTCCGGCGGTCGTGCCGGCGGGGCCGCCGCCGATAATGGCAACGTCGCAATCAATGCTCATGGGCTAAGGAAGCATATTACGCAGCTTTGGCCCGACTTATCGCACGGCCGCTTCCAAGAGCCGGAACGACTTCGCCTCGCAATCCAGTGCGGCAAGGCACCCAAGCGGCATGATCCATTGGGGATCGGTATGGCCAAAGTCCATGTTCGCAACGACCGGCAAGTTGGTTCTCCCGAACTCCAGCAAGCAAACTCGGCCGACGGTTTCGTATAGCTCTTCCTTCTCCGCGTCCGAGTACGACCGAGCCCGCCCAATGAGGAGAGCTCCGATCCTATCCAGCACTCCCATGGAGCCGTAATTGCGCAGCATGTACTTGACGTTGCTGACAGTCGGCTTATCTTCCGAGGTCTCCAGAAACAGGATCTTTGCATTGAAGAAATCGAGCGCCGGCCAGAATTCGGTGCCTTTCAGAAACTCCAGCACTTCGATGCATCCGCCGAAGAGACGCCCTTCGATGACGCCGCTGCCTTGGATCCACCGCCAGCCCTCGTGATCTTGGAAGGGGGCCAGCTCGCCATCGTATCCGGGTGTCCGCCAATCGACGTAGTGATCCGCCCACTTGGGATATGGGCGGTAGCTGGGCGCCTCCGCCTCAAAAAGGATGCTCTCGACGTGGGCCGCCGCCTCGGCAGGCATGTGCCTCAACTGGGCGAAGCCGGCCATCACGCTGGGTCCATTGAACGTGACGAGTCCGAGCTGGTTCAGGTAGGTCGTGAACGTGGTGGTATCGGAGTAGCCCATCAGAATCTTCGGGTTTTTCCTGATGGCTTCAGTGTCCAGAAAGGGCAACACGCGTACCGAGTCATCTCCGCCGATGCTGGCAATGACGGCGCCGATCGACGGGTCGGCAAAGGCTCGGTTGACGTCTTCCGCCCTTCGTTCGGGGTTTCTGTAAAGTTCGTCGTTGGAAAGCCTGGAGGTTGGAAACTCAACCACTTCGAGTCCGAAGAGCGCTTCCAGATTCCTGAGACCCAGCCCTTGAACATTTCGAAAGGTATGGGCCGCGCCGGACGACGGCGACACGACGGCTACCTTGTCTCCGCGCTTTAGGCGTCGCGGCTTTTGAAAATCGGTGGGAATCGGCCTACTCATGGGTACAATGCTTGTTTGCCGTAAGGCTCTCTGCTTCGATCCACCGCCCGTTCTCGGACCGGCGCCGAAGCCGCAGACCAGAGGGAGCAATCAAGAATGTCGAACCGAAAGTACGAAGCATTTTATATCGTCAAACCTGAGCTGAACGACGCAGACGTTCAAAAGATCGCCGATCGCTACAAGGGCGTCGTGGAGCAGCACGGCGGGACCGTCGAGAGCGCCGGCAAGTGGGACAAGCGCAAGCTGGCCTACGAGATCAAGGGATTCAAGGAAGGCAACTATGTGCTGATGCACTTCGATGCCCCCGCCGCGACTCCCGCCGAGCTTAACCGGCTCCTGGGAATCAGCGACGACGTTATCCGGCACCGGATTTACTTGCGAGAAGAGTAAAGTAGCGTCAGCATGAGCCTCAATCGCATTGTCTTAGTGGGTCGTCTCGTTCGGGACCCCGAGCCCCGGACGACCACTACCGGATCCACTGTCGTCGAGTTTTCAATTGCCGTCGACAAACGGATCAAGCCAAAGGAGGCAGGCGCTCCGACCGCGGATTTCTTTCGGGTGAAGGCTTGGAATCAGACTGGCGAGTTCATCGCGAAATGGGGCACGAAGGGAAGGCTCGTGAGCGTCGACGGCCGGATGGAGTCGCGCAAGTACACCGACAAAGAGGGTCAGAACCGGGAGATGTGGGAAGTGGTGGCCGACAACATCAGCCTTCTCGACCGTCCGCGAGACGATGCCGGCGGCGGTGAGCCTTCGGGTGGCGGCGGAGGATACGCTCGCCCGACTGCCAACGTTGCTCCCGCAGCCGACGAGTACGATCCGTTTGCGGACGAATAAGGTTCCTTTTGCAGGTTCGTCGCGACCTGTTTCATGGTAAGTTCTAGTTCCCAAGACGCCTTTTGAGGCGCACCATGCGGGAATAGGATAACCATGAATGACCTTCGAATCCATGGGCCCCGCCGAATTCGGCGTTAGCCCGACCAACGGCTTCTTGCCGGACCGCGACCCTTTACACCGCCTTCCCTCTTCCTTCGACGTGTGGGAAGATCTGGCGCTTGACCTCCCCAAAAAGCTGATGTCCGACCGCTTTCGGCAGCTCGTCGAAGCGCTGCCGCCATTTCCGATCGAGGCGCTCGGAAACGAGCAGGAAGTCGAGCGGGCGATGGTGCTGCTGAGCTATGTGGGACATGCGTATGTGTGGTGTGAAAGCACGCCGGCGCAGCGCCTTCCAGCAGTTCTGGCCGTGCCTTGGCATGCCGTAGCCGAAAGGGTGGGCCGGCCACCGGTGCTCAGCTACGCCAGCTACTGCCTTCACAACTGGAAGCGCATCGATCCTGCCCGTGGGCTCGAGGTCGGCAACATCGCCCTGCTTCAGAACTTCCTGGCGGGCCAGGACGAGGAGTGGTTCGTTTTGATCCACGTCGACATCGAGGCGAAGGCCGCGCCCGCGTTGGCAGTTCTCTTGGAAGCGCAACGTCAAGCCTCGGAGGGGGATATCGAGGGTTTGGAGCGGCAGCTTGAGACGATCGCCACCACTCTTCAGGGAATGAACGAAACGATGGACAGGATGCCTGAGAAGTGCGATCCGTACATCTACTTTCACCGCGTGCGCCCTTATATCCACGGCTGGCGAAACCACCCCGATTTGCCCGAAGGCGTCGTCTACGATGGGGTGCCGGAATATGGCGGAAAGCCGCAGACCTTTCGGGGCGAAACCGGCGCGCAGAGCGGTATCGTGCCGGCTCTCGATGCCTTCTTGGGAGTCGATCATGCGCCGGACGAGCTTCGGTCGTACCTATCCGAGATGCGCCTCTACATGCCGCCGGGGCATCGGAGATTGGTGGAGGAGTTGGAGCAGGGTTCGAGTGTCCGGGACTTTGTGCAAGGTCATAGTGGTCCCGTCAAGGATCTGTACGATCTTTGCGTGCGAGGGCTCGACCGGTTCCGGACCACCCACCTCGAATATGCGGCTCGCTATATCTATATGCAGGCACAGACCGATCCGAAAAACCCCCACGCCGTAGGCACGGGAGGCACACCGTTTATGCCGTACCTGAAGAAGCACCGAGACGAGACGCGCCATTCCGTGTTGGGCAAGTAAATGCAGCCGAGACCCCAAGTCCCGGCTAGGTTGGCTTGGGGGTTGGCCGAGAGATCCACTCCAACCGATCGGCGTCGACGAACCTCCATGGGAGCTCGTGGCCCTTTCCTTCAGCTAAACCGATCCTCGTCGTAGCGACGACCCTCGCTCGCTCTCCGGGCTCGATTCGCAGGTCCGAGGCGGGATCGAAGAGGGCGACGCCATTGTCGGCGCCTGTGATTTCGAAGGCTTTCGTGAGCTTGCCGGGGCCAGAGAGGAGCTGACGGTCTTCGAGGCCGCCTCGCAGTTCCCTCATCTCGCCGAGACCCTCCAGCGGCTGGGCGGCTCGGATGAGGATTCCGGCTGCCCTTCCCTTCTGGTGGGCTGTCACGTTGAGCATCCAATGCACGCCATAGTTGAAGTAGACGTACGCGAAGCCGGGCTCGCCGAACATGATCGCATTGCGAGGAGTCTTGCCGCGATGGGCATGGCTCCCCGGGTCGTCCTCGGCCCGGTACGCCTCGGTTTCAACAATGCGCGCCCTGCGGCTGTCTCGGCAAAGGACCGTGCCCAGAAGCAGCTTTGAGGCGGTCAGAACGTCCTCATGGAGGGCCTGTTCCAGCTCCGCGTCAATCACGGGGGGCCTGCTAGAAATACGGGGATTCGCAAATACTGCTAACTCTCTCGGACACAGAAGCCGATAAATGGGTAACGGACGTTGCTCCGATAGAAGGTTACTTCAGGAAGCGACGACGAAGCGTAATAGCGAATCTCTCCGCCCGCGCGCCTTTAAGGTGTAGCGGGTCTTTTTTTGGGACTCTTGGCCTACAAGCGCCGCCACGGAGGGTTCACCGACTGCTTAATCCTGCCGCGCCGGAGACCTTCCTCGTTCCTGTATGGCTCTCCGCCCGAAAGGTGTCTCGCAATGAGCCAGAGAGCTAAGGGGCCGATCTCCGGGCCATACCAAAGCCAGTGGGCTTGCCAGGCGGGAGGGAGGAGCCGGTAGATGCCAAATCCTGCACCACAGAATCCAACAGTGAAGAGAACTGCCGAAAGCTGGTCTTTGGGTTTCATTCCCAACCTATCATTGTACGAAACAGCTCCGAACCGGGCGATCAGCGACAATAAAAATCCCGGGTGGCCTTGGGGTTTGAGGGGTTATCGGGCCAACCCGGGTGAGGAGATTCTTGCGTCTGTGAACGCTTCCCGGTCGCTTATCAATGCGACTCTCGTTACCTTGATTAACAAGGAGAAACCATTTAATGTTCCTAACACTTCTACGCCGACCTAGTAAAAGTTTTTGCGTGTTTACTTGTATATTGCCAGGGATTTTTGTTTCGCTTTCGTGGAATTTGGGTTGCACACGCCTTGAGGATGGAGGGATTCGCCGTGCAAACCAGACTACCGGTCAACGAAACGATGCTCACGCTGAGCGACATCGTTCGTAAGACTTCCGACCTACCGAGCTCGCCCAATGTGGCGCTGGCCGCGATGCGTTACGCGACCGACCCCGACGCGAGCGCAGCCGGGATGGCCAAGATCATCTGCCAGGACTCATCGCTGGTGGTCCGCGTTCTTCGGCTGGCCAATTCCGCCTTTTACGGCTTGCAGCGAGAAGTCGTAAACGTATCGGACGCGGTGGTGATGCTCGGCCTGCGGACGGTCCGCCACTTGGCTCTACTTGCAAGCACCTATCCATGGATGACTCGGCCGCTCCCCGGCTACGGCCTCGGACCGCGAGAGATGTGGATCCATTCCTTGAGCGTCGGTGTGGGCGCGCAGGTCGTCGCTGAGAAGTCCGGCCGCGTCAATCCCGATCTCGTGTTCACCGCGGGCATCCTTCACGACCTTGGCAAGACAGCCCTGAGCGTTTGGCTGGACAACAAGGTGAACGCCATGGCCCGCCTGGCGGAGCTTCAGGAGACGACCTTCGACGTGATCGAGAGAAAGGTCCTCGGCTTCGATCATCAGGACGTGGGCGCCTACATGGGTGAAGCTTGGAATCTGCCAAAGCCGCTCGTCATGGCCATTCGCACCCACCATCGGCCCCTGGAGACCACCGAATACGCCGAGGTGGTGTACTGCGTGCACGTGGCGGACTACCTCTCACGCGCCATGGGATTGGGTATCGGCGGGGACAGCATGAGCTACGACTTCAAGGAGGAGACCCTCTTTGGATTGCACCTGAGCTACAGCCAGATGGACCAGCTTGCGGACGAAATGCTGGACCGCTACGAAAAACAAGAGCGCCTGTTCGAAGTAATGGCCGCTTAACAAGTTACAATCCCTTTTGTGCCTCGATGCGGATGGCGCTGGTTGCTCCTGGCTTGCGCGTGCCTTTTAGGCATGCGGTCAGCTTTCGCCCAAGACAACTTCCCTGATACTCCCGCGAACCATCGAGCGTATGAGGCCATCACTTCGCTCGGTGGGCCAGAGGATTGGTATCGCCTTCTCCTCGGCCAGACCAGCTACGAGCAGGTTGCGCAGACTTACCGCGACGTCTCCGCGCTAGGCTCAAGGCTCACGGGCTCGAAGGGAGAGTCCGCGACGTTCGACTACGTCCAGGCGCGGCTGGCGGAACTGGGCGCCCGAAGCATCACCAGAACACCGTTCACCGTCTCGGTGCCCGATCCCCAGGCGACAGGGACTCTCTCCGTCGGGTCGGCCTCTTCGGCGGTCTATCCGCTTTGGCCCAATCTGGTTCGTACCTCGACGTGCAACGTTTCAGGTCCGTTGATCTATGCCGGACGTGCACGCTTGGAGGATTTGAACGGGCTCGACATTAAAGGTTCGATCGCCGTTGCCGAGTTCGATTCGGGCTCCAATTGGAGGAATCTGGCAAAGCTGGGGGCGGTGGGTATCGTTTTCATCCAGCCAACCTCGATGGCCCGCGCGGAGGCCGAAGCGAAGTTTGCGAGCGTGCCGCTGGAAATCCCCCGCTTCTATCTCCCCTCCAAGGCTGCCGGACCCATCCTCAGCGCTGCTTTCGCCCATCAGGTGGGCCATCTAAGCTGCCGGCAAGACTGGGTGCGGCGCACCAGCTGCAACCTCTCGGCCTCCTTCTCGGGCTCCGACCCTTCGCTGGCCTCCCATCCCATCGTGCTGATGGCCTACTCGGACTCGATGAGCATCGTCCCCGGGCTTTGCCCTGGCGCCGAGTCGATCGGCGGAGTCGCAGGTCTCCTGGAGGTGGCGCGCGTCTATTCGATATGCACCCACAAGCGTCCTCTGCAGGTGATTCTTAGCGGATCTCACTCGTTGGCTCTTCGAGGATCGAGAGAGTACGTGGAAGAGCTTCTGCATCAAGGGGGCGCCCCGCTCTTGGTCGTCTCGCTCGATCTCAGCTCCGGAAGCACGTCGATCGGAAGCTACGGACG
>DASZPA010000089.1:0-5638 GCA_035550555.1 Fimbriimonas sp.
CATCTCCAAACCTTTAGCGACCATCTGCGTGTGCAGCTTGAAGAAAAGCGACCGGTGCACATGGTCGCGGTGATCGATAAAGGCGATGCGAGCCGAGCCGCTGGATGGGCGACCCCGGCGGCACACGACGCCCCTGTTCGGGCTGCTCTCGGCCCAGCCCGAATCGATCAAATCCGCCAGCGCGCGCCTGATGGTGGTGCGGCTGACGCTGTAGCCTTCCTGCAGCTCCCGTTCGGAAGGCAGCAGCTTTCCGATGGGGAAATCTCCGCTCTGAATCTTGGCTCGGATATCGTCGGCCACCTCTTCAAATCGGTGCCGCGACCGCTGCTGCATATCAGCATGATAGCACGGTTTGTCCTAGTAGAGAATACAATCTGTATCTTGAAGAAGGTATCGAAGCTATTTTGTGTTTGATCGCCATTGCCTCCCAATGTTCTTCTTTGCACGTTCTGATGCTGGAATCCGGATTTCCGTTGGGATAGTCGAAGCGATACAATCTGTATCTACTCTCTGCCGAACTCCTTCCTGAGCTCGCCCTTGGCCGACTCGAGAACCTTCTTTTGGGCCTCGGAGAGGTTCTTGCCGGCCCGATTGATGTAGAAGTTCAGCATCGACATCGACGACTGGAACGCCGTCCTTGCCTTTCTGCGTTTGCTTTGCTCGGCGGACCTTTTTAGCGATTGGGCGATCTTCTTCGGGTCTTTCCAGCTAAAGACGTCTTTTTCCAAGTCCATTGCGTTGCTGTGCCCTGTCACGTCTTGAGACCATTTCTTCATCGTTTGCTCCTATGCCTTGGACGCCCCGAAAGAACACGGTGCTCCTCCTCTTGAGGCGCTTCAACCGGGTGACCTGGATCCGTTTGGAATGAGGGTCACGGAGGCAATGAGGAAGGAACAACCGGTTCGATTGCGGCTACAAGAGCGCCAGATGCGATGGGCTTCAGGGTAAGTTCACACCGCTTGATCCGAGTCCGGCGGCCGTTCGCCGGAACATTCGGCGCACCGGCAGTTGACGTAGAAACAGATGGCCGAAATCCATGATTGCGATCACGCGCACGGACCCATGCACGTCCATGGCGCGACGCATGGCCCGCGGCTGGTCATCTCGCTGGTCGTGACCCTGGCGTTTGTTGTGGCCGAGACGATCGCCAGTGTGGCTGGAAGCTCCTTGGCCCTGCTTTCAGACGCTGGCCACAACGCCAGCGACGCGTTGGCGCTTGGCCTCGCCGCCTATGCCATCTGGGTGAGTAAGAAGCCTGCCAACGAGAAAAACACGTACGGCTACCACCGGGTCTCGATCCTGACCGCGCTCTTCAATGCGGTGAGCCTGATCCTTATCGCCGTCCTCATCTTCGTCGAGGCGATGGAGAGGTTCAGCAAGCCACAACCCGTGGCTGGCAACCTGATGATGGCCGTCGCCGCCGTCTCGGTCCTCATGAACACGGTGATCGCCTGGCTCCTTGCCGGAGGGGCGAAGCACAGCCTGAATATGCGGGCGGCGTTTGTGCACATGCTGGGAGACGCCCTCTCGGCAGTGGCTGTCGTCGCGGCCGGATTCATTGTAAAGCGAACCGGGTGGACCTACGCCGACCCCACCGTGTCCGTGCTCATTGCGTTGTTCATTCTCTACACGGCATGGGGGATCGTCCGAGAATCGGTGACCATCCTGCTGGAGGCGACGCCAAAGGATCTCAATATCGAGAACATGGTTTCGGCCATGAGCAAAGTTCCCAGCGTGTTGTCCGTCCACGACGTCCACGCTTGGAGCGTCTCCGACGGAATGAACTACCTCTCTTGCCATGTGGTGGTGCCAAGCACCTGCACCATGGATCAAATAGGTGAAGTCATCCGAAACATCAACGAGCTTCTGTCCACTCGGTTCCAGATTGCGCACGCCACCATTCAGGCCGAGACCGAAGGGAGTTGCGACCATCGGGAGCATCCGGATTCGCGGTTCTGTTCTCCGCGAGTGGCTCCCTGATCCGCGGCTCGCTTGGATCCAGTGGCAAACGGTTCAGGGCCTTTTTGCCCCGACCATTGAGTACGCGATATCTGTCAGACAACCATCGGATCGTGGCTAGCGCCAGGCGTGCTGGACCGTCTGGCCACCTGACCCACGCAGTTTTGTTGCGCTGGACCGAACTGGCTTCGACTATCATAAAGCTCATGCGCTTCAAGTGGCTCGCCGTTGCCGGGCTCTTCCTTTCCATCCCGTTCGTTTCCCTGGCCCAACAGGGACCGTCCACTCCGACGCCTACGACGCAGCCGCTCAGCGTCACCCCGGTGGTCGACGACGCTCCGACAAAGGCGAAGAGCTACGACTGGATAGCCCGCCACCAAGCGGTTCTGGATCGAATCAAGAAGGGGCCCGTCGACCTCATTCTCATCGGCGATTCGATCACTCACGGCTGGGGCGGCGACCCTCAGGGCGGCGGGCCATCCGACTTATGGGACCATTACTACAAGGGCAGGAACACCGTGAACCTCGGCTTCGGCTGGGATCGTACCGAGCACGTCATCTGGCGCTTGGAGAACGGCGAGATCGACCATATCCATCCCAAGGTCGCTGTGATCATGATCGGCACGAACAACCTATGGCGCGACTCGGTGGACGACATCGCCCTCGGGGTGAGCAAGATCATCAACTTGGTGAAGAAGAGCTCTCGCCGCACGAAGATTCTCCTGCTCGGAGTCTTCCCGAGAGACCACGAGCCCAACACCGACAACCGAAAGAAGATCGTCGATCTGAATCAGAAGCTCGCCGGGTTCACCAAGATTCGCGGCGTGACGTTTCTGGACATCGGCTCCAAATTCCTGGCGGACGACGGGACCATTTCGGCGGACATCATGCCCGACTTTCTCCACCCGAACCACAAGGGATATGAGATCTGGGCTGCCGCTATGGAGCCCACGTTGTCCAAGCTGATGGGCGACCAGGAGATCCAGCCGCTCGTACCGTGAGCATCGGCAACCCGTACGAGTTCCTGCGGGAGCGCTATCTCATGCTCCGGCCCAGCCTGGAGTGGGATCCAAGCGACCCCACCTGGCAAGACCGGGCCAGGGCGGCGCTCGTCGACGCGGTGGGTGTGGTGGACGAGCCTTGGCCCGTCGCCGGCCTCGAAGTCCTGAGCGAAGAACCTCTCGATCGCCATGTGCGCCAGCGAGTCGTGTTTCCGAGCCGGGACGGCTGGTCTGGGAGGGGATGGCTTCTCATCCCGGAGCAGGCGGAGATGCCGTCTCCGGCCGTCGTATGCCTCCCCGGCCATGGACGCGGCGCCGACACGATCGTCGGCCTGGTCGACGAGCCTTACCAGTCCGAGTTTGCGTTGCAGTGCGTTCGAGAGGGATGGGTCGCTTTGGCAGTGGAGCAGCCCTCCTTCGGCACCAACCAGTCTTCGCGAGACGGAGAGAAGGGCTCGAGCTGCTCCATGGACAGTCTTTTCGGGCTGGTACTCGGGGAAACGATGACGGGCTGGCGAGCGCGCGACGCGATCGCCGCCTACCGGGCACTCTGCACGCACCCCGCGGTCGACCCCACGCGGATTGCGACCATGGGCATCTCCGGCGGAGGCTTGACGGCGCTTTGGTCGGCCGCGTTGGAGCCCGGGATCTTCGGCGCATGCGTGAGCGGCTACTTCTGCCCGATGGCGCATTCGATTTTGCTTTTCGACCACTGCCCCGACAACTACGTCCCCGGCTTCGCCAGGCTGATGGACATCCCCGACCTGGCCGGGCTCATCGCTCCCCGGCCCCTGGCCGTCGAGAACGGAACCGAAGATCCGATCTTCGCCGCCGAAGGCTTCCGCCTCGCCTGCAACTATGCACGGGACATTTACAAGTCCGTGGGTGCGACTTCACAGTTCGAATGCGAGCTGTTCCAAGGAGACCATGTGTTCCATGGGACGAACATGCTGCGGCACTTGAGAGAGAAGTTTGGGGGTGGGGGTCGGTGAGTTTGTGGGTTTGTGGTTTGTGAGATTTGGGGTTTCGCGCCCATCAACGAAGCCGCTCACCGATACTGCAACTCGCGCATGAATCTTGACAACATGCAAACTCGCAAACTTGACAACTTGCAACTCACCACCTCTCCCTAAGCTCCACTCCAGCCAGGTTCATCGGTTTCCAGCCGATAGCGCCCGCGGGTCTGAATGTCACCGTGGTCGGACCGGCGCTTCCGACGTTGACCCGTCCTGTCACCGTAACGAACTTGTCCCAATTCCCCGTGTCCGGAACCGAAATTGGGGAAGAGGCGCCGTACCCGGCGTCGACGACGAACGACGTTCCTGAGCCTTGTGTCGCCACCTGACATGTGACCTCGTACGTCCCGGCGGAAGGGAAGTCCACCTTCCAGGAGACTCGGTCGTCGGGATTGTCCCAGTAGCCGATGTTTTCGAGCGACCCCGACTGGACCTGTACGTTGCCCTTCAACATCGCGTCGTGGGGCACGAGATGGAGCGTTCCGTCGGTGCCGACCTTGACGGTGGGAACCATGATCGTCGGAGGAGCCGGTTGCGAATGCGCGACATCCAGGCCCTGGATCTCCAGACAGTAGGCGTAGTCGCAGGGCTTTTGGGTGGGCAGCTCCACCACCAGCCCTTCCGGAGTCTGGCTCCAGCGTAGCTTCGCTGAAGAGCCGAGAAGGCGAACGCCCGAAACTGAGCCTCCGCCGAAGCCTCCCGCGGCAAGAGAGTGGATGACATAACGGCCGTCCGTGGGCCAGCCCATGGAGAAGGCGTAAAGCGTATTTCCCTTTTTGGTAAACCGAAAGTCCTGCGGCCCCAGCCGGGACTCTCCTCCTTCGCTGAAGCCGCCGCCACGCATCCGGGTCGGACCCTCTCCGGGAAACGTCCAAGGACGGGTGCCGAAGATGCCCTCGCCGTTCACGCGCATCCAGGAAGCCATCTGGCGAAGGAATTGGATCTCGTCGGAATCCGGCTTGCCGTCTCCGGGAAGCGGAATGTTGAGCAGCAGGTTGCCGTTCTTGCAAACGATGTCGATCAGCATCTTCACAACCTGGTCGGCGGTCTTGTACTGATGATTCTTGAAGACGTTGACGTCGTAGTGCCACTGCCCGATGCAGGTGTCGGTTTGCCAGGCTTCCGGCGCCGTCCAATTGCTTCGGCCCCGTTCGTAATCCAGCACCATCGCCTTTTTGATCCGGTCCTCGTTGCTCTTGACCGTGAGCACCGCCTGAAGGTCGCCGTTGTGCCAGCTCTGGTTCTGGTTGTAGTAGTTCGCGGCGATCTCGAGCCCATAGGAAGTGGGCGGTTCGCCATCGTCGAAATAGAGCAGGTCCGGGTGGTAGCTGCTCGTCAGGTCCATCACTCGGTTGAAGAACTTCTGTTCATAGGCGGCGTGGGCGGCTGGGGTGCGCGCGGCTCCGTAGGGACCGTAAAGATCGGCGGGATCGTAGCCTTGCCACCACTGGCCCGCTCCGTCGGACGCGGTTAGATGTCCATCGTAAGGAACGCCGGCCAGCGGCCCCGTCTTGTCGCTTCCATGAGCCACGTCGAACCAGTCCCAGGTTCGGGCCGCGTGGACGGTGACACCAAACCTCAAACCATTTTTCCTGGCCAGCTTGGCCCACGTCCCGACGATGTCGCGGTGCGGGCCGATATTCACGGAGTTCCAAGGCTGAT
>DASZPA010000090.1:0-11412 GCA_035550555.1 Fimbriimonas sp.
CCCAAAGGATGTCGTCGCTGGACGTCGCGTCGTAGGTGACAAGTGCCGGGCCATTCGCAGTCCGTTCCCAAGCAGTCGAGAGTAGGTCGGCCTCGAGGCACCCGCCGCTGACTGAGCCGGCGAGCCAGTGTCCATCGCGGATGAGTAACCTGGCGCCTGGTTTTCGGTACGTCGACCCCGAGACCTCCACGACCGTCGCGAGCACGAGTGGGCTGCCTGGTGGGGCTTCTCTCCACGCTTTGACGATATCGCTCAGCTCTCTCATCGCCTAAAGGATTTTATCAAGTGTGATGGGCAACTCCCTAATGCGCTTCCCGGTTGCGTGATAGACGGCGTTCCCGATAGCCGCTGCCGCGCCCGTAATTCCGATCTCGCCCGCACCCTTGACCCCGACGGGATTCACGATGTCGTCCTCCTCGGGCACCAGGATCACCTGGATCGGCGGCGCGTCTTTGTGGACGGGCACATGGTACTCCGCAAGGTTCGAGTTCACATATCGGCCATAGACCGGGTCCATGAACGTCTCCTCGAGAAGCCCCATTCCGATGCCCCAGATGATGCCGCCTTGCAACTGCGAGGTAAGCGTCTTGGCGTTAAGAACCGTTCCAAGCGCAAACGCGCCCACCCAGCGTGCCACCCGCATCATGCCGAGATCGGGATCGATGTGGATCTCGCAGAACTGGGCTCCAAAGCCCTGCATCGTGTACCCCTTCGTTCCCGTGCCGCCTCTTTCCCTACCGGCCTGCGCCGTCGCTTCCTGCTGAAGCTCCTTCTTGCCCGCAGCCTTCAGTATCTCCACATAGGTGATCGATTTGGAGGGCTCCTTCTTCGAACTGATCCGCCCACTTTCGATGACCAGATCGGATGGCGCCACGTTGTTCAGGGGGCCGCCAGTGGCCGAGGTCGCGAGGCCAACGAGAGCATCTCTTAAGGCGGCTGACACGTTGTGAACGGCAGAGCCAGTGCTTGCCGCCGAGTTGGAGCCTCCCGAGCCTGGCGCTGGAGGCAGGTGGGTGTCACCGATCTCGACCCTGATCTTGTCTGGATGGATACCGAGCCCATCCGCCGCAACTTGAGTCAGGATTGTGTAGGTGCCGGTGCCGAGGTCCTGGGTGCCGCATTGGATCAGCACCGAGCCGTCATCGTGGAGGGTCGCTCTGGCGGAGGCGCCCCAATAGTTGGCTGGATAGGACGCCGTTGCCATTCCATAGCCCACAAGCATTCGGCCCTCTCGCATAGACCCAACTTTCGGGTCTCGCTTGGACCAGCCAAAGGCGTCGGCCGCTTGCCTGTAGCACTCCTTGAGAGACTTACTCGAGAACGGCCGGTCACTTCGCTCGTCCTTCTCCGCGTAGTTGCGCAGGCGAAGGTCGATTGGATCCATGTTCAGCGCAATGGCCAACTCATCCATCGCAGTTTCGATGCTGAATGAGCCGCTCGACTCACCGGGAGCCCGCATGTAGGTTGGCGCCCCAATGTCCAGGCGAACCAACTGTTGACGTACAGACACGTTGGGACATGAGTAGGTCAGCGCCGAATCGTTGCCAGTCGGCTCGACGAACGACTCCAGTCGAGAAGTGTCGTTCACCATTTCGGCGCGGATTGCGCTCAGGCGACCGACGTTCGATGATCCGAGCGTGAGCGCCTGATGGGTTTCTGGCCGATGTCCATTGGAAGTGAACATCTGACGGCGAGTCAGTGCCAGCTTGACTGGGCGCTTGACCGCCTTCGCCGCCAGCGCGGCTATTGGGAGGTGGGGCCAAGCTTGCCCCTTACACCCGAACCCTCCGCCCACAAACGGATTGATGACATGCGCGTTCTTCGGCTCGAGTCCGAACACATCGGACAAAGCGCGCGAAGAGTTCGAGACGCCTTGGGTGGCGTCGTAAGCCGTCACATGCTCGTCGTCGCTCCAAATCGCCAGCGTCGCGTGCGGCTCCATTGGGTTGTGGTGCTCGGTCGGCGTCTTATAAACTTGATCCACTTTGACGGCTGCCTGGGCCAGCCCAGCGTCGACATCGCCCCTCTTCGAAATCGGCTGGCGCTGCCCCGTGCCCGGAAGGAAAGCTTTGTCGATTTGGTCCTCCAAGTTCACCTCATGCGGTTCGGCCGCGTATTCGATGCGGACCAGCTCCGCGGCATGCTCAGCCTCCTCGAGGGTCTCGGCAATCACGACTGCCACGTTTTGCCCTGAGAAGACGACCTCGTTGAAGAGCAAGGGTTGGCTCTGTCCGCCGGGAGGAACAGACGGCCGCTTTGCGGGTGGAGCGTTGTCGTGCGTCAGGACGTCGATCACGCCGGCAGCGCGCTTCGCCTCCTCGATATCGATCTTGGTCACCTTGCCACGTGTGACAGTGCTTTGCACAAGAACCGCGTGCGCCATGTTCGGCGCTGAGAACTCGGCCGCGTACTTTGCGGCTCCGGTCACCTTTAAGCGACCGTCGACGCGGTCGAGGGGCTGACCGATGAATTTCGATTTCACCTGAGCCGGGCCCTGCTGCTTGCTCATGCCGCTCCTCCCGCGAGATCGGAGAACGCCCTCACGATTGTCCGTTTGGCCAACTCGATCTTGAACGTGTTGTACTTGTAACCTTGCGCGCCCTGAAGTGCTACCTCAGCCGCGGATTGGAAGCTTTCTCCGGTGGCAGGCTTGCCCACCAGCAATGCCTCCGCCTCCTTTGCTCGCCAGGGTTTATGAGCGACGCCTCCCAGCGCGAGCCTCGCTGACCGGATTTTGCCGCCGTCCATTTGCAGGGCTACAGCCGCCGAGGTAAGCGCGAACGCATACGAGTTCCGGTCGCGTACCTTCAAGTACGCCGAGTGCCTGGCCACCAGACTCGGCGGCAGGTCCACAAAGGTGATCAGCTCGCCTGGACGGAGATTCGTATCGATGTTCGGAGTGTCGCCCGGCAGTCGATGGAACTCCAGGATGGGGATTTCGCGTTTTCCGTCCGGGCCTTCCACATGCACTACGGCGTCTAGCGCGGCCATCGCGACAGACATATCGCTCGGGTTCACAGCGATGCAGTTCTGGCTCTGTCCCAAAATGGCATGGATGCGGTTGATTCCTTCGAGAGCCGAGCAGCCGCTACCCGGCTTCCGCTTGTTGCAGGCGAAGGCGGTGTCGTAAAAGTAGTAGCAGCGGGTCCTCTGCATCAAGTTGCCGCCGGTGGTAGCCATGTTCCGCAATTGAGGGCTGGCGCCGTTCAGGATCGCCTGCGACAGCGCTGGATAATCTCTGACCACGCGCGGGTCCGCTGCCAAGTCGCTGTTTCGAACGAGCGCCCCGATTCGCAAGCCTCCTCCGGGCAGCGGCGAAATCTTGGTGAGGGGAACGTGGGTGATATCGACCAAGCGCGATGGCGACTCAACGCCGTACTTCATCAGGTCGATCAGATTGGTGCCGCCGCCAAGATACTTGGCATCCTCGCTGGACCCATGCCGATGGACTGCGTCGGTGACATCGTGTGCTCGCGAGTACTCGAAGGTTTTCATTTACCCTTCGCCTCCTGGATCGCCTCAAGAATCCCTTGGTAGGCGCCGCAACGGCAGATGTTTCCGCTCATCCACTCCTTGATTTCATCCGGCGAACCAGTGTGTCCTTCCTTGATGCAGGAGACAGCCGACATGATCTGACCGGGCGTGCAGTAGCCGCACTGGAAGCTGTCGTGTTTGATGAACGCCTCTTGCACCGGATGCAGACGATCACCGTGGGCGAGCCCCTCGATCGTCTCGATGTGAGACCCTTCAGCCTGAGCGGCAAGCACCAAGCATGAGTTGACCCGGCGGCCATCCATGTGAACCGTGCACGCTCCGCACTGGCCATGGTCGCAACCCTTCTTGGTGCCGGTCAAACCGATTCGTTCTCGGAGAGCGTCCAGGAGCGACATTCGGTTGTCAGCCGGCACCTTATACTCGCGTCCATTGACCCTCAAGGCGAAAGCCGCCTGCTTGGTTTGAGCCTTGGCCCGAGGTTCCGCTACTCCGATTTTTGGCATTAAGGCCATGGCTGCAAACGTCGCGACAGCGGCGAAAACGAACTGTCTTCGCGAGACGCCACCTGATTTCTTGACTTCTGAAAGCGCCTTCTTGATCTCGTCGGCCGGCGGGTAACCGCCGACAGGGCCGGCTCGATGCCATCGGACGACCCCATGGCCGTCCAAGACGAAGAGCGCCTGTTCGCCGCGCACCCCGAAAAGATCCGCGATCTCGCCATTGGAGTCCAGGCTGTCCAGCACGTAAACACGCACCTCGCCTTCACCGCTTACATCGGCGTCCAAAAACGACTCCTTTTGAGAAACCCGGACGATGTTTGAGTCCGGCATGACTTCCCCGAGAGCCCGGTTATAAAGCTCGATCTGCGGCTGGCGAGCTGGATCCCACTGGGCCGGGAAGAAGGCAAGGACCACTGGATGGCCAGCTAAGTCTCGAAGTCTCGCAACCGTGCCGTCCGGCAAAACCGATTCAAAGTCGGGGGCCAAGTCCCCGATCGCCGGCGGAGCCGGATCTAGTTCCTGAGTCGTCATCGTCACCCCTTGTCGCTGCGCTGACAGATGGGTCTACGCGTGGCCGTCAGACCTATTCGCAATATAATGCCGCTGTGGCGCTGCCCATCAAAACGCTGCCGTTTTATTTGACGAAGCAAGAGTTCGTCATGGTCAATTCCCGCATCTCGAGTCCTCTCGGTTGGTTCGGCATGCCCTTGTACGGCGTCGTCATGGGTGTCATTCTGACCTTCCTCCTCGGGCCCTCGACCGGCATCGCGGCGGGCGCCGTGGTCGTGATCTTTGGTCTGTTCATGCCGTTCATTCGCCGGAATACCGTTCAGCAGCTTGCGAATCACAGATACTCGCAGTGGGCCTTCACGGACGTTCGCACGATGGAGTTCTTTCCGGACTACTTCGTGGTCGAGCTCTCGAGCGGCTTTATGAGCCGGGTGCCTTGGGCGCTGGTGTCAGCCGCCAACTTGGTGGGGCAAGTGGTGGTGCTCGTTATCGGCGGCGGTCAGAACATCATCCTGCCGCTTAGAACGTTCGCATCGGCGGAAGATCGAAAGACGCTCTCGGAGCTTCTGGCGGAGAAGGGAATCGTCAAGGCGGGCAAGATTCGGAAGGCCATAGAAGCCGGTGCAGTTACGCCGTAGGCGCGACCAACTCGCGCAGCCGCTCAACCTCCGGAAACTCGTTTCCGATCGGAACGCCGGCTGGAATCTCAGAGGGCCGATAGTAGCTCTCCAAGACCTTCGTGGTCTGCGAAAGGGCATGCGAGAGCTCCTTGAGCCTGTCAACCTGATCTCGCAGGTGCCCCGGCGCATCGTCCAATGCAATTCCTTCCGAAATCGCTCCGCCAAGGGCCGTCATGACGATCTCGGTCATCACTTCGAACGTCGCCCCAAGCGCCTGGTCCCTTAGAATTGGCTGGTTCTTCCATGTCGGACCGTCAAGTTTCACGGCCATTTCTTCCCAAATCTCCGCGTACTTTTCAAGCTCCGCTATCGCCTGTGGGGTCAGAACTTCTTCAAGTCCCACTGAGGCGCGCTGATAATTGAGTCGAGAAAGGAGCCTGCGCCGCGCGTCTCGGATCGCTTCCTCCTTGGGCAAGACCACGCTCTTGGGAGCCGGCACGGAGGGCGCCTTCAAGAAGGCGTATATGGCGCCAAACAAGGCGAAAACCGCGACCACAAGCAAGGCTTCTACTTGCGAAAGCCGCGTAACGACGAGGTACAGAATCACCCCTCCGATAGCGACAACATACGGCATCGGTGTCGGTTTCCGGTAGGTCGCCTGCGCAAGTGCGATAAAGGTGGACAGCGCCCGGCTCTGTGTTTGGAGCCCTTGGAAGCGCATTCGAATCACGGGAGATTCTACGTGTATGCTTTGCAACATATGCCTAAAAGGCCCATCCGCCCCACCGATCTGCTGCGTTTCATCCTTGTTGGAGACCCTCAGTTGTCGCCCTCTGGCGACCGGGTGCTGTTCTCCCGAAAGACCGTCACCGAGAAGAACTCCTACCTGAGCCACTTGTGGACGGTCGATTTGGAGGGCCGGCAGCAGCAGTGGACGCAAGGCGAGAAGTCGGTCGGACAGGGAAGGTGGTCGCCGGACGGCAACTGGATCGCCTTCAGCAGCGGCCGGGACGGAGCGGCGGGGCAGATCTACCTCATTCCCACTACAGGCGGCGAAGCCAAAAAGCTCACAAGCTTGCCCGAGGGCTCCGTGGGCGAGATCCAATGGTCTCCCGATTCCAGCAAGATTGCACTCACGTTCCGCCCAACCGCCGAAGGCCGCACCGAGAAAGCAAAGAAGGAGCAGCAAGAGAAAGGACTAAACGCTCCGCCTCTCGTGTTCGACGACATTACGTATCGTTTGGATGGAGACGGCTACTTCGAGGGGCAGCGATATGAGCTGCAAGTCATCGACGTCGCCAAGGCCCAAGCGGGCGAAGGCGCCGAGTCGTACACGGTGCTCACTTATCGCGCCGATCCGCAGGGTGAGTATTCGTTCGACTGGTCTCCCAACTCGCAAGAGCTTGCTGTGATCCACAACTCGACGAAGAGACCCGTCGTCGATCCTCCCAACCAGCAGATCTATCGGCTTTCCATGGATGGTCAGGCCTGGAAGCTGGAGGGACTGCCCAAAGGAAGCAAATCGACTCCAAAGTGGTCGCCCGACGGCCGATGGATCGCTTATGCAGGCGACGTCGACGAGAACGACCCGTGGGGTACTCGCAACACCAAGGCGTATCTGGTCAGCGCCGAGGGTGGCGAGCCGAAGGACCTCACCGGTGCTCAGGATTACGATCTCGGAGCGGCGACCCTCAGCGACACAAGGGACGCAGGTTTCGGCGTCACGATGGAGTGGGCGCCCGATGGGAGCGGCCTCTTCGCGCAGATAGGCACCTTCGGCGAGACCCAACTGGGATTCATTTCGAAAGACGGCGGCCTGCAACTGCTCACGGAAGGCAAGCATGCACTCATGGTCGGCAACGCAGGTTCCAGCGCTCGCCGCATTGCCGCCGCCTACAGTACTCCGTCCAAGCTGTCCGAGATCGCCGTCATCGAGACCGAAATCGCAACGGGCCGATGGGTACCCAAGGTGCTTACCGACCTGAACCACGACGTCCTGGCCGAGTTGGAGATCGCAGAACCGGAAGAGATTCGTATACCGACGACCGACGGCCTGGAGGTCCACGGGTGGGTCCTCAAACCGATCGGATACATCGAGCCCAAGCGGTACCCCGCAGTGCTGCAGATTCACGGCGGCCCTCACGCCCAGTACGGCTGGACGTTCTTCCACGAATTCCAGTGCCAGGCGGCCGAGGGCTACGTTGTTGTCTACACCAACCCGCGAGGCTCGAAGGGTTACGGCGAGGCGTGGGCGAAGGCGATCCAAGGCGATTGGGGCAACAAGGACTGGGAAGACGTGCAGGCCGTCACTCGATGGATGCAGCATCAGCCGTTCATCCACCCCGGCCAGATGGCTGTCATGGGTGGCTCTTACGGCGGCTTTATGACCAATTGGGTGATTGGCCACACTCACGACTACAAGTGCGCGATTACCGACCGGTGCGTCTCGAACATGGTATCCATGGCCGGCAATTCGGACTTTCCGTTCAACAAGGACGGCTACTTCAAAGGTGTGGCTTGGGGCGACCTGGATGACATCAAGGAGCTGTGGCGCCAGTCACCGATCGCGTACTTCAAAGATGTGAAGACCCCCACGCTGATCATCCACTCGGCGGGCGATCTCCGGTGCAACATCGAGCAGAGCGAGCAGGTTTTCACGGCACTCCAGATGGAGGGCGTCGAATCGCGGATGGTCCGGTATCCGGACTGCACGTCTCATGGCATGTCGCGAAGCGGCCCGCCTGACATGCGGCTTCATCGGCTTGGCGAAATCCTGGGATGGCTGGCGAAGTTCCTGAAATAGGCCTAGTGCTCTCAGTCTTCCAGGCCAAGCCGCTCTTGGAGACCAAACGAAAAGGGAAGACCTCGGCACTCAGCTCGGAGGACCTCGGGCGAACCAAGACCGAGGTCGAGCTTTCAGATGAGGTTGTTCGTTTCCCTTCCGGCATCGTGAGTTGGTCACTTCTGGAGGAGATCGCGAAGGAAGAGCGGAAGGTGTTTCGGATCGAGGGTGGCGAGCTTCACGCCATTCACGTTTTCTCCGAGACCACCGGGTGGGTGCGGGTTCTTTGCCCTTCGCCTACTGCCCCGACGGTCTTGGTGTCGGGGATTCCGATGCACCGAATCAAAGACACCGATCCGATGGCCGATACTCGAGCCAAGCTCTCTGCCCTAGGTACTCCGAGAGGCAGGCTCTTGGACACAGCCACGGGATTGGGATATACGGCGATCGCCGCCGCCAAAAGTGCCCAGGAGGTGGTGACGATTGAGCTCGATCCCGCCGCGCTGGAGATCGCCCGGCAGAACCCCTGGTCAACAGAGCTCTTCTCGAGTCCCAAGATACGGCAGATCGTCGGGGACGCTTTCGAGGAAGTGGCCAAGCTTCCTTCCGGCTACTTCTCGGATGTCATCCACGACCCTCCAATGATGGCGCTTGGAGGCGAGCTTTATTCAGAAGCCTTCTACGAGCAGCTACATCGCGTCATGACAAGAGGCGGGCGACTGTTCCACTACATCGGCGATCCGAACAGCGGCGTGGGCAAGCGGGCCTATCCCGGCGTGATGAAGCGGCTCGGAGAAGCTGGATTTAAAAAGATCGCTCGAGCAGAGGCCGCCTACGGAGTGGTTGGCGTCTCCTGAGTCGGCTGGTCGACGCCGTCGATCTTAACGGAGTTCGGTTCGGTCTTGTGACGCCGGCGCTTGCGGTGATGGACAGGCGTCGCGACAGGAGCGGTGGCGGCCTGCACAGAATTGGTTGCTGGAGCAGTAGCAGGGCGGCTATCGACGACCGGCTGGGTAGGGACTGATGGAGGCGCGTCGGCTGGCAGGTCCCGCTTGCCGATGCGTGGACCAATCAGGAAATAGCCGATTGCTCCCACCAGCACCGGTACGATGAGCCACTTGAGCACTAGTCCCAAGGGCGTGAGTCGAGGCCTCATCTTTCTCCATTGTAACTTACGGTAACCTGCCATCGCGTATGCCCAGCGCTGCGCGGATTGCCGTTTTTGATGCAGATTTTCCTATTGCCGAGGCTTTGGAGATCGACCCGGCAAGCTCAGGCTATCCATTTCCACCTCTTCGGCTAACCTCTCATGTGACCCACGGACAGTGGGAATCAGTGGCCTTGGAAAACGACTTCCTGTCACTCACGGCCGTGCCGGCACTCGGTGGGCGAATTGTGGCGATTCACGACAAGCGCGCCGGTAGGGATGTTTTCAATCCCCATCTCCTGACGTTACGGGAAGGGGGGAGAAGAGGCGTTGAGAGCCTGTTCGGCATACAGTTAATCACGGATGGACAGGAACGGCTCAACTCGATGGGGCCCGTAGATTTCTCGTTTAGCGCTGACGAGGAGTCTTCCTCGACTCTGTGGGTTGCCGAAAGCTTCACTTGGCCCCTGAGCTTTCATCTGCGGATCGATCTCCCCTCGGACCGAGCCGAGATCAATTTGGAAGCGCGGATATTCAATCGCTCTTCAGAGGCGGCTCACTATAACGGAGGCCTGCTCTGCTCCGTCCCTATCGAATCGGTTTGTGAGATTGGAAAGGGGTGGCTCTGCTGGGAAGAGATCGGCATGGCGATGCAGAGCGAGGAGCTTCGATACTCCTCGACGGCAAACGGCTCTGTCGTTTCGACTCGCTTCGAACGGCTGCGAGAGATGTCTCCCCACCAACTTGACACTTGGTCGGCTGTGCTTACTCCGATCTCTGGACTCTCGAATCGCCCGTACTTTGGCGGCGGGCTGGCGGCGGCCTTCTCCGAAGATCGCATCGAAGTGCAGGCGTCCCGTCCTTTCGAGCGGCACAAACTGCTGTTGCTGACGCGTGGAGGATCGACCTTGGAAGCGATGGCCAATCTGTCACCCGACAAGCCAGTGGTTCTGTCACTTGGGGAAAACGAGCGCGATCCAGCCGCAATCGCCTTGCTTTCATCGGCGCGTGAGCAGGTTTTTCGTGCCTCTCCGGTAGGCGGCTTGGTACCCCTAAGCGAGGCGGCGTTCGTGGAGCCGGAAGTTCTGAGCGAGGCGCCCAGGCTGTCGGCGACCCGTGCCAAACTCCTGGTCGCGGCGTTTCGCATGCAGGACCGAGCCTGGGCACACTACCTCCTGGGTGTCCAGGCGCTTCAGGCCAAAGAGTTCTCAGAGGCCGACTGGCAGTTCGAACAGTCCTTGCTGTTTAATGGGGAGGATCACCTCGCGTGGTGGATGAAGGCTGTCGCCAAACGCCACCTGGGCGAGGTCGAGGACCTGCAAGAGCTCCTGAATGCTCACTACCTGGCTCCTCTGGAGCCGGCGCTTCGGGCCGAAGCCCTCCTTGGTCAGTCTCCTCAAGAAGGGTTCGGGGGCAGCCCGTTGCTCGAGCCGCTTGTGTCGATCCCTGAGAACCTAATTGAGGTGGCTTGCCGCATGGTCGAAGCGCGACTGTTCGAGGATGCTTCGCGGTGGATCGACGAGTCACTCCGACACATCGATTTGCCGATGCTCCGCTACCTGCTGGCGTTCAGCCTCCTCGCGGGCAGCCGCATGGACATCGAAGCCGCGCAGCAGGTTCGAGCGGTCAAGCAGTTAGCTCCCCCATTCCCGTATCGTCCGGTGGAAAGGGAGGCGTTGGGAGAGTTGTCAAGCCGGTTTCCGGGCGACGAGGTGCTCAGGCGATATGCGGCGTTGGCCGCTACTTCAAGAAACGATTCAACGTGACGCGAATCTCTTCCAGCCTCTCATCGGAGCTTCGAGCGTTGCAATCGGTATCCCCTGGTTCGTGCTCGCCGTAGACGCAATCTTCGAGATGCATCGAGAGCATCAGAACCCCGAACTGGTCGAGAGCTGCTCGGAGGGCTGAGACTTGCGTGAGGATGTCGACGCAGTACCGCTCCTGGTCGACCATCTTTTCAATGCCGTTCACTTGGCCGGCAATCCGCGCCAGGCGCTTTTTCGCATCGGCGCGTACCGCTTCTTTCATCTCGCTCTATTGTAAGCCGCCTGCTTGGTACAAAGTAGACTTCGGACTGATGCCGGATAGTTCTACGTTGCCAGTCGATGCGATTCTGACTCGCTTGGGAGTCGAAGGACCGGTCTCAACCGACCTGCAAGGGCTTAGGAAGGTCTACCGGGCTTGGTGCCTCTCAGTTCCATTCGACAACTCCGTGAAGGTGCAAACGCTGACTCAGGACCCGAACGCGGCGATGCCGATCCTCGATCCCGCCGAGTTCTTCGAGAGTTGGCTGAGAAAGGGCACGGGCGGCACCTGTTGGGCTCACGGAAACGCTCTGTACTCTTTCCTGAAGGCGCT
>DASZPA010000091.1:0-6075 GCA_035550555.1 Fimbriimonas sp.
TGCCTCGCGAACCAACAGCATGGAACCTCATGAGCTTCTGGATATCTGCTATCACGAAGCCGCTCATGCGGTCGTGGCCATCGCCGTGGGCGCCCAGGTCAACTACGTCGAGATTGGCAAGAGGCCCTACAAAGATATGACCTCGGGAGGCGGCTGCTCCTGGGGCAGCACCCACGACCTTCCCTGGGAGGAGATCTATGCGATTTTCGCCGCGGGCTATGTGTCGGACCTCCTCAGGGGCGCTCCGAAGAAGCGGGCTCACGCCCAATCGGAGGGCGACAGATTGGACATGCGGGCCTCGTTGGAAGAGCGAAGCGGCATCTTTCTCTCGGAGAAGGGGAGAGAGATTCGATTCACGCAAGGCGTGGAAAGGGCTTCTCACATATTGGCCAAGCAGGACGTTGAAACCGCTTGGCGCCGCCTCGCGGAAGAGCTGGCGGCGAAAGTGCGCGCCGGCTCGAACCGAATGCTTCACATCGAGGTCATGAAAGTGGTGCAGCCCCATCTCTCCAAAAGAGCCGGCTGAGCCGAGCCTTCGGAAGAGCTAGCCTGTCGGCTCAATCCCAAACTCCTCCGCCGCGAGGATCTCCTCATCCAGATAGGGAGTCGAGACAGCCTTTTCGCCGACCTCGGTCTTCGCCTCGACCGACCTGTCGTGATTTACGGCGCTGTTTCGCGCGAGCTTGAAATACCAAACATAGGTCACCGACATGACGGTTGCGAGGCAGGCCATCGTGGCGTTGAAGCTCCATCCGAGAAGGTGGGGCGCCACCACGGACATGGCGACCAGTGGCGTGCGCACCATGTCGAATCGAAGCTGCGTCGGCTGGTTTCCAGTGACCGTGAGCGCCATTCCCAACGGAGAGCCCACGATGCTCACCGCATTCGCCACCGAAAGCACCGCGAAAGAGAATCCCGCATCCCGCCACTTCGCCCCAAAAAGGAGGCCCATGTTCAAGCTGACAACCAGGCAGAGGGCCAGATAGATCACCGCTGCGATGGCGAGCGTTCGCGCGGACCGGTCCATCAGCCATGTGATGCCTCCTTGGCCGTTTCGAACGCGTTTGGAAGCCTCGCCCATGAAGACCTGCGCGATCGCCGTGCCGATCAAACCGGAAGGAACCTGTCCGATCTTCATCGACCATCCGTAAAAGCCTCCCTGCGTCATGGGAAAGAACAGGTTGACAAGGAGGGCCGGAAGCTGCAGCGCTGCCGTGTTGAGGAGCGCGGCCGGGGTCAGATAGAGAGGAAATCGCTTGTATTTCCTGACCGCTCTTCCGAACGGCGCCCAGCCTTCCCTTGCTTGCCGAAACAGAGGCTTCCACACGGAAGCGGACAACTTCGTCCCGGCGGTGGCCTGACCCAGCACCTGACCCGAAACCAAGCCGAAGAAGCCCAGATGAAGGAAGCCGCCAAAAAGTTGCAGCACGCTGCCGACGACTCCCTGGATCACTTTCGTCTTGGCGACTTCCTTATAATCGGTCTGGCGAATTCCCCACATGACGCTCGTCAAGTAGAAGCTCGTCAGAAGGCAGCAAGCTCCCAAGAGCCAAGGCTGGGAGCCCAAGACAGGAAGGTTCTTTGGGGGGTTGAAGTAGTGAAACGCGATCACGAAGCCGGCGAGGGACAACAACGATGTGGTGACCGTCCCCAGCTTGGCCACCCCATAAAGCACCGCGGCCTCGTCGTCGTTCTCGGCCAACGGGATCGACTGGTCGAACCGCATGCTGGCCACCGCCGTGGTCATGGAAAGAATCGCCGTGAACGCGGCAAGCTCGTTGATGTCTCCAGGATTGTAAAGCCGCGAGATCACCGGCAAGGCGATGAAGCCGATGGCTTGCCCCAGCGCGGTTCCCGAAGCGATCTGCAGCGCCCCGGACTTACTCTTCTCCCTGAACAGCCTGGAGAAACGTTGCAGCCGCGCGAGCATAGAGGTTAAGAGGCGAAATCCGGACTAGGTAGCCGGCTGCGGCGCAAGGCCCGGCTCGCGTGCGAGTTCCGGATTGCTTTCCGCGTCCTCGTTAAAGTAGAGGAACATCAAGAGGAATAATACGCCACCAGTCAAAATCGTCGTCTGAATGGCGCCGTTGGTCATCTGCATCGCCAGAAGAGCCGCGCAGATCGTCGAGGCGCTCATTCCTCGAGATTCGCCCATCGCGTCGAACAGGGAAAACACATACCCCGCGATGATCGCCGCAGCGATCATGCCTCCATAGCTGAACTCGGCGAAGCCCGAGGCCAGGTAGTGCGCGTTGGCCACGTTCACCGGATCGCCGAAGTACTGGTAACCGATCAGGAGGGGAATCGAGGTCTTGTAAACCGGGTGGGTGAGCGACCCGAAGAACGGACTGGTGGCCATCATATTCAGGGGGTTGCGGGTGAACCAGTCCCAGTAGTTGCCCATCAGCAGGCCGGTGACGTAGATGCCCCGAACGGTCGACGCCGCGGCAATGTCCATGGCGATGTTCTCGCCACTGGGGAGAAAGATGATCATCCCGACCAGGAAGTTGACGATTCCAATGATCGAGAGCATCCACGGAATGCCCTTGTCCGACCGCGAGAGGCGAAGAAGCAGGTAGGCGAAGATCGGCAGGAAGATGGCGGTTCGAAGTCCGTTGAACGAGAAAGCGCAGATGACGCCGAGAATCGACATCCACAGATGAACCGGGCTTTTTCGAATCGCCCATAGCACCACCCCAAGCGGGTTGATGATCTTCACCAAGATGTTGATCGCGTATGCCAACAGACTCCCTTTGGGAGCAATCTTCGCGGCTTGCGCGCGCCGGGTGTAAATCGTCGCCCAGTTCAAATCGATCCGAAAGTTCACCGACTTCCAGATGAACACGATAAACATGGCTGCCACGATGAAGAACGGGATCTGATAGATCGAGTAGGCGTTCCTGACCCGCGCGAAATAGAGCGGCCTGGCGTGCAGCCGAACGTAGTTCGTGAGCCAAAAGCTGAAGATGACGCAAATCGTAAGGAGCGTCATCTCGATCGGAGGGCGATCGATGCTCAGAAAGGGAATGTAGACCGAACTCGGGATGATCGTCGCATAAAGCTCCCACATCGCAAAGTCGCTGGCGCGCTCCAGCTTCTTGGGAAGCCAGACCACCGGCAAAAGAGCCGCGAAGATCAAGAACGGATATGCCCACCAATCGAGGTCGCGGTAGCCGTAGCCTCGAAAGGCGAAAGAAGGCAGCACGAACACCCCGTACACTAGAACGTGTACGAGCAGGTAGAGGACTGCCACCGTCCAGATGACGGTGTTTCGCTTAAGCGGCTTGCCGAAGAGTCTCACGACGAATTCTGCGCTTGTCCACCATTCGAGTCAGGGCGGTAGAAGCGGCCAGCGCGGCGACCAGGGCCAGCAGCCCGTTCTTGAGAAAGTTCTTGTTGTTCGGCTTCCTGTCCGGGTGGGTGTCGTCGAGCCTCAGCCATTGGATGTCTTGAACGTGCGCCTCGATTCTGAACTCCTCGTACTTGGCACGCAACGCCTCCACAATCTTGCCGCTGGCATCGACTTCCCTGCCAAGGCGAGCGAACACCATCGCCTCCTGGGGCGCGATATTCGCCAGCTTCTTGGCGTGGTCCAGTTGCCACTTCGCGACCGCGAACTTGGCTGCATAGTCGGCCGTGAGGGGATCGATGTCCTTGTGCATCGACTCCATAAATCGCTTCGCCTCGGCAATGATCGCGTCGTGCTGGGTTTTGACCGTGTGCTCTTGGGCGATGACCTGGGGAGCGGCGGGACCGTAATCCTTCAAGTAGCCTTGCAAAATCGTCTCGGAGTTGATCAGGTTTGAGCGCATCGCCTCGATGGAAGGCACCGCCGAGGGCAGCTTTGTGGCGTCCTCGATGCTCGTCTTCGCCGTGGCGCGGATCTTGTCCAATCCCTCCTTCGCACTGCCGTACTGCTCCTGAAGCTCTTCAACATGCTGAAGGTAGACCGACGTGTCGGGACCGGTCTTCATTTGCTGGACGTAGTCTCTCAGGCGCTCCTCCGCGAGCCTCAAGTCGGCCTCCCTCTCTCGGAGAGTCTTGCCATACTCCTCGGCCTGTTGCGCGGCGGCGGAAAACGAAAGCTGCTTCTGCTTCTGGTCCAGGTAGTTAAGCGCTGCCTTCACCAGCTTCATGTTCTGTTCCGAGCTGTCCAAGTCGTCGCAACGAATCTCGAGCTGCTGCGTTAACGAGTCGGGGTTGTCGTTCAAAACCTTGTCGACCAGGTCGGCGCCCTTGTATTCGGGGTCCGGAATGTTTGCGGCTTTGGCAATCCACACGTTCGCCAGGTCCGTCTCCAGAACACCCTTGACGACGAACATTGGGCCGGCGCGGTCCCGCAAGACGATAAGCTCGGGAATCTGTTCGGCCGTTGGTTTGAACAGGAGAAGAGCAGACGCGCCGTAGATCGGCTTCAGCGTCATCGTGTAGAGAGAAGCGGCAGCCACAAGGACGATCGAGACAAGGATGTAGGTCCACTTGTAGCGCTTTAGGTAGATCCTCGTATCGGTTAAGTCGACTGGTTTCCTAGAAGCCATAGGTTGCGAGTGTCCTTGAAGACGGTGCGGCAGGTCCTTGATCAGTCTGCATCATGAGTCGAATCCAATGAGAAACCGTTCGTTGGGACCTGGCCAAGCGCAAACCATTCGAGCGGACCGCAATCGGTGCGCGACGCCACCTCGGCAGGAAGAGCTCCCCGTCTGAATACGGAATTCAAGATACCACCGTTTCTCTTAGCCAGTCCGATTCCTCCGCTTCCCACTGCTTCTCGATGCGTGCAGCCGCGCTCGTGGCGAGCCTTGCGGGCCGGCATGCTTAGGTTAAATGGGATGCGTCTCTGAAAAGTTCCCGTATTTTGCCGAGCACTGCGACGCTTCTCTATCCGGTGGCCCGGCTCCGGCACGGGCGGTCCAAGAACCGGTAACCTGTTTGGCAGGAGAGGAATGAGGACGCCGCCCTCGGGTCGGCGCTTTCATTGAAGCGGTTTGTTTCTCGTGCGTCTTTCAAGTCGTCCTTCGGCTGCGCATTATGCCTGCAGTTCGCGCTGCCTGCCGCCGCGTAACAAATATGCAGTTCCAATCCGAACGGATCGTTTCTCGGGAACGTTAATCCAAAACCGCAAGTTGCTATCTGAAGTCTGGCATGGGAATTGTGCCAGGATTTTCTAACCGTCCGGTTGATAAAATGAAATCCAAGCCTCCTGAAAAGAACAACTCTCGCCGCTTCGGCATATCCGTTGCGATACTCGCGGCGCTTGTCTTTGGGTCGACGCCTTCCCTTGCCTCGCTCGACTTTACGGGCAAGATGCAGCGCGATGAATTCGGCGTCCAGACCGGCTCGACCGATCAGACGAATTCAACGGCCAGCACAGGCGCCGATCAGACCGCCGGTCTGAACTCGCTCACGACGAGCAACCCGCTCACGGGACAGACGGGCACGACGGGTCTGAATCCCACCCCGCTCACGACGGGCACGCTCACGGCAGGCTCGACGGGTCCAAGCACCACGGGGGCGCTCACGACTGGCGTCGTTACGCCGGGTCTTGCCACAACGGGCGTTTCCGGAGGAACGGCTGGCAACTCCACTCCGGGAGGCTTGAACCCATGGGCTGTGGCTGGCTTGCCGCCTGTGGCGAACTCGCTTCAGGTCGGAAATACCGGTCCCTCGCCCGTTTATCCGCTCACACCGTTTTATCTGACCGACGTCGGCGACCTTCAGATCTTCGGCTTCTCCTTCTTCGAGGCCGCTCGCGACGCGATTATCGCCAAGAGAAACGCCCAAATAGGCCAGTACTCGCTGCAGAACGGGCAGGGGCAAACCGTCGCCGTCTCTCCGAACGTTATTCCAACCAATGCTTGGCAGGCAACCGGCGGGCTTACCGGAGTTCCTCCGGTTGCGCCGCCCGCGGCTACGGCGACGACGGGCATGCCAATGCCCACGACCGGTCTCACCGGACTCACCTCTGGTCAGCCTGGAGGACAGCCGGGAAGTCCCATTCCGCCCTCCGTCCAAACTGCCCCGCAGCCGACGTTCGTTTACGGCCCGTCCAACATTCCCGCGATGCCCCAGCAAACG
>DASZPA010000092.1:0-2804 GCA_035550555.1 Fimbriimonas sp.
GGAATATAGTCTCTTATGCTCGCGGCGTCGATCTGTTTTTCAGAATAATGCCGGTGCCACACCCTACGGCGATATTGGTCCATTCGCACCTACCGAGAGTTCTTTGGCAGGCTGGATGAAGAAGGCCATTGGCACACTCGACAAGTGCAGTTCAGAACTTGACATCAAAAGCAGTCGGTTGACCGTGTTGTCCTGAATACCGCCCGGAGGAAGGACGCACGAGATGCGCCCTTCTTTTACACGCACGCCCGACTTCTCAAATCCGCTCTGGCGGGCGGCGTGCGCTTTGGCAAACCGGCTAACAAACTGCGACTCGCGATTAGGTTTCTCTCCGCGTTCTTCGAGATTGGTAAGGTACCTGAAGATATCTCGGAACAAATCCGGGTAGCCCGCCCTGGTCTTGCTCAAGGCCGCTGCCACTATGTCCGTCGCCCTTTGCGGGAACGCGAATTTTGAGCGCTCGATATCGGTCACGAGCGGGGCGAGACCAGGAGTCGCGGCCTTACAGCGCTTCCGTATGGCACCAAGCACCTCAGCCCAGCGGAACGGGCTGTCCGTTACGATGCAAGCGCCTGTGGCCTGGGCCAAGTACATCGTCATCTCGAAATTGGGGGAGAGCTTGCATGCAGTCATCTGGCCGTTACCCTTACCGCCCTCCGGGGACCCTTGCTGGAGCACAGCCAGGGGATCGTGCTCTTTCATCCGCTCGAACGCGCACATGGCCGCCTCAATCTCCTCCTCGCTGATGTCCGGCTTCATCTCCCGGAGCCTCCTGCATATCGAGTCGGGCGGCATGACGTGCATGACGCTGCGGTGATGGTCCTCTTCCATCGTCTTCATCAGGCGCTCGTCTCCTTTCGGGTCGAACCGCGGGGCGCGGATGCGCGCCATGTTCACCATCTGCTCGCGGAGATGGAAGTCGAAGTCGCACGGGTCCGGTATGAGGTTGATCAGGCCGAGATCGACGAGCGGCATCACGTTCAGGAAGAACATGACCGTCTTCAAGAATTCCTGGCGATACGACTTCGGGTCCTCTGTCGGGCGCACCTCCTTTTTCATGATACCGGGGTGGACGAACGGGTGCGCCACGATCAGCTCGCCGAAATACAAGGGGGCCGCCAAGGCGAAGTCCGTGATCGACGACGGGTGGATGGAGCCCGTGTAGACGGCGTGCGCTTCACCGTCGGGCTTGGGCAGCAGCGCGAGCAAATCGGTTTCGAGCGGCCATAGCCCCTCATATAGGTGATAGACCTCACCGATCTTCTCGTCGGTCAGCTCGCGGCGAATCTGGACCCAATCCTTTCCGGACTCGAGCTCCAGCACCTTCGCAATGGCGTTTTGGAGCATCAGGTTGCGCTCGCGGATGCTCTTCTCGTTCCAGGCCGGCCGCAGCGCCTCCGGCTTCGACTGGCAGCAATCCCCGAACGATTTCCCGCGCCCGCACCCGCAGTAATCGCCGGGCCGCAAGGGCTTCTCCGGCAGCTTCTTGATCAAGAACTCCCGCGGCTTCTCGGTCCTGCCGAACTCGTCCTGATAGTGGACGTGGCCGCTCTCGTACTTCACCAACATTTCGCCGCCGAAATGGAACAGGTCGCCCTTGGGAGGGAAAAGCGTCTTCCGGAGCTCGCTCCAAGGCTCCGTGACAGTCTTTTCCGGATACAACCATTCCTTACGGCCGCCACCGATGAAGCGCTTCGCCCGCTTCTTCATAATGAAGTTGATTTGAGTGACCTCCCGCGCGCTAAGCTTCCGCTTGCGGATGAACGCGTCGGTGCGCAACAGGCTTTGCCGGTAATTGCGCGCGAAGGTACGCTTCCCTAGCGGGCCGACGGTCGGATTCTGGGCGTACTCCAAGTTCGTGAGGATGAGGCAGTGGTCGCGGTCCATCGGGTAAAGCGTCTGCGACCCCCGCAGTGCGATGCCGGGATCGAGCGGGTACGCGCACGCGGCGTCGGCGGGCGGAACGGCGTGGTTATAAATCGTGACGGGGTGGTCGCTCGTGATGAACTTCACCTCGGACTCTTCTGCGGAGACAATCTCGCGCACGCCTCCGGCCCAGATAGTGCAATGCAACATGCGGATTCCCTGCATCTCGAACATCAGTTCGTTCTGAGTGAGCGCCGGGTACTGGGCCTTCAGCCAGTCCAAGCCCTTGGGCGTGCGAATTTTCTGAATATCGAGGAACTCGAAGAAGGTTTGGAAATGCTCGTGCCATCCACCCACGTCCGTGCCTATGAACGCGCGCACGGCTTTTGAGCCCCGCCCGTCGACATCGCCGAAAAGGTGGCGCTCAATCTCGTCGTTGACGGAGGTGCCGAAGAAGGTCGAGTACAAGTCCTTCTGGCGAAACGCCATTGAGGTCGACGTATCGTCCCAAGCTGAGTTCTGGACGATCACACGGCCGTCCGGCAGAATCCTCTGGTCCGGCGTCAAGTCTACATAGGCCAGTGACCTGCGGCCGGGCTCGAAGAAGCCCTCTTGATACCATTGCGGAACGTAATGATTGTTTCTCGTAATCGACATCGCAGCGATTCGCTCGACAGCGCGATACCCAACGTAACAACCCGGGCAAACTAAAGGCGACAGGCTTGCGCCTGTCGCCTGGCAAGACAGTGCAGCCGTGATCAGTTATCCAAGAAACTCCGTAGCTTCCTGCTCCTTGACGGATGCTTCAATTTCCTCAGCGCCTTGGCCTCGATCTGGCGGATGCGCTCGCGCGTCACCGAGAACTGCTGGCCGACTTCCTCCAGCGTGTGGTCGGTGTTCATGCCGATGCCGAAGCGCATGCGCAGCACGCGCTCCTC
>DASZPA010000093.1:0-19921 GCA_035550555.1 Fimbriimonas sp.
CCCCTATGACCGATGAGGTGACCGCGCCGGAGTTCGAACGCGAAGAACAGTACGAGAGCGCCCTCGAAACGCTGGAGATTCCAGGGATCGGATTGGTTCAGGGCGGAGGCTCCCTTGCCACGGCGGCTCTTGATTTCGCGAAATTGGACGGCTCTTGCAACGTATCGGGTCTGGTGGAGCAATTGACAGACGACGGCGTTCCGCAGGAGGCTGCCCATGAGCTGCAAAATCAGTTCCGGCAGGGCCGGGCGATTCTGGCGGTTGTCATCACTCCCGGCGAGTTGAACGAAGACGCGGTGGAAGAGATCGCCGAGCGCAACGGCGCCCAGGCCCAGGGCCTCTTCGATGCGCCCAGATACTACGACGCGACGCTGCGTTAAGCTAGGAAGATGACGGTTTTCAGTAGCTCCCAAATCGAGGAGCAGACGGAGTCGTGGAAGATTCTGGCAACCACGGCCAAGTCGCAGCTCGCTGTGATGATCTTGGAGGAGGGAGAGGTCTCCGGCTCGTACGGAACGGATCACCCGCAAGCGGATCAGGTCCTCTATTGCGTGAATGGCGCGGGTGAAGTGGAAAGCGAAGGGGAAACCATCAAGTTCTCAGCAGGGGACGCAGTCTTGATTCCCGCGGGCGATAAGCACCAGGTTCGGGGAGGGCCTTGCACCACGATCAACTTCTACGGCCCTCCCGCTTATCCGAACGGTTGATCGTGGCCGAATCTATCTAGGTTGGACTAGTCTCCTTGTGCCCCGCCTTGGTCGGACTCTGCCCTCCGCGGGTGGCGTCGTTGTTTGCCGGACCGCCCCCGCTCATGGCGCTTTTCCGCGTGGTCTCCGCAAAGGCATCACCGCCGGCGTGCGCCCGTTCTGATTGAACACTGCGCACCGGGATCTGCTTGGGCAGCGGTTGCTGAGGCTTGTTGATTGGCATAGACACCTCCAAAACGCCATTTTCGAACTGAGCGTCGATCTGTTCTTGGTTGATATCTGAAGGCAGACGCACCGAGCGAACGAACCGGCCGTACGAATGCTCACGGTGGTAGATCCGTCCTCCCAGCTTCTCCTCCTTGAACGGTTCATTTGTCTCGCCGGAGATGGTTAGCACCCCATTTTCGAGGTTCACCTGAAGGTCTTCCGGCTTGACGCCCGGAACTGAGGCCCGAACGAAGATGCGACCATCTTGTTGATACATATCGATCGGAAATCCCGAAGTGGTGAAGTCAGACTCTTTCGTGTTAGGCCATTGACGGTCCAACAGGTTCCACACTCGGTTCATCTCAGTCCAGGGACTAAGGACGAAGTCTGTTCTCATGCGTACCTCCTAAGAGATCAGTCTCACTCTATTTGGACCGCTAGGATTGGAGGGTGTTCCTGATTCGCGGGAACTAAAACAGTTTCGCCAAAAAGCATGTGTAGCCAAAGGTGACAAAGTAACGGGGCGCTCCTGACGAGAGCCCAAAGCCGATATAGGCGTCGAACACCTGGTCGGGTCTTGGAGAGTAGGCCACCGCGTAACCGTTCCCCACGTTCGTCGCGTTGAGGCTATTGCCTGCGAACCCATAGAGCTCTGTCTGAAGCGCCAGCGTTGGCGAAACCTTGTAGCTGCACGCCGCCGACGCGAAGCCCTGCGAGGTGTATTTGCCGTTCTCCGGACGACCCAAGAACGCGTCGCCGAGATTGAAGTCCGCATGGAAACGATCGGTGAAGTCTTTGGAAGCGAGGAGCAGCACATTAAAGTCGGTCTTGCCCGTGCCGATCGTGTCGGGAGCCGTCGGCAGCTTCGTCTCCAAGCGGATAGCCGTGTCGAAGCCATTTCCTCCTTGGCTGGAGAGCAAGCGCTGGAAGCCCAGAACCGTATCGCTCAAGCCTTTCGCCTTGTCGCCTCCGTCGGCTCTTTGAAAGATGTAGCCATTGGTCGAAAGCCGAAACTCGTCGAGCGCTGACTTATCCGTGAGCTTGAAAAGAAACGAGCCGCCATACTGGTAGTCGATTCCGGAGCCCGTGAGATAGGAAAGTCCAGCCTCCAGCTCCAGGTATCCCGGCTGGGTCAACGACGCAACGTCGGTGACGGTCGGCCGTCCCGGGTTCACTGCGGGTGCTGTGGGAGTCTGCGCCTGCCCGAAAGCGAGCGAAGCGAAGCAGAGGACGGGGAGCGACAGCGCAAAGCGGATCATCGAGCCACTACTATAAGCCTTTCCTTCTTTGGCAGCTTCAGTAACGTTTCGGCGCTTCTTGCGTCCTATCGAAAACCATGGGACGAACACTGACGATTGCAACGCTGACTCTTCTCCTTTCGACTTCCGGCTTCGCACAGCAAGGGGGCTTTGGCGGCGCGGGGCAGGCCGGTTTTGGAGGAGGGCAGGGCGGCTTTGGCGGCGGCGGGATGCAAGGCGGTGGGATGAATCAGCGGATTCAGCGAACTACCGACAACATCCAGAGCCAAATCGCCACTTATCTCGATGGGGACGAAGTGAGAAACATCCTGACGCCCGGCGAATACAGCGAATGGCCGCTGAAGCTCAAGCAAGGACAGGTTGTCATTGCCGAAGCTCGCAGCGACGCCTTCGACCCGGCGCTGGAGGTGGTGGACGAGAAGAACAAGGTCCTCGCCTCGAACGACGACCGGTTTCCGGGCGACCAACGCCCTCTTCTGTTGTGGCGATGCGAGAAAGCCGGCTCCTACGCGATCCATGCCCGCTGCTTCCACGACAAGTCGGGGGGCCAGGTGTTCCTGCGGCTCAAGATCTATGACTCGATCGATGCCGGGTCGAAGAGCGAAGCTCCGCAAGTCGTCGAACATCCGAGTAAGTACCTCGTTCGAGTCCCCATGAAAGCCGGCCAGATTGAGACGGTGAGCCTGCGCTCAAGCGAATCCGAACAAGGCTTTCCGGGCTATTCCAACGTCACCATCTCGCCAACCGGACTCCCAGACGCCGGCCTCGCACAGCCGTTGGCCGCCGTGGCGCCTGGCGTGGTCATGGCGCCGGTCGACGGAGATTACTACGAGGTCGTGAACGGGCCATCCTCAGGTCCGATCAAGGTCCGGACGGTTACCACGGAGATCAAGCCGCAGGAGATGAGCTTGACGAGTGGAACCGCGTCAGCGCAGGCTCCCGCCAACACGCCGATGCTGGAGATCGTTCATGTGAAGGCCGGCGACTTTTTGGAAGCGACAGGTTCGAATATGCCTGCCTACAACCCCTTGGTCGTCGCGGAGGCGCCGGACATTTCAAAGTACGACCTGAAAAACCCGGATATGAACCCGTTCTATCCCGAAGTCCAGGATGCCCAGCAAGACAAAGGAGCAGCCCTCGTGACGCTGCCTGCTCGTGCGCGGGATTCCCGGACGTCGGTCTTCGTGGCCAAGAGGGATGCAAACGTTTGGCTGGCTATGAACCCCGTCAACGTCGCGGGAAATGAGTACGTGCTCTCCCTCCACCCGGCCCCAAAGGCGTTCGCGGAAGATCAAAGTCTGGGAAACAAGCTGTCGGTTGGGAAAACCGACTACTGGGCGTTCGACGCCAAAGTTGGAGACGTTCTGACCTTTGACTCCAAGGCATCCACATTTGCGGAAGAGGCGAGCCTGATCGATCCCGAGTTGCAGTACGTTCATCAATCGTCGATGCAGCCGGATCAGACCTCTGCAAAATGGCAGTTCATCTGCCAAAAGGCAGGAAGGTATTCGGTGGCCATATCGAGCACCGGCGGCGGAGGCGGGGGTGATTACGAGCTCGAGCGGAAGGTTCTCCATCCCAGGGAGTTCGGAAAGGGATCGCCGGCCTCGGGGGAGCTGGCGAACGGGCAAGTTGTAGTGTGGAGGTTTACTGCACGGCCTGAGGAGCCCGTCATGGTGCACTGGAAGTCCAGCCTGTGGAACTACAATATCTCCGTCCGAACCGACTCCGGCGCGGACGCGAACCTGCCGCTGACGCCCGTATCGGGCACAGACCAGTACGGAATCCTCAAAGTCGACAAGCCGACCACGTTCCTCATCGTCCTCAGTCCAAACGGATCGAATGCGAAGTATTCGATCGAGCTGACGCCGCTCCCGAAGTCTTAGCTTCTGGCTTTGCCTTTGAAGGTCGGCCCTTCGGCAGGGATGAACATTCCGCCGAAAGTCGTCTTGATCGTCACGTTATCGCCCTCGAAGTTCGCCTCGTAGGTGATCTTCGAGGGTTCCTTCAGATGGAGCATCCGGATGGTCAAAGTATCTGGAGCGGTCCAAGCCGCCGCGGCTCCGAACGGACCGGGTCCTCGCCACCATGGCACCTCCTCTGTTCGAACCCACTCGTCGAATCCGAAATTCACCTTTCGGCCATCCCGCCTGACAAAGCCTCCGTCGCTCTCGAAGCCGAATTGCACTTCTTTCCCGAACTCGGTGGGCTCGGTCGCCTCGAAAGTTCTCCCAACGATGTTGGGCCGATACTCACCCTTCGGCTTCTTCAGCTCGAGCGCCTTTAGCCTCTCGTCCAGTTCCTGTTGCGAGCCACCGGAGTTCGAAGGCATCAGGTACTTCCAAGCAAAATCCAGCACCACCTGCATGTCATCCACAGAGGCCGTGATCGCGATCACCATGTCGTGCTCCGGAATCACAACGCAGTACTGGCCGAAGGCGCCGTCGCCACGATAGCAGTTCGGGACGCATCGCCAGAACTGGAAGCCATAGCCAACCTTCCAGTCGGCATTCCCGTTGGAGGAGTTGTCGACCTGCTTGGAACTCGCCTGCTCGACCCAACTCTCGCTGAGGAGCCGATTTCCATCCCACATTCCCTTCTGAAGATAGAACTGACCGAACTTGGCAATGTCCTCGGTCTTGATGCTCATGCCCCAGCCGCCGACCGTGATTCCCTCTTCGGTTTCCTCCCAGGTGGAGCCCTCGATGCCGAGCGGCTCCAAGAGCCGAGGCTTCAGGTAATCGAACGCAGTGATTCCCGTGATCTTCTGAAGGATGGCCGAGAGCATGAACGTGGCCATCGAGTTGTAGAGAAAGTGGGTCCCAGGCTTCTTCGGGACGGGCCACTCCATGAAGGTCCTCACCCATCCCTTCGAGCGGTCCGGCTCCGTCTCGTGGCCGGTCGACATGGTCAGAAGGTGTCTGACCCGCATCGTCTTCAGGTTGTCGCTCGCATCTTTCGGAGTCTCGTCGGGAAAGAAGTCGACGACCAGGTCGTCCAATCCGATCAGCCCTTCCTGAACGGCGAATCCGATCGCAGACGACAGGAAACTCTTGCTCAGCGAGTAGAGCAGGTGGATGTCCTCCGCACGGTAGGGCGCCCACCATCCCTCCACTGCAACTTGCCCATGCCGCACGATCATCAGGCTGTGAAGCTCCAGATCGGAACTCTCAACACCGTCGATAAACGAGTGGATCGACGCGGGAGACAACCCGACAGCTTCGGCGCTCGAACGTTTAAGAGAGGTCGACACGCGCAGACGTTACCATGTCGCTCTCGGACGCGCATAAGAGACCGCTTCGATTCCCTTGCCCGCCCCGTCAAGACTGCGAGGTTAAGAGAAGTCCCATTTCTGAGGAAAATTGGAACATCTCACCGAATGTTGGGTCCCCCTTAACAGGGAGAAGAAATGGCTGTTTCGGTTGATCTGTCGACGTCCAGTCCTGGCTGGCTGAACAAAACTCAATATCCTTACGATCCCAACTTCTTTGAAACAGATGCGGGAAGGATGCATTATGTAGACGCTGGGCATGGCGAGCCGATCGTCTTCATCCATGGATTGCCAACGTGGTCCTTCGTTTATCGGCATCTCATTAGAGGTCTTTCGCCACACTATCGATGTATCGCTCCTGATTTGATTGGCTTTGGGTTTTCCGATAAGCCCGCCGACTGGAGCTACTCGCCCTACGCGCAAGCAATGCTCGTCGGCCAGTTGATCGACTCGCTCGGATTCGACAAAGTCACGCTTGTCGTTCACGACTACGGCGCGCCGGTCGGGATGTCCTTCGCCGTCGACTATCCGGATCGAATCAAGAATATCGTTTGCTTCAACAGCTTCTGCTGGGACCTCCACGGAAATCCTCATGCCGAGCGTGTGGGCAAGATTGCCACCTCGGCGGCCGGCAAGCTGCTGCTCACCTCCATGAACACCTGGCCGAAAATGGTCCGAAGAATGTTCGGAGAGCGCGACGCCTACACCGAAACCTTTGAGCGAATGCTGGAAGGGCCCGCCTCGAACAAGGACGACCGAACCGGGTTGTGGGCGACTGCGAAATGCTTCACGACCTGCGGCCACGCGTTCGACGAGATCTGGTCTCGGCGGGGCGAGCTTGTCGAAATTCCGTTCCTGTTCCTTTGGGGGATGAAGGACGACGCGTTTGGCGAGAAGTCGCTCAACAAGTGGTGGCACGAATTCCCGCTTGCCGACGTGGAGCAGTTCCCGTCCGTAGGTCATTTTCCAATGGAAGAGAAGCCTCCGGAAGTTCTGAAAGCAGTTCAGGGCTTTCTGCTCTCACGGGCGCGCATGCCTTACCTCATGTAGCCGATAGCGCGAGCGGGCCTCCGGTAGACTCCATCCATTCGCATGGACTACCGGCGTACATACATTCGCGACCTGTTCAACCTTGCGCCGGAGACCAGTGCTTCCGCTTATGGGTGGGTCAAGACCCGCCGGGACTCCAAAGGCATCTCCTTCGTCCAGGTCAACGACGGTTCGTGTTTCCAAGATCTTCAGGTGATCGTGGAGGCGGGAACGTTGGACGAGGCCACCCTGAAAAAGCTCACGAGCGGCGCGTGTGTGCGGTTCGAGGGCACGATCGTCGAGTCGCCGGCGAGCGGGCAAACAGTGGAGATGCGGGCGGCGGCGGCGGAAGTGTTCGGAGAAGCCGATCCACAGACTTACCCGCTCCAAAAGAAGGGAGCCAGCTTTGAATTCCTGAGAGAGATCGCCCACCTGCGGTGCCGGGGCAACACGTTCGGTGCGGTGTACCGCGTCCGGAACCAGGCGGCGTGGGCAATCCACCGGTTCTTTCAGGATCGCGGCTTCCAGTATCTGCACACGCCGATCATCACCGCCAGCGACGCGGAGGGCGCGGGCGCGATGTTCAGCGTATCAACCAATCTCGAGGTGATCGCGCCGCTCGAGAGTGGCGACGACGGCCACCTCGCTTACCGGATGCGGTCGATGAACCCGGCAGACGACTTCTTCGGTAAGCCCGCCTTCCTGACCGTGAGCGGCCAGTTGGAGGCCGAGACCGTCGCGCTGGGGATGACCAACGTGTACACGTTCGGCCCTACGTTCCGCGCCGAGAACTCCAGCACCAGCCGTCACCTTGCCGAGTTCTGGATGGTTGAGCCGGAGATGGCCTTCTGCGACCTCGAAGGCAACATGAACTTGGCCGAGGAGTTCCTCAAGGAAGTCATCTCACATGTGCTCGACACCTGCGGAGGCGATCTGGCCTTTTTCAATCAACGCATCGAGCCCACTCTCTTGGCCACCTTGGAGCACGTCGCGACGAGCAGCTTCGAGAGGCTGACCTACAAGGAAGCGGTGAAGATGCTCGAGCAGGCTGATGAAAGCTTCGAGTTTCCCGTCGGCTGGGGCGTCGATCTGCAGTCGGAGCACGAGAGATGGCTGACCGAAGTCAAGGTCGGCCGGCCCGTGATCCTCACCGACTATCCGAAAGAGATCAAGGCCTTCTATATGCGAGGCAACGATGACGGGGAGACCGTGAGGGCGATGGACGTCCTGGCGCCCCGAATCGGCGAAATCATCGGTGGCTCGCAACGCGAGGAGCGACACGACGTCCTTCAGGATCGTATCAAAGCGCTCGGACTGCCGCTGGAACCTTATTGGTGGTATCTCGATCTGCGTCGTTATGGCTCGGCGCCTCACGCCGGATTCGGTCTCGGTTTTGAGCGGCTCCTGATGTACGTGACGGGCATGAAGAACATTCGGGACGTGATTCCCTACCACCGAACTCCGGGCCACGCGGAGTTTTGACATGCGCGCATCCGAAAACGCTCTAGGACCGTACTATTTGTGGTTTGGCATCGATAGGGGCGCGAGGAGTGGTTAGGGCCGAGAAGCGGGCGAAGAAGAGCCTGCTCAGCAACGCGTTTCGCAAGTTCGATCCAAGGCTCGCCGCGGAGCTCAAAGAGCAGCGAAAGCCAATCCTCATCGGGCTGGTTTGCACCGGCGTTGCGGCCTTGGCCAGCTCCGTGTTTTCGATCCTGCTGATCAAATACGGGCAGGACGCGGTTACCGATCTTTTCGCCTCCACGGTTCCGGGCCAAACAAAGGCCTTGGAGCTGCGCGAAGCCGGATTTCACATGCTCGTCTTCTGCTGCGTTTCCGTGATGCTGCTCTACGGCTTGCAGTACTGGTTCGTGCGGGGTCAGACCTACTACTTGAATCTGGCTTCCAACCGGCTGGCGGCGAACCTTCGCACACGGCTGCTTTTCAAGCTCATGAAGCTGCCGGTGGGATACTACAACGACCGTCGCGCCGGAGCGATCCAGAGCGTCCTTACCAACGACGTCAACGTGTATCAAAACGCCGTGGGCATTATCCGCGACAGCGTCGGCTCACCGATCACGGCCGTCGGCGCCTTCGGAATGATCGTGTACCTCCAGTGGCAGATCGCTTTGTTCGCCCTCCTGCTGGTGCCGGTCATGGGCTACATCATTCAGCGGAACTCCCGTCGGATGAAGCGTGAGCAGGCGAAGGTACAGGCAAACCTTTCCGAATTGAGCGCCACGACGCTGGAGTTCTTGAACGGCGTCCGCGTGGTGAAAGCTTTCGGGGCCGAAAAGAGTATCAGCGAGACGTACCGGCAGCTGGTCAACAAGACGTTTGAGAGCCAGATGACCGCGACGCATGTCACGGCATCGCTCCGTCCGATGACGGACCTGGTCGGGGCCTGTGCCCTTTCCATCGCCTTTTACATGTGTGGCGTGCTGACGATGCACCACAGCCTGACTCCCGGCACCGTGCTTTCCATCGCGTTTGGATTGGACAGAGTCAACCAGGGCTTTCGCAGCTTCGGCAATATCTCCAACACCTACGCAACCGTCGAGGCGGCCTCCGACCGGATCTACTCCGAGGTGATCGAAGTGCCCGAGGACCACGAGATTGGGGGCGGACGTACGCTCGAGCAATCCGAGGGACGGATTACATTCGAGGACGTCTCCTTCCGGTATCCCGATGGCACGCAGGCGCTCTGCGGCGTGAGCTTCGTGATCGAGCCCGGCACGTCGCTTGCCCTGGTCGGCCCGAGCGGAGCGGGGAAGAGCACGATCGCCGACCTGCTGCTTCGGTTCTATGATCCCACCGAGGGGCGCATCCTGTTCGACGGCGTCGACATCCGCGAGCTGGATATCGCCTGGCTCCGCTCGCACATCGGAGTGGTTCCGCAGCACACGTTCCTGTTCGCCGGATCAGTCGGCGAAAACGTACGCCTCGGATTGCCGGAGGCCTCGGACGAGGAGCTGGACGAGGCGCTGGAGCAGGCTCACGCGACGGAGTTCGTCAAGGAGCTGAACGCCCGCACGACGTCCGTTCTCGGTGAGCGCGGAGTCCGGCTGAGCGGAGGCCAAATGCAGCGCATCGCGATCGCGCGGGCCCTGATCCGCAAGCCGACCGTGTTGCTTCTGGACGAGGCCACGTCGGCCCTGGATGCCACCAGCGAAAAGGCCGTGACGGAAGCGCTGGACGTTGTGATGAAGTCCCGTACGACGCTGTTCATTGCCCACCGTCTCACGACGGCCGCGCGTGCAGACCGAATTCTTGTTCTGAGCCGGGGCGAGGTGGTCGAGGTGGGAAGCCACACCGAATTGCTTGAACAGAACGGCGTCTATGCCGGCCTTTTCCGCGCTTTCAGCGGCGGAATCCTCGCCTAGCTCACCAAATCCTCATAGAATTCCGCCACGATAGGCTGAAATGCGCGTGTTGGTGGTGGAAGACGATCGGGTGATCGCGGACCAGATCGCGAAGTCGCTCACGCATGAGGGGTTTTCCGTCGACGTCGCGTACGATGGTCAAACCGCCTTGAAAGCTGCCGCCAAAGACGCCTATGGCCTAGTCGTGCTGGACCTGATGCTGCCAAAGGTGGACGGGTTCGAGGTTTGCGCGCAGATACGGCAGCGTCGCCTGAATGTACCAATCTTGATGCTCACCGCCCGTGATGCCGTGGACGACCGCATCAGGGGCCTGGATGCCGGCGCAGACGACTATCTGGCGAAGCCGTTCGACGTGCGAGAGCTCCTTGCCCGCATCCGTGCTCTCCTTCGGCGGGACAAGGTGGTCAAGACCGGGATCATTTCGATCGGAGACCTCGAAGTCGACTCGAACGCGCACAAGGTCACTCGCGGCGGAAAGGAGGTCGTCCTCACACCGCGAGAATATTCCCTGCTTGAGGCGTTGGCACGAAACTGTGGCCGCACTCTGACTCGCGAGATGATTCTCGATGGAGTTTGGAATAACGAGGAGGCGACCGAGAACACCGTCAACTTCCATGTGACGTCCCTGCGCAAAAAGCTGGACGCGGATCACGACGTGAAGCTCATTCATACTGTGCACGGCTTCGGCTACGTCTTGAAGCCGCCGGCAGAGGGATGATGGAGCGCCGATCGTTTCGCTCAACGCTGACCGTCTGGAACACGGCCGTATTGGTTGTGGCCGTTTTAGCCGCCGGTTTCGCGATGGCTTACGGCACTCGGCTCACCCTTCTTCGTCAGATCGATGCGGAGTTGGCCGATCATGCTCAGGCGGCTGCGCGACCGGGCCCTCCCCCGCCCTTTGGAGGTCCCGGTGGTCCCGGAGGGCCGGGCCCGATGGACGGCGGTCCGCCTCAACCCGGCATTCCTCCGGGACCGCCGGCGAGGCCGCGCATGCACGGCCCGCCTCCGCCAGGCGACGAGGAATTCTTTCAGCGTCCTCGCCGCTTCGATGTCGAAGGAAACTCGATGGGTCCCGGACCGGAAGAGCCGCCTTTCGACGAAGCCGGCTTCCGTCTGGCGGCAAACGGCCAAGATGGTTACCGCGACGTCGCGTTCGAGGATAAGAGCCTGCGCGTCTACACCCTCCCCGTTTCCGAGCGGGGGCATGTGATCGCCGTTGTTCAAGTGGCGCGGAATCTGGCGGACGTCGCCTCGCTCTGGAGCATCCAAGGCCGCACGCTCCTCGTTTTCGTTCCTATCGCGGTCGTTGCCGGCCTTCTGAGCGCTCTGTTCCTGACGTCTCGAGCCTTGCGGCCGATAGAGAGCTTTACGAGGACCGCCGAGGAAATCACGGCCAAGGACCTGTCCCGTCGCATGGACGTCGCCGGCGATGACGAGCTGGCCAGCCTTGGGACCACATTCAACTCGATGCTGGGTCGCCTGGAGACCGCCTTCCAGGACCTTAGGACCGCTTACGACGACCAGCGCAGGTTCACCGCCGATGCGTCTCACGAACTGAGAACCCCTTTGGCACGTCTCTTGCTAACGGTTACCGGCGCGCTGGAAGTGGGAGCTGATGCCGAGCAGCTGCGGAAGGCGCTCAAGGTTGCCGCTGATTCGGGGCGCGAGATGTCTGAGCTGGTCGATCAACTGCTTTTGCTTGCCAGATCGGATGCTGGGCACCTGGATCCTGCCAAGGAACCCACGGACCTTCGCGTATTGCTCGCGGAAGAGGTCGACGCTTTTGAAGGCCAGCCCAAAGTCACTTTGAAGCTGCCGAAAGGGCCTCTCAACGCTTCGGTCGCGCCGAACCATTTTCGCCGCGCCGTTCGGAATCTTATCCAAAACGCCCTCAACCACACGGATCGCACGGGCCAAGTCGCCGTGTCCGGAAAGAACGTACAGGGTGGCGTCGAAGTGGTTGTGAGCGACACGGGTGAGGGAATCGAGGCGAGACATCTTCCACACCTTGGAGAGCGGTTCTATCGCGTGGATACGGCAAGAACGGGCGGCAGCGGCACGGGTCTTGGGCTGGCCATCGTAAAGACCATCGTGCAGGCGCACGGCGGCACGCTCGATATTCAAAGCGAGATCGGCAAAGGCACCACGGTCAAGATCCTCCTTCCCACGTTTTCGGCATCCTCATAAGTTTCAAATATCCGAGGAATAGCATGTCCGTGTAGAAAGGCCATACGGCCGTTTCAGGAGTGGACATGACGAAGACAACGAAGATCAAATTTGCGGCGGCAATGCTCGCGCTCGCACTGGCAGCGCTGTCCGGCGCGCAAGAAGAGCCCGGCCTGCCGCCTCCGCCACCAGATGGAATCCAGGGCGGTCCCCAAATGCACCCATTGATGCGCCGGGGCGGGCCGGGCCCGATCGGCTTGCTCATGAATCCCAAGGTTCAGAAGGAGCTGAAGATGACGGACGAGCAGATTCAGGCGGCACGCAAGCTCATGCCTCCGCGTCCTCCGCGCGGCCGGGCGGGTGGCCCACCCCCAGGGGGGCCTGACTTTGGCGGTCCCGGCGGTCCTCCCCCCGGCGGGCCCGACTTTGGGGGGCCGGGCGGCCCTCCGATGCCTCCGGGTGGATTCGAAGGCGGCGAAGATGGGCCTCCAGCGCCCCCGCCGGGCGGATTTGGCGGTGAACCGGGGCTGCGCAGAGGTCCTGGCGACGGCGGTGGACGGGCGATGGAAGAGAAGGTCAAGAAGCTTCTCTCCGCAGGCCAGTACAAGCGGTTCCACGAGATCGATCTGCAAGTTCAGGGCGCCCACGCCCTCCTCCGTCCCGAGGTCTCGAAAGAGTTGGGCTTGACGGAGGATCAGCGACATCAACTCCGAGAGATCCTGCCTCCGCCCTTCATGAGAGGTCCGGGCGGCCCTGGCGGTCCGGGCATGCGGGGACGGAGAGGGCCCGGAGGCGGTCCCGGCGGGTTCGGCGGTGGACCCGAAGGCGATGGACCTCCTCCTCCGCCTCCGGGAGACGAGGACGGGCCGATGCCTCATCCGATGGACGGCCATCGAGGTCCCGGCAATCGAGCCGAGATCGAACACCGTGCGATGTCGGTACTGACCGAGTCGCAACGCGAGAAGTGGCACGAGATGCTCGGTAAGAAATTCGACCTGCGCCCTGAAGGCTAGAGCTGGAAGCAGGTGGGAGGCAACTCCCACCTGCCTCTGACGGATAGGACGATCGCCCAAAATATGGGTTAAATTTTCCCACTTGATGGGTACTATCCTGTCAAATGTTCACTCGAGCGGCGGAAGCTGAGATTAGGGACTCGCTGGCGGACACGCCGGTCGTTCTCATTCATGGACCCCGGCAAAGCGGCAAGAGCACCTTGGCGCAGGCCATTGGGAAGCAGATCGCCGCGACGTATGTGACGTTGGACGATCCCACACCGAGGTCGCTGGCGCTCAGGGATCCGGACGCCCTGCTGCAAGGCTACAGCGGGCCCTTGATCCTGGACGAGGTGCAGCGCGCGCCACAGCTGTTTCTGGCGCTCAAAGCAGCCGTCGACAGAGACCGCCGGCCGGGAAAGTTTCTGCTCACCGGTTCCGCCAACGTTCTGGCCCTTCCGAAGATCGCCGATTCGCTCGCAGGCCGTATCGCCATCATTGATCTGCTGCCCCTTTCGCAGGCGGAGATCGAAGGCAAGCAATCGACGTTCATAGATAGGCTGTTCGTGGAAGAGCCTTTAGCGTGCGAGGCAGGCGGCGAAGACCTGCCAGCGCGCATTGCGAAGGGAGGATTTCCGGAACCCTACCTTCGCGCATCGGCAGCCCGGCGCGACGCCTGGTTTGCCGATTACACACGGACCCTGCTGGAGCGGGACGTCCGAGACCTGGCCAACATCGAAGGACTGGCGCAGATGCCCAAGCTGCTTCGCCTGTTGGCCGCTCGAAGTGGATCGGCCTTGAACGTCGTGGATCTGGCGGCGGAGACCCAGATACCAAACACCAGCCTGCACCGCTATCTCGACCTCCTCAAAGCTGTGTTCCTGGCGACCCAGGTTCCGGCATGGTCGGCCGACCAAGCGGCGAGACTCACCAAGACTCCCAAAACCTTTCTGGTCGACTCTGGCCTTCTTTGCCATCTGCGCGGAGTCACGGAAGCGAACCTTGCCAAGGACCCCGATCTCTTCTTGAGCGTGCTGAGGAACTTTGTGGCGATGGAGCTGAAGAAGCTCTGCTCGGCATCGGCGCTCAGGCCCGCTCTTCACCATCTAAGGACTATGAAGCGGTTGGAGGTCGATTTCGTGCTCGAAGCGCGCGGCGGAGATTTGGTGGGAATCCAGGTCAAGGCCGGTTCGACGGTCACAGATTACGACGTGGAGGGGCTGCAGTTCCTGGAAGAGTTGGCAGGCGAAAACTTCCGGCGGGGGATTCTCCTGTATGGAGGTTCGGAAGTTCAGCCCATTGGAAGACGGATGACTGCCGCGCCCGTCTCAGCCCTGTGGAATCTTTGAGATCAGAGATCTCGTGCCCGGCACTGCCAGAGCCACGAGGACGCATTTCAGGGCCTCTGCGCCGATAAATGGCCAAAATCCGGCTGCGAACGCAGGTTTGAGGCCGATCCAGACAGCGAGCCACGCGGTGCCGAGCAGGAGTGTCATCGTCACAGCGCTTGCGAGGCAGGCGATGCAGGTTAACGGTTTTCGATCCCAGCCCCGATCCGCGCACCAGCCCAGGAAGCCCGCCAGCAGCACGAACGCCCAGAGATAGCCCCCTGTCTGGCCAAACAGATAGGAAGCGCCTCCCGCATGTTCAGCGAACACCGGGAGACCAGATGCGCCAGCCATCAGGTACGCGACCTGGCTGGCCGCTCCTCGCCGAGCGCCAAGAGACATGCCGCAGACCATGACGGCCAGCGTCTGCAGCGTAAATGGCACGATGGGAAGGGGAACGGTGATCTGCGCCGCAACAGCCGTCACCGCGGCGCCCAGTGCGACCACGCCGATATCACCCAACAGAGAATAGGGCGGTACTAATGTGCGGCTGTGCAACATCCCCATTACCGTACCTCAAACGCTAGCAAGGGGCTAGCACCTCAGGAGCCCCAGATGGAGTCCACCAGCTTGCCGGCGCCATGGCGGATTGGGTCGGCACATGGGATTCCGAGATCATCTTCGATAGCCTTGCAAGCCTCGTTTGCCTCAACCTCGAACAGATGGGCCGTGTTCAGGCTCACGCACCGCGTCTTGGGGCGAGGGAACGTCCCGCAAGCCTCGGCAAGGTCCTCATACATCTGAATGAACTCCTTGAGAGGCGGAACCTTGACCGCGGGCAAATGCACCAGATGCTCCTGCCCGGCTCGATGACAGAGCACCAGATCCGTGGGACAGGCGCCGCGAAGAAGCGGGAGATTGGCCGTCGAGCCAGGATGAATGAGCGATCCCTGGCCCTCGACGATCACGAGCTCCGCTCCTTCCTGCGAATATCGGAGGACCTCCTTTTGGACCGCGCCGCTGGCAAAATCGACGCGGATGGCATCAAGCGGAATTCCGCTCCCGGTAATCGTGATGCCGATTTGGCCCGTCGCCACAAAAGCCGTCCGGATCCCTCTTAGCGAGGCTTCTCGCTCGATCTCCAGCCCGGCCGTCATCTTTCCCACAGCCATGTCCGTCCCAATGAGCAGCAGGCGCCGGTTCGTCTGCTCCGCGGCGGCTCCGCTTCCCGGGCCGATTCCCTTCGGTTCCACGCGGATGTCCCAAATGAACTGCGAACCGTCCGGTTGCGGCTCACGAGGCAGGTTCGGAAATCGTGGACTGATGAGATCGTGGAGACCGTTGACGATCGACATTCCCGCTTCCACGGCTCGATCGACCACTGGCCACCAGCTCTCCGGAATCAGCCCTCCCGGCGGCGCAATTCCCAAGATGAGCACCTGCGCCCCCATGGTGATAGCGTCCTCCACCGATTCGACGATCGGACAGAAGCGATTGATGCCGGTCAGATCTTTCAGATCCCGGCCCTTTGTCTGGCTGTCCACCACGCAGGTGATTGGGTTACGGGAATAGCGGAGCACCCCGAACCCCATTTTGCCGGCAGGACCAAGAATCGCGCCCTCCATGTAAATGGCAAGCCGCGTGCTTTGATCAACCATTGAGAGCTGCTCCATGTCCCGGTCTCTCGGCGGGGAGCACGATTCCATCGACGATCTCCGCTCCTGAGGCGGGGTCGGGATTCAGGTTTAGATGACTGTCCAGATCGATAGAGTCGAAGAGGGCTCCCAGCGAGGCTCCCGCGGCGATCGCGATACTGGACTCGCTCATGCAGCCGATCATCGTTTTGAGGCCGCAGGCCCTGGCAGTGGCGACGATCCGAAGAGCCTCGGTCACGCCGCCGCACTTCATCAGCTTGAGGTTCACGCCATCGCAGCGGTCGGCGACCGGCGGAACATTGGCACTGAAGCGGATCGTTTCGTCGAGGTAAATCGGCAGCGCGCGGCCTTCGAAGATCGCCGGCAGCTCGCCTTCCATGCCTTCGGCCAGCGGCTGCTCCACATACTCCACACCTCGCTCTGAAAGCCAACGGATCATCTCTTTGGCCTCTCCGGGCGTCCAGCCCCCGTTCGCGTCGACTCGCAGCTTGCAATGGAACGGAGAGGCAGCCGCCGAAGCGGCCAAGAAGTGCTCCTTGTCGTGTTCGCGACCCTCTGGCGAGCCAAGCTTGATCTTGAGGCACTTGGCTCCGGTTCGCCGGAGAATGTCGGGGACGCGCTCCTTTGTGACTTCCGGAGGATTCAGCCCGATGGTGACGCTGGTCGGAACGGCGCGCCGCGGAAGGCCCAGCAGTCTGTAAAGCGGCATATTCGCTTTCTTCGCCAACAGATCCCACAGCGCCACGTCGAGTGCGGCTATCGCCGGAGGGTCCAGCGCCGCACGTCTCATCGCCTCGTAAGCATCGTGAGGGGCAGGCAATTCGCCTTGGAAAGTTTCAAACAGGCTGGCGATTTGTGCTTGGCCGCGTTCGGCGGTCCAAGCCGAACCCGTAGCCGGCGAGAGCTCGCCGATCCCTGTGCAGTCGCCGTCCGTCACCGACACGAACAGGTTTTCGGAACTGGACATGGTTCCGCGGCTGATGGCAAGGGGATAAAGCTTCTGAACTTCGAGGATCTGGAAGGAGACGTGAGCCACGCTGCAAGTCAGGCTACCTCGCCATGGGTACGCTGAACCGATGACCACCGCCCTGCTGCTAATTGCGAGCGGGCGCAGCTTCTTTGTCTCACCAACTGGAAACGACCTCGCCAACGGAAGATCCCCGCGTCACGCGTGGCGGTCGCTGGAACGGGCCTCCAGAGAGGATTACCTTCCGGGCGACTGGATCAACCTGCGATCGGGCGCCGTCTTCGCCGGAACGCTGACCCTCTCGAAGGGCGGAACTCGCAGCCGCCCCGTCATCATCCGGTCCGTTGGAAAGCCGGCGACGATTGAATCTCCAAAAGCCTCCGCCATCACCCTTCGCTGCGGCGGCATCGTCGTCGAGAACCTCCTGCTTCGCGGCCGGGCTCATGGAAAGATCGGCGGTCATCATGGTGTCTTTCTCCTCGGGCGCCCCGGTAAGCAGGCGAACGCCGTTCTGATCGACAAGCTCGACATTTCCGGATTCGGGTCGGACGGAATCGCGATGGCGACTCCGAAGGGAGGCTTGGGCGGGTTCGATCGTGTTCGGATCCGTCACGTCCACGTCCACGGCAATTTCGGGGCGGGAATAACCACGGAAGATGGCATCTCCTACGCCGGCAAAGGTTACTCGCACCACGATCTGCGGATCTCCGACTGCGACCTCTCCGGCAATTATGACGGGACCGGCATGGTGCTCTCGGGCGTCGATGGAGCGACGGTCGAGTTTTGCCGGGCAACCAACAACGTCGGCAAGGCCGGGGCGCTCGGGATGTGGGCATGGTGTGCCAGGAACGTGACCTTCCGCTATTGCATTGCCGGCGGAACTCGCGGCAAGAGCGATTCAGGAGGGTTCGACCTGGATGGAGGGTCGGTTGCCTGCACGGTCGAACACTGTCTTTCCTTCGATAACGACGGACCTGGGTACATGCACTGCGACTACCCCTTCGCCCCCAGGACCCACGACAACGTGATGAGAGATTCGGTCAGCGTGAACGACGGAAGGCGGCCGGGAGGCAATGCAGTGGGCTTCGGTTTCGTCGTCTGGGGTTCCGGGCTTTACCACTGCTCCATCAAGCGCAACCTTGCCGTCTGCACCGAGGACGGACCCCGGGGAAACAGTAACGGGCTGCTTTTCGCGACTTTCATCCGCGACGACAAGGAGCCGCTCCCCGCGCAAAGATTGGAGGCAGGGCTCTTCCAAGACAACGTTGTCGAGATCGCCGGTACCAGCGCGGTCTTCATGGCGGACAACTTCGCCCAAAACGAGCAGATCCGCTTCGTAGGTAACTCCTTTCGCTCGAAGCTGAATCCCCCGTTCGTGGAGGGGCAACACGCCTTCAAGTCCGTGGAGGAATGGCACAAGGCGACGGGCAAGGAAACAGGCAAGCCGACAACTCTTACTGGAGCCTCGGCGCTGGGCGATTACCGGAACCTGAGGCCCCGCGACCTGCCGAGGTTCTTCCGGCGTCTAGGCCGTTGAGTTGTACTCTTTGGCTTCGTCGGATTCCAGGTAGGACAATCCGTCTTCAGGGCTCAACGCCGGCTCCCACATAAATCCTTTCTCATTCACGACCCAGTATTCGTATCCGCCAAAGTACGGCGGGGCGAACTTCAGAATGCGAAACTTGCCCTCCGCGTAGATCACTTCGAATTTGGAGGTGATGTCCGAAAGGTTGCGGACGATCTGCGAGGAGCTGGGATAGTTGTCGTTTCGCAAAGGCTGCTAGTTGATGGTCGTTTGGTCGGTTGCGATAAGTCCGTTCTCGGTCGCTTCGACCGACACCGAAACGGGGCTGCCCGGATCGCTGTTAAGGTACAGACCGTCGGACATCACCGGCACCTGCATATAGCCTCCAGGAGGGATGCGCCGGTCGGTAATGTCGATCGGGTTCTCGAAGCTTCCTGTGAAGGGCCTGAGGCGATAATTGCCGTCCGGAGTAGCCAGGGTCAGGCTAAAGTTCGAGATGTCGTAAGGGCTGTTGTTCACAACGGTGACCATCCCCACGGCGAGCTCGCGACCTTCGCCATCGTCCTGGCTCGCCACCTGCGCGTCGGCCAGCATGACGGCTGCTCCCGTTGGTTCTGGTTCGTTGCCCTCTTGGACTTGCTGGTTGATGGCAGGCGGCAGGCCCTCAAAATCATTGATGTCCGCCTGATCCAACGGGTCTATCTCGCTTCCGGGGGCTGGCGCGGGGCCGGCCGGGGACACCGGCTCGTTGTCCGTTGCGTAGATTGTCTCGCCGTTCAGAACCTGAGGCTCCGCCCCAGCCGAGAAAATGGACGGTGCGGGGCGAATCAGCTTTTTCGAAGGTATGTCTTGGGCCTCGGCCACCACGGTTGTGGATGGTCGATTTCGGCGTTGGTACACGGTAAGGCCCAAGAAGGCGAGCAGCACCAAGACCGCCGCGACCGCCCACCAGTTGAAGGAGTCGCGCTCATGGATCACGACGGGCTCGGGAGCAGGACCATTGGCTACCACTCCCATCGATCCGCCGCACCAAGGGCAGGGGTCTGCTCCGCCGGTCTCGTTCTCACAGTAAGGACAGATATGTTTTGCCACGTCGCTAACCTCTGATGATTGGTCCTCTACTTCATTTGACGTAACAAATCCTCAAAGGATCTAACTGGTTCTATCGATTGGAAGCTTGAAGCGTAAGCAAGCGTCCGCCCAGCAAGACGAGAATGCTCCCGCTGAACCATCTCTGAAAGGTTTTGAAGCCGCTGCGCTTGGAAGCATGGGCCAAGCTCCCGGCCAGACACGCGACAAGCGAGAGCCAAACCAATCCGATTCCCTGATGGATGAACCCGAGCAAGGCGATCTGCAACGGAAAGCGCCCCAACTTGGGATCGGCGAACTGCGGAACGAACGCGACGAAGAACACTGCGACCTTTGGATTCAGAGC
>DASZPA010000094.1:0-19564 GCA_035550555.1 Fimbriimonas sp.
TCCACGCCGATCCCGTGCTCCCCCGTGATGCTCCCGCCCAGCTCGATGCACCGCTCCATAATGGTTTCGCCGGCCTCGACCACCCGCTTCACCTGATCCGGATCGCGGTCGTCGAAATAGAAGCACGGGTGGAGGTTGCCGTCGCCCGCGTGAAAGATGTTGGCGATCCCCAGCTTTTTCTCACTCGCCACCTTGTAGACGTAATCCAGCATCTCTGGAAGCTTGGAACGGGGAATCACGCCATCGTGGGTGACGATGCTCGGCGCGAGCCTTCCCATGGCGCCGATACCCTTCTTCCGAACGACCCAAAGCCGCGCTCTCTCCGCTTCGTCTTTCGCATACTGAATATCGAGGGCTCCGTTCTTCTGGCAAATGTCGCGGACCGTGGCCATTTCAGCCTCCACGCGTTCCACCGACCCCGGCCCTTTGCCGTCGCACTCCACGAGCAGCAGCGCTTCGGCAGACGAAGGATAGGTCAGCGAGAACGCCATGGTGACAGCCCGCAAGACGCCCTTATCCATCATCTCCAACGCCGCCGGGATCGTCCCGCTCGCAATGATGTCGGCGACCGTTTGCGTGGCCTCTCGAATCCCCGGAAAGGCGATCAGCGCCGTCTCCACAGCCGTCGGGTTCTCGGTCAGCTTCACCAACGCCTCCGTCACCACGCCCAACGTGCCTTCCGCGCCGACCACCAGCCCGACCAGATCGAGGCCAGGCGCGCCGCTCACCGGACTGCCCAGCCGGACGGTTTCTCCATCCGTGTTCACCATGGTCAGCCCCAAAACATGCTGAGTGGTCACGCCGTACTTGAGCGTATGCGGCCCGCCGGCGTTCTCCGCGATGTTGCCCCCGAGCGTGGATACAGTCTGGGAGGAGGGGTCTGGCGCGAAGTGCAGCCCATGATCCTTGACGGCCTCTGAGATCTTCTTGTTGACAACTCCCGACTGAGCCCACAGACGCCGGTTGGGGATGTCGATCTCCAAGATCGATTTCATCCTCTTCGTAGAGATGACGACGCCGCCCAAAGCAGGCAAGACGCCCCCGCTGAGGCCGGTTCCCGCGCCCCGCGCCGTGAATGGAACATCGTTCTTGTTGCACCAACGCACCACGGCCGCCACCTGCTCGGTGTTCGAGGGCAAGACCACCGCGGTTGGATGGGAGCGTTCTACAGTGTAGGCGTCGCAGTCGTAGGCTCGAGACGCGGCGTCGCCGGCCAGCACCGCGTCAGCCCCGAGGAGCCCCCGCAGATCCATCTCCATCGATTCGTGCACCATCACCTAATACGGCTTCCCCCCGAAGTCTAACTCACAGCCATCGGGTTACACTGCCCTCGGATGTTCGTCACGTTCGAGGGCCCGGAGGGAGCAGGGAAGAGCACGGCGCTGAAGTCGGTCGCTGAACGCCTGCGGCAGAAGGGAGCAACCGTCCTCTGCACTCGCGAGCCGGGGGCCGGGAGCCTGGGAGCCAAGATTCGCGAGCTGTTGCTGCATGGCGAGGATCTCTCGCCAGAAACCGAGGTTCTGCTCTTTCTTGCAGACCGGGCAAACCACGTCCAAACGATCATCGGTCCCGCTTTGGATCGGGGCGACGTCGTTTTGTGCGACCGGTTCGCCGATTCGACCCTGGTGTATCAGGGCTATGCCCGCGGCCTCGGCCTGGATTTCCTCCGGACCGCAAACTCCTTCGCCACCCATGGGCTCAAGCCAACCCTCACGATTCTCTTCGATCTGGACCCGGAAGTGGGTCTTGCCCGCCTCACATCCAAAGACCGCATCGACGCTCATCCTTTGGAGTTCCATAGGAAGGTTCGGGACGGTTTCCTGGAGCTCGCACGTCAAGATCCGCAACGCTGGACCGTGGTAGACGCCAATAATAGTTCCGAGACCTTGGCGGAACTTGTGTTTTCTGAAGTCGCAAATCGGTTGCTATTCACTGAGGAGGCTCGTGGGGTTTAAGATGCGGAATATGAGGCGGCTCCTCGTGGCGTTGCTGCTCGCGTCGGCATTTGCGTCGTGCCTTGCGCAAGGAGGCCCGGCGCCTACGGCGTCCACATCAGGAGTAACTCGGACGGCTCCCCTTCGGGAACAGCTGCACATCGCCCTTGCCAGAAAAGCTCTTGCAGCGGAAAAGGCCCGAAACGAGACGTACCGGTCTCTGGTCGACTCGTTTCGGCAGCAGGCGGCCGACGCGAGGGCCTCCGCAAACGACGTTCGTTGGGTGGCAGGCATCTTTTGCCTGGTTTCGGCCGCTGTGGTGGGTCTCATGCTCGCGCAGAACATGCGGCGTGCTCAAGCCGAACGGCAAAAGATGCGGGACGAATTGAGGTCCGCGCTGGAGCCGCTCCTCAGAGAGGATCTGAAACAGCTGCTCAACGAAGAGACCCTGAGCCTGCAGCTCACTATCGACGACGCGAAAGCGACGCTCACCGCACTCTCCGCGGGCATCGCCCAAGATCGAGTGTCGATTCTAGACGGCCTTCGTCTCTTCTTCTACAGGCAGGCGTTTGACTACAAGGCCCAGGGAGCTTGGGGCAGAGCCGTCCTGTTTACCATCCATGCTTTGGTCGCCGAGTTCGAAGCAGCCGAGATGCTCCATGACGAGTCCCGGTTCCGGTACGCGCAGGTTGCGATGGCGAACCACGGCCGTCTGATCGTGGAGCACGCGAACGACTACGCGAGGGAAACGGAGCAGGCTTGGTGGGACAAGCGCGATCTGGAGCAGATCCGAACGCTTAAGAAGTTCGCCACACCGGATTTGGCGCCAACGTTAGCCTTGCTGGAGCTCTACACCATCAAATCGATCGATAAGCTGAATTCGGTCCCAGACGAAAAAGCAGAATCCCCACTGACCGAGACTTCGTCGTCATAATGCCCTGCAGGGGAAAACATGACGCTCATACTCGCAGCTCTTCTTGGCGCGCGGCCGCCGCACACCGATGCCTTTGGCCGTTACCGGGCTTTTATGGCTGCTCACCAGAGCTTTCAGGTGAGTTTCTCCACGAAGCTGAACGGCCACGACCTATCCACCGGCTCGATCACGGTCCAAAGGCCCCAGAGACTGCTTTTCCGAGCTCGCGGCGGAAGAGCCAATTATTCGATCTCGTCGACCGAAGCAGGATACGTGGAGATCGAACGTGGCACGAAGACTTACGAGGAGCTGCCCTCGCTTCACCGATTGGCGACTTATCCGTCGGAGATCAGCGGCATGGCGTATTCGACTTTACCAACGCCGCTGCTTTTTCCGGATTTGCGGACCATCTTCGACCGCACCACAGATGTCACCTCGTCGGCTGCAGGGGATCGTTTGCACATCTCGGCAAGAACGATGATGGGGAAGATGGACGCTTGGGCGGACGTCGATTCCAAGGGAAGGCTGACTTACTTCCGAAAGAAGACGGTGCCGACCCGTGGTGGCGGCGCCGACTACGAGTGGCACTTCAAGCCGTTCACCTTCCCGGCGAACCTTAAGCTGAAGGACTTTCTGACCACGCTGCCCGTTGGATTCGTGCCCTACGCCCTCCCAAGAATGGAGATGCCCCTCCAAATCGGCAAGCCTGCCCCGACCAACGGCTGGACCACTCCCAACGGACGCCAAACCGTCGACTTGGCGGCGGTAGCCGGCCATAAGCCGTTCATCTTTGCCGTCCTCGACACAGACTCCGCGGCCAGCCTTGGCGCCCTCGCCTTTCTTAAAACTATCCAGGACGGAACCCCAGTGTTCTGGACCGGGAATGGCGGTTACACGGACCGAAGCGGGCGGCTCCTTGCTCTCCTCAACCCGCCGGCGACTCCGATGTTCTATCTGATCGACGGCCAGGGCAAGGTGGCCAAGCTTTGGCTCGGCTTCGATTCGTCCCATCGAGCCGCCTTCCAAGCGGAGGTTTTGAAGGCCGTTCAGGAGGCTTCGAGCTCCAAAAAGCCATAATCTGAAAGAGTGAAGGAGTTTTTCGGCCGAATGGACGCTTCCGGAAAGCGGTTTGCGATTGTCGTAAGCCGGTGGAACGAGCTGATCACCAAGGAGCTTCTCGAGGGCGCCTTGGCCGAGTTCAAGAGCCACGGAGACCCCGAGATCACGGTGGTCCACACGCCCGGATCGTGGGAGATCCCGGTTGCCTGCAAAAAGCTTCTATCCGGCGACTCGCCCCCGAACGGAGTCATTGCCCTGGGATGCATCCTGCAAGGCCAAACGCCTCACGCAAAGCTGTTGGGAGGAGATGTGAGCGGTGCTTTGATGGCGCTGCAAAACCAATACTCGACGCCGATCGCGTGGGGCATTCTCACTCCGGATACTCAGGATCAAGCCTTGGATCGGGCAGGCCTTAAGTACGGCAACAAAGGTCGAGAGGCGGCTCTGGCGGCCATCGAAATGGCCGGCCTACTGGAGCAGCTCTGACCCCACTCCAAGCGATCACTCTCTTTGTGGTTGGCGCGGTCGCGAGCGGCATCAACGCGGTGGCCGGAGGGGGTTCTCTCATCAGCTTTCCGTACCTGACTTTTGGGATTGGCCTGCCCGAACGGATAGCCAACGCCACGAATTCGGTGAGCCTCTTTCCTGGCTCGCTGGCAGGCGGATTCGGGTTCAAAAACCTCTTCCAGAAGACGGGACACTACCTGCGTGCGCTCCTCCTGCCGACCGCGATTGGGTCGGTGGCCGGCTCGCTGCTCCTGCTGAACACCTCCGACGCGGTGTTCAAAGAGGTCATCCCGTTCCTTATCTTCTTGGCCGCCTTGCTGCTTCTCTTTCAGCCCAAAGTGAAGGCACTGGTTGGCAAGGGCGGCAGGACGCTGCCAGTGTGGGCAGGCGTTTTGCTACAGTTTCTCGTGAGCGTCTATGGTGGTTACTTTGGTGCTGGAATGGGCATCATGATGCTCGGCTGCTTTGCGCTCTACATCGAAGGCAACGTCCACGAGTTGAACGCGATCAAGAACTGGCTCTCGCTGCTGGTGAATTTCACCTGCTCCATTGTGTTCGTGTTCAAGGGCCTCGTGATGCCCACACCGGCTCTGTGGGTCATTTTGGGCTCGCTGGTGGGGGGCTTCTTTGCAGCCAGGATCTCCCAAAGGTTCGATCCGAACAGGCTGAGACTCGTGATCGCCATCTACGGGCTGGGCATGTCTGCCTACTTTGCGTGGCACGCGTTCGCCAAGTAGGTCTCCTCCTGATACGGGCCTCCCCCCAAGCCGGGCCCGTTGAGGAAGCCTTCCGGTGCATCGGGCCACCTATCTGGAACAAGCACGCTTGATAGAATGGGCCATGGATGGATGGAAGGCCCACTGGGTCTCGTACGCCTTTGACCCGCGGGAAGACCTCGGCGTGTTCTGCCTTCGCCTCCGATTGAATCTGGAAAGCGTCCCGGATCGACTGCCGATACGAGTTTCCGCCGACCAACGTTACAAGCTCTTTGTAGGCGATCGGCTTGTGTGCTTTGGGCCCCAACGAGGGGACCTCGAGCACTGGTTCTATGAAACCGTAGATCTCTCCCCCTTTCTTCAAACCGGCGAGAACACTCTCTGGGCTCTGGTGTGGAACTTTGGTTGGATGGCGCCGATGGCCCAGATCAGCCTTCGAACCGCCTTCCTCGTCGACACCGGCGATTCGGAGTTCGCCGAGCGCCTGAACACGCCCGGCGAGTGGGAGATTGCCCGAGTCGGTGAATGGGACTTTGGTCCGTTTGACTCGCACGGCCGAGAGTTTTATATCGAAGTGGGCCCGGGCGAGATCTGGCGAGGCGGAGATTGGATGAGCCTGCCAAATCGAAGCGACCTTGGTTGGCGGACCCCATACAAGGTTCGCGGTGCGGCTCCAAGGGGCGCCACGTTTGAGCCATTCTGGGCTCTCATCCCGCGCTCCATCCCTCTTATGCTCTATCGCCCGCAGGAAGCAAGGCCCGCGATCCGGCGGGGCTTTAGCGGCGACTCTCAAGGCAAGAGCCAAGATCTCCTGGTTCAAACCGGCCCTTTCTCCGTGCGGCCAGATACTCCGCTCCTCTTGGATTTTAGGGAGCTGCTGTGCGCCTATCCTAGACTGCAGATTTCGGGTCCGGCGGGAGCAGAGGTCAAGATAACCTATGCGGAAGCGCTATGGCGAAAGGACTCGGCCGATCCTAAAGGCAATCGAAATGACGTCGCCGGAAAAGAGATCCGAGGGTATCAGGACATCGTCGTCCTGCCCGCTTCCGGCGCCACGTTCGAACCTCTCTGGTGGAGGACTTTTCGGTATGTTCGTATCGAAAGCTCGGAACCCATCGAAGTGGATATCGAGACCATTGAGACCGGCTACCCCTATGAAGTTGAGTCCTCCTTCGATGCGGATGACCCTTGGGTGAAGCCGATCTGGGACGTATCGATCCGCACGGCGGAGCGTTGCGCAGGGGAGACCTTCTTCGACTGCCCCTACTATGAGCAGCTGCAGTACGCAGGCGACACAAGGATTCAGGCTCTCATCGCCTACTATCTCGGGCGAGACCGAGCACTGGCAGACAACGCCGTTGAGCAGTTCGGTTGGTCGATCATGGACAACGGCCTCACTCAGAGCCGCTATCCCAACCGCGTTACTCAAGTCATTCCGCCCTTCAGCCTCTGGTGGCTCCTGATGCAGCAGGATCAGATCCTGTATTCGGCGTCACAGGTATCGAAGCCGCATACCGAATCGATTTTGCGAGCGTTCCGGGACATCATGGGGCCGGAAAAGACCGGCCTCGAGATGCACTGGAACTTCGGCGATTGGGTTCCCAGTTGGCAGCACGGCGTTCCGCCGGGAGGCCCTAGGTCCACAATGCACAGGCTGACCCTGGACCTGTCACGGCAGCATCTGTCGAGGCTCCTAAGTCCTGACGACCTGTTAGCCCCACGAATCGATCGCCTCAAGAAGGATTACATCAAACGGCCCGATGGCCTTGTCTGTCACCGAGACGATCCCGACTACCTCCCAAGCGAGCATGGCGAGGCCCTTTACCGCCTCCTTCAGCACGAACTGGGATTGCCCATCGATCCATGGCCCGCCGAAGCCCTGGAAGCAGCCGGCGCAGCAACGACCACCTACTACTTCAGCTACTACAAGCACTTGGCCATGCGCAGCGTGGACTACATGCAGCTGCTGGCGCCATGGAAGGAGATGATTGAGGACGGACTCACGACGTTTGCCGAGAACCCTCCGCCTGTTCGAAGCGACTGCCATGCCTGGTCGGCTCATCCCATTCTCGGCTTCTTTCAGATTGTCGCGGGCGTCACAAGCACAGCCGTGGCATGGAAGAGGTGCCGAATCTCACCGAATCCCGGTTCCTTAAGACGGTTCGACGCCAGAATCGCTCATCCAAACGGCCTTCTAAGAGTTGAATACGACTCCGATCGTCTCACGATCGAAACACCCATCCCGGCAGAGCTGCACTGGAAAGATGTCACCAAGAGGCTGCCACCCGGAACACACCGAATCTAGAGAGACCGCAGCTTCCCGGCTAGGATGCGCTTCCGCGCAGCTCCGCCAACGAGGAGACGCCGTCACGCTGCATCAGCATCACCAGCTGCTCCAAAGTGTCGGGCGCCATATGGGGCCCGCCATAGATCCAGCCCGTGTACACCTGGCAGAGGTGGGCTCCGCATCGAATCTTCTCGTAGAGGTGCGTGCCGTTAAAGATTCCACCGACACCCATTAGAATCATGTTTCTTGGCATTGACCTATACAGATGACGAATGACCTCGGACGATCTCTCCCGGAGAGGCTGACCCGAAAGACCGCCGGCCTCGCCGGGATCATGCATGAGGCTCTCCCGAGAAAGCGTCGTGTTTGTCGCGACCAACCCCGTGACCTGCGCCTGAAGCGCTACATCGACGACGTCGTCCAAAGCCGCAAATTCGAGGTCTGGAGCCACCTTGATGAACAAGGGCCGCGAAGAATCGACCTCCTTCATCGCCGCGACGATCTCACGCAGAGACTCCTTGTTCTGAAGCGACCTCAGTCCGGGCGTGTTGGGTGACGAGACGTTGACGACAAAGTAGTCCCCAAGCCGGTGCAGCAGCCGGTAGCTCTCTTGGTAGTCGCCTGCTGCATCCTGAAGCTCTGTGATCTTCGACTTGCCCAAGTTGATACCGACCGGAATCTTCGGCTTAGCTTCGGCTATGCGAGTGGCTACGGCCCGCGCGCCGTCGTTATTGAAGCCCATGCGGTTGATCAGAGCCTTGTCTTCCGGCAGCCGGAAGAGTCGCGGCCTTGGATTGCCCGGCTGCGCGTGAAAGGTTATCGTCCCGCACTCAACGAAGCCAAAGCCCAGCCGGTCCCAGTAGTTCAGCGCCACCGCGTTTTTGTCGAATCCAGCGGCCAGGCCTAGCGGATTCGAAAAGGACACCCCAAACAACTCTTGCCTGAGGCGGGGGTCTTGGAACTGCCGGGCCCTGAAGATTCCTTTTTGGAGCGCCGCCATCGCCCGCTCATGAACCGTCTCCGCGTCAAAGCGAAAGGCCAGAGGGCGGACGACTTTGTCGTACAGGCTCAGGACAGGCTCTCCAGGATCATTCCGGCCACTTTCACGTTCGCCTTGTGGCCACTCCGTGTCGCCACCACGGATAAGTGGTTCGCGGGAACGCCCGCCAGATACAGGTCACCCAGCACGTCCAGCAATTTGTGCCGGGCGGGTTCGTCACAGAAGCGAGCCTCGTTCTCGTAGCCTTCAGATCCAAGGATGAGCACAGAGCTCTCGTCGAGGCCCTGACCCAAGCCCATGTGAAGCAGCACCGGCACCTCCTCACTAAAGGCAAAGGTACGTGCCGGCGCGACCTGGCCCGAGTAATCCTCCAGAACCTGATGGGTCTCCCAGACCTGCTCTTTGGGCCACCGGTCTCCTGTCAGGTACTCGTACCGCCAGCTTCCATGACCTTTGCTGACGGCGACGCTCACCTGGTTGTCTTGAAAGAACACCCTTCGAAACAGCTCCGGCATTTCCCGGGCGCCGACGGCTTCAAAGCCCTCCGCCTGCATCGCCTGAACGTAGGGAAGGGCGCTTCCGTCCATGCCCGGAACTTCGCCCGCGGTTAGCTCGACCTCCGCATCCGTCACGCCGAGGCCGCAGAACGCGCTCATCAGATGCTCGATGGTGCCGATGGAGCCGAGGCGAGTCGACCGGGTCGTATCTGAAACGTTCTCAGGAGCAGCTTTGGTGCGCTCGGAACCAAGCCGAAAGTGAATCCCGTCACTGGCCGGATGGATCGTCATCGTCACCGGCTCCCCGGTGTGCAAGCCGCGACCCTCGAAGACCAGAGTCTTTCGAGGGGTGCGTCTTTCAATGAGCACTCTGCTTCTCCAAGGCTTCCAGCTTCTTTTCCAGCTCCCGCACCCGCTGCATCAGGTCCGGAACCCTACGCAGCGATGCTTCATACCGCAACTGCTCCATGTAGGGAAGGGCAGGGGCTCCGCGGTAGGCGCCGGGCTTCAACAGATCCGCCGAGGTTGCCGCCCGACCCGTCAACGTCACGTCATCCCCAAGCGTACAGTGGTCCACCATTGCCGTCTGACCCGCGAAAGTGCAGCGCGCCCCCACAGTGCAGCTTCCGCTGATGCCTGCTTGGGCCGCGATGACCGTGTGAGGACCAATCTGGGTGTTGTGTCCGATCTGCACCTGATTGTCGATCTTCGTTCCATCGCCAATCCTGGTCTCACCCATCATGGCTCGATCGATCGTAGTGCAGGCGCCAACTTCTACGTCTGCCCCGATTACCGTCCGCCCAACCTGGGGAATCTTCACATGTTTCTCACCGTTCCACGTGAAACCGAACCCGTCCGCGCCAATCACTGCGTGGGAATGGATGATCGACCGCTCGCCGACCTCCACGTTTTGATAGAGGACGGCATGCGGATAGACGGTCGCGCCCCTTCGAAGCTGGCACTCCTCTCCTATGTACGCTCCAGGGTACACACGTACGCCGTCTTCAATGACTACGAGAGCTTCGACGACCGCGTAAGGTCCGACCGAAGCCAGCGGGCTCACCGACGCCGACTCGGATACCACGGCAGTGGGATGGATTCCCACCTCGAAGGGCAGCGGACGAAGGCACATCGTCAGGAACCTGGCGAAGGCCTCCCTCGGATTCTCCGCCAAGATGGCGGGCTTATCCGCGGTGTCGAATTCAGGCTTCGTGAGCACGGCGCCCACGTTCGAGCCGATCGCCGTCCTGAGATACTCCGCGCTCTCGGCAAATGCCAACCCGTGAGGATCGTCGCCATTGGCCTCCACCGGCCGCGCGATGACAAGGTCCGCTGGACCCCTCATCTCGCCTCCCAGCTCGCTCGCCAACTCCGCTAAAGTCCAGCCCTTTGCCTTCGAATCCAATCCACAAACTCCTGTGTCTCGTCGGGAATGCCGCGCCCTGATTGAGGCGCCAGCGCTTTCCCTTGGAGAGCCAGCCATATCTGAAGCTGCTTCCCCATAAGCCTTCGACTCTGCTCGCGTTCGTAAAAGGCCCGTTCCGACTCTACCTGTGGAGCTGGCGAGGGTGCGGGGGCCGCAGGTAGGTCCAGCTTCTGATCGGGGACCGGCGGCAGCTCCACCGCGCTCGATCCTGATAGCCGCAGCGTGAGCGGGGTGCCGGACTTCATCGGATTCACAGCCTCCTTCAGGGCCTGATCCATCAATTGCCGGCGATAGTCGTCCACCTTCTTCAGGAGCGCCAACCGATCCTCCGCGGCCATATGGGCGATTTCGGATAGAAAGTCCGCCACCTGCTTTGAATAAGCCAGATCGAGTGCGGCTATCTGCGAGCGAAGCTCGTTCCCCTCGAGCCATCTCCGTTTCGGAACAGGCTGTAGACCCTCAGGCGGAGGGGCCGACGTCGGATTGGAGTCGGGGAAGCCCACCAAGAACACCAGCCGAGTGATCAGAGGCATCCTTCGCCTTGCATATTCTTCGAAGGCTTCCCGGAGTCGAGGCGTCAAAGCGGTGAGAGCTTTCTTGTTGAGATCGCCCGTCAGCGTTTCTTGCTGCCGCTGGTAGAGATCCGCCTGCCGCATATAGACTCTGAGCAACCGCTCTCGCAGGGTCCTGAGCGAGCGGTCCTGGATCTCCGTCGCGGCTTGCCTCGGTTTGGCGACTCCCGGCGAAGCGGCGCTCCCTACAACCTCGCGCGAGCGGCCCGGCAGCACAAACGATTTCGCCGGCATGCCCGGCGGGGGCTTCGGCAGGGAAACCGCGGCGGCCTTGGTCTCCGGTGTAAGAAGGATGGCCCTATCCAGATCAACCCAGACTCTGGGTTGGGAGACGCCGCACCCAACGAGAAGAACTCCCAAGAAAACGCATCTACTTCTTGGCATTCATTGCGGCCAGAGCGGCGTCCGTAAGGTCATTCGCTCCGTATGGAGCGAAAACGCTGTCGTACACCATCGTGTAGCCCTGAGCCTTGGCCACGTCCTGGATGGCGCCGCGGGCTCGCTGGTTTCCGTCCGCCTTCTGCTTGGCGGCCCAATCCGCAAGGTCGTTCGAAAAGTCTTGGACCCAGCGGTTTCCAGTCTGTGCCATCTTTTGAGCCCGATCCGCATAGTCTTGGACCAGCGTCCTCTCTTCCGGGGTCATGTTGGGCTTCGTGGCAAGCTCCGTCCATTTCTTGCTGGCAGCGACAATCGCGGCCTTCAGGCTGTCGAGCTGGGCTTGCTCCTCCTTCGTAAGACTCGGCTTCAGACTGAGATCCCGCAACTGATACGCCTGATCCATGGTAATGACCCGGTTGGAATCGATGAAGCTGAGCAGGTCCTGGCGTGCTGCGCGCATTTTGTCCAACTGTGCCTGCAGGGACTTGCCAAAGTCGCTGTCCACCATCAAGCGGTTGATGTCCGCAACCCCGATCTTTTCGGTTGGGGTCTGAAAACCGACCCCAACCATGACCGCCGCCAGCGCGAGAAACGCCGCCCAACCCAACTGGAGAAACCGAATCTGTTTCATCGACTCCTTGGGCTTTCCAAAAGCCCCTACTTACCTACGGCTTTCACGACCTCAGGTGTGATGTCGTTTGCCGCATAAGGAGCGCTTTCCACGTTAAAGACGACCGAATAGCCTTGGCGGGAAGCGATATCCTTGATCGAGGCTCTCACCTTGTCCAAGACCTCGTTCCTCAACGTCTGAGACTTATCGTCGATCTCTCGCCGATACTGGGCATCCAAGGTCTGCAGAAACTGCTGGTTCGCGGCCCGTCTATCGTTGAACTCTTTCAGTTGAGCCTGTTCCTCTGTGGTCGGAGAAGGCTTGCCAATTAGGTCGCGCTGCTTGGCGGCTTGAGTAGTGGCATCCGACTCGATCTTCTGGATCGCAGTCTGATCGATGGTCGGCCTTGTCTTCAGATCGGCGTATCGCTTCGCGTCATCCGGCAGCATTGCCAGGTTCTGTTGGATAAACCTGATCACATCGAAACGGGCCGTGCCGAACTTCTGCAGAGCGTCGTTATCTTTTTTGGCAAGCTCGCTGTCTTGCCCGATCTTGGAGATGTCCACGTTCGCGAACTTTGGATTCGAGTTCTGGAATCCGCTAACGAAGATTGCGCTGGCCAACCCGGCCGCCACAACCCAACCTAATTTGTCAAACTTCATGTGCTAATTCTGCCTCAAAACGAGTTGCCGATAAGGAAGTGAGCCTGCGATCCGCCGTTTTCGTTAAACCCAAGGAACAGCTGAATGTTCCCGAGCGGAGAGCGGAAGCTGACTCCGGGACCGTAGCCAAGGTGCATCTTGAAAGACGAGTCCTGCGTAAAGTTCTGGATCGTTCCGTATCCGCCCCAAGCGCCGCCGTAGTCGATAAAGCCGATCAGGCTGAAGGTCTTCTGCAACGGATAGCGCAGCTCCAGGTTCGTCAAAAGGGACTGCTTGCCCCAAAACCGGTCGTCGGGGTAGCCGCGAAGAGTGTCCGAGCCGCCCGCAAAGAACTGCTCGAAGTAAGGAACCGTTCCCGTGATGGTGCTGTACCGCACTCTGAAGGCCACTACCTTTCGCGGCGCGTCCAGCTCCATTCCTCGGGGCTTGTCTGGCGACCAGTACAGCCGGTAGTCGGCGGACGCGCGAGTCCAGAAGTGCGAGCCGAGAACGTCGGTGCCCGTCGTCAGTCCGCCAACGTGCGTGATATCCGAGTAGCCGGGCTCGAACGAGAGCTGCAGGAAGTCGCCGCGCGATGGATCCAAATCCACGTCTCGCCGGTTCCGGGTCAGAGCAAAGGTGGCGTTGACGATCTGTCCATCCTGCTGGATGAAGTTGTTCGTCATCTGATCGTCTGAAGGATCGTTCGGCGTTTGAAGCGAGTCCAGCAGGTTGTTCAGGTTCTCCGTCTTCACATACTCGGCGCGGAGCGCATAGCCGACGGAAAGATAGTCGCTGAGCGGACGAACGAAGCCAAGAGTCGCACCGGTGTGGCGCTCGTCATACGGCTTGCCATTGTTCAAGAAATCGCTGTTGAAGAGGTTGTTTCCAAAGCGGTACACCAGGCGGCTATAGATGGAAGCCCGCAGCGTTGTATCGTGATTGTCGATGAACGGGTTTGCGTAGTCGATGCTCACGCTGGGACCCGTATTGGAAAGGGTCTCAAGCAGGTTGATGTCGACGCTTTGGCCGGTTCCTCCCAGGTTCGCCTGCGTGTATTTGATGATTCCGGCGAGAGAAGACTCTGGGTCGAGCTGCACGCCAAAGTTGATCGAGCCCGTCTTCTGCTCTTTCACCACGGCGGTCAGGTCGATCTGACCAAGCTGGCGGTTTGGGTCTTCCTGGGAATGGACCGATTCGAACCACTGCGTGTTGGCTACCCTTCGAAGGTCGTTGCGCCACTTGGCAACGCTGAATGTCTCGCCGCTTCGGGTCTTGATCAGCCGCTTCATGACCCAGTCCTTGGTCAGATGGTTGCCTTCCACCGAAACATAGCCGACTTTGTCTTCGACGATGGTGATTCCGAGCGTCCCCGACGAATCCGCAAGCGGTCCGAAGTTCGTCACCACGGCGAAATAGCCGCGATCCAGATAGAGCTTCTCGATGGCGCGCACGCTCGGGTCCGCGTCTTTGAAGTTGAAAATGCTTCCCACCTGGATGTTCTTGGAAAGCACCTTCAAAATGTCGGCGTTAGAGATGACCGAGTTGCCGATGGGAGTGATCTCCTTGATCACCGGGTTCTCAGACACCTGAATGACGACATCCCAACCGCCGTTGTCCAGAACGTGCCCGGTGATGTCGACCGCCGAGAAGAAGCCCAAATCGTTGAGGGCGAGCCGATCCGATGCCAGCTTCTCCTCGCTGTAAGGCTGCCCAATGCGCGTCGAAACGGATGAGAGTATCGCCTCCTTGGAGATGCGCACGTTGCCGTGAACCTCAATGTCCTTGACGAGTCCCGTATCCTGGGCGCGCACCAGAGACACGAGCGCAAACAGCAGAGCGATCCATGCGAATCTTAAAATCAAATCTCCTCCAGCCGTCCTGGCGACGAATTAAACAAACACCGTCCCGATTCCAGGCAATTTACCCTTCTTGGGTTGAGAGTCTCTTGCTCCCTTGCCAGTAATCCTGCGGATACGCCGAAAACACTAACGTTACGCACCGATCGGCAAAGGTTACGCCCGCGTCCCAAAACTTTAGGAAATTTGAAGAAATCGCACAGCATATCGATTAAGGCGAAATAATGGTCTTCTTTCGGAAGCGGTCCGACGAGCCGCCGAAGCGCAAGCCGTACTCCAGCGAAACCTTCCAAGGCCTGTCTTGGTCGGCGCCGGCCGAAAGGCTGAGACGTCTCAGCAGCGGAGGACCTTTCCTTGGAGTGTAAACGATTCGGAAATCATAGATGGACCGGAAGCCAGGAGGAGGCGTACCGACCTGCTGCCGGTACTGCAAGGTGAAATCGGGAGAAATAGACCTCGCCACGCTCAAGGTGGTGAGCTCCGTGGCGTTGTAGTCGAAAGAGATGAAGTCGAGGCCCAATGCTTGCGCAAGACCGGAAGTGAGGGGGCTCACCAGGCTTGGCAAGGCAACGCCGAAGAGAGCGTCGCGAATCCTTCTTTCGGTCTCACTTTGATCGCCGCTTCCAAGGCTCTCAAGCAGATTCTTCTGACCCAACAGCGCCAACACCTGATCCGAAGCCAGGTCCGGCGGATCGCTGATCGCATCCATCTGCAAGCCCTCCTGCTTCAACAGATCCCCGGTGATGTTGAGCGTGATGTTGTAACGCTGGACGTTTCCTGAGAGGCCCGCGGCCGTGACTGAAGTGTGGCCGACCAAGTCCACGTCGACCGAAGCGAGCGGCTGGTCGGCAAAAGGCTTTCGATAGCTGAAATTGACCGTGCCGCCGTCGTCGAGCCGAACGGTTCCTCCCGGCAGCGTAATCGTTCCCCTGTTGACCACGAGGTTTGCATTGGCCCTGGGATTGCTGAGCTTCCCTCGGAGATTGGCGTCGCCGGTCAGCGCCAAGTTGGCGGAGCTCGATCTGATAGTAGCGGGGTCAGCCAAGGCGGCATCCACGTAAAACGAGGGATCGATCGGGAACGTCGACTCTTCTCCTCCACCTGCGGGAAGCGTCGGTACTTGCGTGTCGACGTGGGAAACGGTAAAAGATCCCGGCGCAGATCTTGTACCGATCGTGGGATTGCGGATCGTTCCACCCAACGGGACCGAGCCGTTCACCTGCATGGCCACGTAACCCCCGCCTTTGAAGCTCTGCCGCAGTTTCGTGTTGTTCAAGCTGAGGTTGCCGGTGAGGTTTCCGTCGAGGAACCGTCCCAAGATCCCGCCTCTCCCCGCCGCGGCAGTATCCGTCGGATCAAAGAGCGGAGTGGCCAGATTGAGCGCCAGAGAGCCTCCGCCGCTTACGTCGGATTTTAGGTTGACTGCGATGTCGCCCTTGGCCGTTATGCCCAACTGGGCAATCAGATTCTTGAACTGATCATCGACATGCTGGATATAAGGGTTTTGGTCGGTCGAGCGAAATGCCAGGCTGTCGGCCGTCAAGGTGATCCCGCCCGAATACTTCACGTTCCTCAAAGGACCAGCCGCCGTAATATCTCCGCTGACGACTCCGCTTGTGTGGCTCGGATCGACGATCGTCTTGAAAAAGGGAATCTCGGAGATTGGACGCTTATCCAACGCAACGTGCGCCGAAACGGACCCCGAACCGATGCCTTCCCCGTAGCGGAACGGAGCGTCGCCATCGAAAGATCCCGTAAAGCCGGCGTACCGATAGGTGCCGTCCAAGTGGACCGATTTGTCTGAAAGGCTTGCGTGAGGCACGCTCACGGACAGATCTTGATCGGCCGCACCGGCCTCCTGCTGAATGGAGGTCGGCGCCTTGGCCAAGTGGTCGATATTGATGGTTCCGCTCACGGCGGGTCGAGAGCTGTCGCCGGTGGCTTTGAGATTGAAGCGGCCCACGCCGGCGTTCCCGAGCAGATCTTCGTCAAAGGGGCTAAACGCCGCCAGCAGCACCTGGTCACCGGTGGCATTCAGGTTGATCGGTCCGTTCTCCCGGACCGTGCCGTTCACCGCGAACGTGCCCTCCGGCCCCTTCAGGTTCAGACCTGGAACAGACCACAACCCGTTTTCACGCGTCAGCTTGGTTCCGGTCAACGAGCCGTAAAGTTGGCCTTTGTAGTTCAGGTTTGACGCCTCGAACGTGTCAATTAGAAGGTTGGGCGACTCAACGGGGCCGGAGAAGTGGCTGCCGAGCGTAACGTCCCCGGAAGCCGTAGATAAGGCGTTCAGGCTTGCGAGAAGGGACGTGGGAACGTAACGCTGAGAGGCCGTCACAATGTCCTGCAGCCGCGCTCGGTCGGCATCGAACGCTCCGTCAACGGTTCTCTTGTCGAAATCGTACGTGGCTTCCAAATCGATGACGCGCAGCTCGGGAAGCAGCTCGCCGACGGAGACAGTTCCGTGGACCTTGTTGTCGGCGGCGTCCAGGCTCCAGTTGCCTGAGCCCGCGAGTGCCCCATTCGCCACCACCTTGTCCAGCATGCCCTCGGCATTGCCCTTGACGACCCCGCCTTTGTAGGTGGCGTGGGCTTGGCGGATCGTGACGGTTCCGCCCACGGTGATCGTTTGGCCCAGCGCCGGCATGAGCTTTTCAAGCTCGAGAGGTGTCGAGGTCAGAGTGAGATCGCCGGACTTGGTACCAAAGGCGTAGCTTCCTGTGGCGGAGACAGCGCCATCCGCGATCTCCGCTGTAGCGTGGTCGAGCGTAACGCCTGACGGAGTAATCCGCAGCAAAGCCTCGAGCGAATCCGCCAGGACCTGTTCCCCAATGAGCTTGGAGCCTTCGACACGCGCAACGGCGACAGGGTTCTTCAGAGTCCCGCTGAGGCTCACGCTCGGGGCGTTCAGAATCCCCGCGACGCCATCCCCAAAAAACTGGGCGGCCTCGATGTCCGACACGGACAGCTTGCCGCTTAGCGCCTGGTTCTTCCACGTCAGCCCGGCTTGCCCGGCCAGGCTCATCGCGCCCGATACGGCGCCGACATTTCGCAAAGCGAGGCCGTTTCGATCCGCCGAAAAGTCAGCCGCGGCAGCCGGAATGCTCTGGCCCTGGTAAGCCAAATCGGTCCCCTCCAGCCTGCCATGCGCTTTGGGGTGGGAAAACGTGCCGGTGACGTCGGCATCGAAGTTGGCAACGCCCGAGAGCCCCTTGACATACGAGCCCGGGGTGATCCCCCGCCCTTGCACCTGCATGGCAAGCGTGCTTTGGCCGGGTGTGCTATGGCCTTTGACAGTGAGGACTCCGGATTCACCCCAGACTTCGGCCCGGTCGATCTGAACCGCGTTTCCGTGATAGGTCCCCTCCGCATCGAAGCGCTCCAAGCCGGACGAAAGGGTCTTCGACGCCTGATAGATCGCGCTGCCCGAAGCCACGAATCTGACGGTCGGCGATTTCCAAGGCCCCATCACGAACGCTTGAGCGGCGCCCGTTCCTCGAACTTCCGGCTGCTTGAACAGCTTTGCAACTTGGGATAAGTTAAGGTTCTGCCCAGAGACATATCCAGAAACCGTCTTCCCCTTAAGGTCGAATCGGGCTGCAACCGCGGGTGAGAGACCCTGATAGGATCCTCGGCTCAGATGAACCAGCACCTGGCCGGCATTGGCCATGATGGCTGCCAGAGGACCCTGAAGCACACGATCCTGGTAAGCAGCCGTGGACGCCTGCACGTTGCCGATGAGCGAAGTCTGCTGGCCCTTCCCAAATGAAACCCACCCGTCGAACTCCCCATTTGAGAACTTGACTCCGGCCGGTATGAACTTCCTGACGGCAACGGGAAGAGACTCGACCGAGGCCGCTTTGACCTGCAGCTGTCCACCGCCGACGGCGCCGCTTGTCCAGGTGCTGCTTCCGGTCAAGGTCGCCATCGTTCCGCCGGACTTGCCGGTCGCCACGCCTTTAAGTCCCTGGGTGGTCACTAAGCCTTGGAACTCGAGCCGCTCGGCAACATACGGCCCATAGGCCACCTGCTGGCCAAACGCTTTTGCCTCCACTTCGATCTGAGCCTTGTTCGTGGTCGGAACGAACACGCGGAACGGCCCGGAAACCTGAAGACCCGTCAGTTTCAGCGATCGGAGCGCCGTCAGCGGTCTAACGACCCTCAACTTCAAGACGTGATTGACGAGCCTTCCCAGGTCCAGATTGGTGGTCGAGCCATCCACCCGGAGACCGTTCTTGTCGTCGTGCTGAATCTCCGCCAGGGCCGAGCCCATGCCGGGCAGGTCCGCGGCCCCGTGGGCCACCCAATCGCTGCTCAGTCCTGATACTTCGACGTAATCGGAATGAAGGCGCTGGCTCCAGCCGCCCGCCTCTTGATCGACCAACAGGACGTCCGCGCCTTTGACTTCGACATGGAAAGGCGTCTTGGTCTCGGAGGGCTTTTGCTTGGGCAGGTACGAGAAAAGAGGGAAGGATCCGTTCGGAAGCCTTACGAGCGTGCCGCTCAGCCCCTTGATCGCGATCTCAGGGCGCTGATTCGCGCCCTGCAGCCAGTGCAGATTGCCGATCGAGATCCGCTTCGCGGCCGCGACAAGCCCGCCGCCGGGATCCACGATCTGAAGCTTCTGAAGATCGACCGCTCCGCGGCCGATGTCGACGCGGTACGAGTCCGCCTGGAGCCTTACATCGCCGCCCGGAGAGGTGTACGAAAACTTGATGCCCCGGTGCGGGTCGGCGAGCAGCTCGACGCAACTTCGCAGGTAGATATAGCCGAGCCACGCGATAAGGAGTGCCGGCACATAGATGACGACTTTTCGAATCAGCCAAGAAATTGGCCTTATCCCGCTCCTCCTTCCATAAGGAACCTACCTTCCAAACCCTCCGAGCCGGAGGTTACGCGCTTACTGCTTTGACGCGCTCGGCTTCGTCAAGTTTCTCAAGCCGCTCGGCCATCACTTTTTTGCTGAACTCGATCGCGTTGTATGAGCTGCGGATGAACGGTCCGCTCGCCACGAACGCGAATCCCATTTCTTCCCCGATCTTTTCATACGCCTGAAACTCGGTCGGATGAATATAGGTGTTCACCGGGAGATGGTGCATCGTCGGTCGTAAATACTGCCCGATCGTGACCGCGTCCACACCCACGCTCCGCAGATCCCTGAGAAC
>DASZPA010000095.1:0-3326 GCA_035550555.1 Fimbriimonas sp.
AGGAAAGATCTCTGAGACCAAGAATTTCGATTTTCAGGTTTCGAAAGATGCGGATCTACCGGAATCTCCCGTGAGAGAGCCCGACCCGACGCCCCCGCCGGTGGTTCATCCACCAGTGACGGCGCCCAAATCCGACCCTCAAGACCCCTTCCCAGACCACGTTCCGCCCATCACGCCGATCCAACAGCCGACCCCGAACCAGGTTCCCGCCGGCCCAGTGCCTCTCACAATGACCGTGGACCAGGACACGACGAGAAGCTCCTCCATCGACTTTCGTCTGCCGATCCCGTTCACGAAGCAGGCAACCATCAATAAGCCGGATCCGGACACGATCCGCATCACGCTCCCAGGAGTCGCGACACTTGCGCTAACGGACACGCCGATCGTTTCAGGCGTCGACAGCGTGACCTCGCAGACGATCGGCATGAACACGGTGATAACCGTCGAGCTCAGCCGCGCGATGGGCGCCGAGGTCACCAGCAGCGCCACTGGCGTCAGCCTGCGGCTGCTCAAGCCGAACGTGGGCAATGGAAAACTGGCCGGCAAGGTCATCGTGGTGGATCCAGGTCACGGGGGCCACGATCGAGGAACCCATGTGGGACTGGTCAACGAGAAAGATCTGAACCTCTCGATCGGAACCAAGCTGGCCGCAAAGCTGGCGGAAGCGGGCGCAACGGTTATCCTCACCCGTCGCACCGACGTGTTCATTCCGCTCATGACGCGCTCCGCGATCTCCAACCAGAACCACGCCGACTTGTTCATCTCCTGCCACATCAACTCCACCGGCGGCGAACCCAATCAGAGCGGAACCATCACGTTCCATCATGAGGGCAACAACGTTGGCAAGCTGCTCGCGGAGTGCATCCAAGATGAGATTGCCAAGGTGAACAGGCTGCCCAACATGGGCGTTTGGTCGGACGGACGCATCTACGAGACAGGCTTTTCCGTCTTAAGACATACACATGCCCCTGCGGTGCTGATTGAGATGGGATTTCTTAACTGCGCCAAGGATCGGGCCAGAATGATGACGGAAGATTTTCAAGATGCCGTGACGACGGCGGTTGTAAAGGGATTGCGTATCTACCTGGGAGACAGTAAGCCAAATGAGTAAAGGTCCGGGCAGCAAGGCTCTTTTAACCTTCGTTTTAATCGGCGCCCTCGGTGTGGGAGCTTTGGCTCTGTATGTGAAAACCGTACCCGGCGCCTCGGTCGTGCCCGCCGCGCTCCATCGGCATGTGGAGCAGAGCGCGCCCTTGGTGCGAAGGCATCACACGAAGCCGACCGTCGAAAACGCCTCCGAGGAGGAGAGCCAGGGACAAAGGGTTCGACTGCCCGCTATCCAGGGAGGCAAGGTTTCCCTGGCCGAGGATCAGACTGACGTTCCAGCCGGCCTTGATCCAAAGGTCTTCGTCGCCCAAAGCGTGCTCAAGGAGGATCGCGTCGAAGGCGTCCGCGTCATGGGCGTCGAGCTGCGAAACGGCGTAGCCGTAATCAACTTCAGCAACGGTATCGATGAAGGGATGGGGAGCATGCAAGAAGGAGCGTTTCTCAATGCGCTCAAAGCTGGGTTCGGACAATTTCCCGAAGTCAAGACCATCCAGATCTACCAAGACGGCGAGCCGCTGGACTCACTTGGACATATCGATCTCACCGATCCGATTTCGGTGACGCGGCCGAACGGGGATTCGGCTCAAAGTTCCAAGCCCGTCGAACCGTAAGACCCACCAGCGCCAAGCTGATCGCCGACCACCCCAGCGCCCACACTGCCGCCGGGACGTACGTCAAGTTCTGCATGTTCTGCGCGTCGCTGAAACGCTCGGTGTACACGCTGATCTTGAGCAGGTCATAGACGGACCCCACGGAGTTCAGGCACTGCTCCAAAGCCACCAGTTGGCACACAAAAAGGGCCGTCATCCCGCGAAGAAACCAAGCGGAGGCGCCCAACGCGACCATCCAAGCAATTCCTACCGGCAATCCGATCGCATCTCCCCGCACCCAAAGGGCAGTGGAGAGCGCCAGCGCGACAGCCATGAGGCCCAACGCCGCTCTGGCCTTCCCGGGAGTCCGGCCAAAGAACAGCATCGCCGAGCCGGCAAACGTGGCGCCCAGATAGCCCGCCGAATTCGTGAGGAAGTTGTTTCCCCCATAGATGCCCGTAACGCCGCTGCCATCGGCATGTACCTGAATGTTGTCCACTTGGCCGCCGGTAGCCACAGCCATCAGCGCATGACACAGCTCGTGAATGTGAGTGTTCAGATACTGAAGCGGCAGGAAGATGAGGTGGATTGGCGGGATCAGGTACGCCAAGGCTGCGACCACCACGGCGCCGGTCAAGGCAGTCTGATGAGGCTTAAGGGTTGACTTCGCCAACGGTTGCTTCTCCTTCCCTACTCTCAACGATTTTGCGCGAGCTTGCGATGCGGTCCCAGGCCATTGTGACCAGGAGCCCCGCAACGATTCCACATATCCAGCCCAGAAGAACCTGATAAGGATAGTGGACGCCCACGTAAACGCGAGAGATACCGGTGAGAATTGCAACGGCGATCCACGGAGTGCCCCACCACTTGAGCCGCCGGGTGAATACGAAGGCCACTGCCGCCATGTTTGCCGCGTGAGCCGAAGCCGTCCCCATGCTGTTCGCCTTCCCGGCCCGCATGATGTAAACGGAAAGCTCCTGGAACGGCCGATGCTCTGGAAGAAGGTGCTTGAAGCAATCGGTCGAAAAGTTCGCCAGCGCCAGAGCGATCAGTACCTGGATGATCGTGGCCCTCGGTTGCTTCTTGGCCGAAAGCATGCCGACGATCAAGCACGCGGCAAAGATTTTGAACCAGGTCTTGTTGGCGGCCTCAGTGAAGAAAACCCAAAACGGAGCCCAAGTGTCCGACCATCCATTGATCTCGTGAAACAGCCAGAGATTCATCCCGCCACCTCACAGCCGCAAAAGTGCAAGGGACTGCTATACGATATTCGAAGCAAACCGCCGGCACTGCTTAAGCCATCGTTTCTCCAGTCCGAGGAAGAGCCCAACGAACGCATGCCCACCGAACCAATGGCGCTCGCTTGGGAGTCCGCGGACGTGTCCGCGTCTTCAATTGCGCCGGAGGCGCGCTCATCGATCGCACCAGGGTGAAACTGAAAGGCGCTGCCTTCGGCGGATCGAAAGTCCGCGGACGTGTCCGCGTCTCCAATTGCGCCGGAGATCCTAAGTGTTTGTGTCAAGACCTGAGACGGTTTTTTCATTAGGTACTTGTCCAAGTCCATCGTGACGGATCGAAGAGGGTGTTTCTGCTGTCTATGATGAAGGCTGTTTTCAGGATCTTTCGGCC
>DASZPA010000096.1:0-4450 GCA_035550555.1 Fimbriimonas sp.
CATGGAATGGTTCCGCACGCGAAGGGAGGCCGCGGCCATCATCGAGACCTGGCGACGGCACTACAACGAGGTCCGACCGCACTCAAGCCTCGGCTATTTGACACCGACCGAGTTCAGGGCGAAGCACGTAACGAACACAAACCAGATCGGAGCGGCGGTTCTCTAGCTTCGAGTGGTCCGAAGAACCCAGGCAGTTCAGGACCGTCGGTAAATCGGTCCGCCATGCCGGAAGGCTCGGGCAAAACGGGCGTGGGTTGCGGGGCCGGCCGGCGATGGCGCGCGAAGCGCCAAAACCTGCGACCGCGGTCCGGCGCAGCGGCCGATCGGCGGCAAACCGCGATCGGGGCCGTCCTCTATACTTTTCCAAGCGCCCACGGGCGCTTAGCGCCGAGTGGACTCCGGCGCTTTATCTTGCGGTCCCCACTGTTCCGGGTTGTCGCAGTTACTCGAGAACGATCGACCCTGATCTCGGACGGCCACGTGTCCCGCGATTCTGGCACGACCGGCATCGACCTTGACCGTGGGCAGAAGCCGCGCTGTAGTGCTCGACCGTGGTTGCTAACCGCATATCTCGCACGGCCACTCGGGTCTTCGTGGTCGGATTTCTTTCCATTATGGCGATCTTTATCCCGTCTCGTCCGGCAGAAGCGCAGCGGTCTCTGACGCCGGTCCCCGCACCACGACTGGTCGGCGAGAAGGTTTCGACGGCTCTGTCAGTCTTGGGAACTCCGCGCGACCTTTTGAAACGGAAAGAAGCCGCTGCGGTCTGCGCGGCGAAATGCGACGAAGTGTGGTTGTATGGAGACGTTGAAACTGACGAGTGCTCGCGAGACGGAGCGGTTATTTTCGTCGAGCAAGGGAAGATCACTCAGGCCCGCCTGATCTACCGGGGATGCCCAGACCCGACGACGGAAGATTTCCCTCTTTTGACATCAGTCCAGCCCCCATCGAGGGTTGAAGAAGTCGAGCACCACGGCGACTTCCCGATCAAAGGAACCTCTGGAAGGGATTTTCTCTTCAGAACTCTCCAATGGACGGAAAACAGTTCCCGTTATACTGCATTTGTCGTGTGCCCCGCCCAACGTTACTACAGCAAGGGCGAGTTGCTCTTTCGCGCTGCGACACGAACGGAATATCGCTTGACCGTATTGACCGAGGCGCTCACTCCGGTGGTCCCCCGACGAATGAACGCGGGTACCTAGAGATGGTCGTTAGCCTGCTCTCACAACATTACCTACTACCCACCGGGGTCAGCCAGTTCTCACATCCGCCCGAAATTGTGTTCCACATCGCGCCAGACGGGACCCTGACCGGGATCAAGCTAACAAAATCATCCGGTAACACCTATGTCGATGATGCCTGTGTGGATGCTGCCAAGCAGGCCGGCAGGCTGCCTGCACCGCCACCGAACATCCACGGGATGAGGGTCCAATGCCAGAAATGAGACCTCCCGAGAAGCCGGTGACGCGGCCCTTCGTGGACGAACACGGATTGCCACGACAGGGAACGCGGCGGGGACTCTGGCGGTGAGAAGCGACCTTTCTTCCCGGAGCGCCCCTCCGAACATCGTGGTTGAAGCCGATCACGCACGGATCCGCGTCACCGATCATCTCGATTTTGAGGCAGGGAGGTAAGCCCGCGAATGATGCGAGGGATCGTGTTGATTGGGTCGTTGATAGTGGCGGCTACCGGATGCGCGCCCATCAGCGAATCGGTGCGGTATCAGGATCGCTGGATAAAGGAGCGAACCGTCTCGGATGAAGGCGCGGCAGTCACCGTGAGCACAACGGTCAGATATCGAGAAGACGGAGCGCAGATAACGGCTTCGTCACACCGAACGTGCACGGAGCAGGTCGAGGACGTGTTTCGTCGTACCCGGATCACCGAGCGACACGCCGATCCGACGTCTATGTACCTCCTCTATGGGCTGGGCGGTCTTGGCGTGGGCATTGGAGCCTTGGTAGTCGTGGATCCAAATGCGAGCACAACGTCCAGCTCAGGATATTCCACCCCCATGAACACGGTCAGCCCAAGCGAATCGCGTGCGACGGGTGGTGTTCTTCTGGGTCTTGGCGCTGTAACGTTGGCCGCGGGAGTGGTCACCTCGATTCGTGCGCGCGACGAGGTTGCCAACCTGGGAACCGTAACAGCGGTTCGGCCCGGTTCTCAACGGGAGCTATCATGCGAGGTGAAGCCCGCAGCAGGACGCGACATACTATTGACCACCTCGTCCGCGACAAATGTTTCCCTCGGAAAAACTGACCACGCCGGCCACTTGGACATCAGGTGGAATGCACTCAAAGCTATCTTTGACGGCGGTCAGGAGCCCGCGTCTTCGGGAACGCTCGCGGTCGCCCACGGCGGAACGGCGGGTAAGATAGACCTCACGTACGCTCGAACCTATTGGGCTCAGCAGGCACTTGCTGATGCCAAAGTCCTCGCTGGCTTGGACCAGGTCGACGAAGCCAGAGAGGAAGTGGATCGCGCGGCGAAGCTCGGAGCTGATACCTCGGCCGTCGAAAGGGAGATCGAGGCTGCGCCAACAAGCGTCAGCCGTGCACGGGTCGCGGAGCAACGAGCGAAGGCCGAACGAGAGGCCGCAGACGAGGCCAAGAACAAGGAGATCGATGGCCATCTGACGCGAGCACGCCAATTTATTCATTCGAACGACCCGACGAAGGCTCGCGGCGAACTGGACGCCGCTGCCGCACTCGGCGCCGACGTGACGAGCCTCGCAGACAAAGTGACGACGATTGCGTCCGCCAGGGCCGTGGCTCAGTGGAAGAAGCACGTTGCCCAGTGCCGCAAGGTATCCGCCGCCCGCTCGAAGCTCGAAAGTCTTTCGTCTTGCGACGCAGAATGCCAACAGATCAGAAGGCGGGTCGACGACGACTGGGACCACCTGAGCAGCGAGATATTGGATCTCGATGGTCTCCCACCTAACCAGAGAAGCAGCTTCCTCGAGATGTGCCAGCGCGCAGGATGTCCTACCTGTCCCGACGACGCTGCAACACCATTCGAATAGGGAGGGCGCGTGAACAACGAGAGCATCGATAAATTCGAGGGGGTGTCGTTGCGTTGGGCCCGAGCTGTACTGATCGGGACCGTCGCCTTTGGATGCCTCGCCATCGCCGGTGGGCTGCTGGTCGCCGGTGGAGCCTGGCTGTACCCAGGACCGAAGAAACCGAGTGTATCCCCAGCCCCGCAGCCGGAAAGATTCTCGATCCAGGTCGCCGAGAAGTGGTTGCCAGCTCACGCCTCCGATCTACGCGAAATCGATCAGGCTGCAGCTTCGCTAGGAGCGCCAGGGCAGGTCCCAGAGCGACTGTCGGCTCTCTTTCCAAGCCCACCGTATCCGACCGAAGACGTCTGGGAGACTTACTGCAAGGTGACCTCGGAGTACGGGTGCCTACAAAAGAGCAGGCGCCTTGCCACACCCAGCGCCGCTCGGACATTTTCGGCGCTGTTTAAAGGTGTGGAGGAATCCCGCAAAAACGAACTCGTCGATCTCTTAGCCGCTCAGCTTCCCGGCATTCCGGTAGAGAAACGTCTGGGGATGGTAGCCCCCATCTTGTTGTCCTACGTGGAGTTGGAGAATCGGAACCAAGAAGCGGCTTCGGCTCACGAAAAGAAGATGAAAGAGGCCGAAGACACTTTCGCCGCCGACGTGTTGGCACACCACGAGGAGCAGATGACGGCCTCGATGGCCGGTTTGTGGGTAGCCCTGTGGGGCTTCTGTGGCGTGGTGTCCGCGAGTATTTTCATAGCGCTCCTCGCAATCGAGCGGCACCTACGCGCTCTGAGATCGAGATCGGGAGTCTAGATCCCATCCGGTCCCGGCTGCCTCGATGACAGGGCACGTTGGTTAGCGACCGCTCAGTCCCAGTCCCGCTCGGAGCTGTAGTGCTCGAAGCACTCGCCTGTCACGGGATCCTCGAACACCTCGCCGAGCAATGGGTCGAGTCCTTCGTCGGCGCTCCGGTCATCGGTGTCATCCTGAGAGTCCTTCATCGAAAAGCTCCTTCCTTGTGTTGATGATTGACGCAGACGAATAGCTCAGCCCGTCGGAGAGCGTACGAACACCTGCAGCTCATCGTCCCCGCCGACGCCCCAGGGTCGGGCGGACAGCGCCGAGCCGGGTACCGAATACCCGTCGACGCAGCAAACGAGCTCGCCCAGCTCAGAATGCAGGTTCTCAAGGGACCGGGGCGTCACGTTCAGGATGGGCACCGCTTTCACGAGGACGCGCGCGGCCTCCGCGATCTTGATGTCCCGCTCCCTCGCCAGCGCCGTCATGGTGGCGACTCTGCCTAACGCCTCCATCGGATCGGCGGGACGCCCACGTCCGAACTGCTTCCCAGCCACCTGGTCAGCGCGCCGCCGCGGCAGGCCATCGAGAAATGCCTTCACCTGCGGCATGCGCAGGACCATGGGGAACCACCAGCAGAGG
>DASZPA010000097.1:0-5747 GCA_035550555.1 Fimbriimonas sp.
TTAAAGACTGGGCCCTTGATGCCCAGAGCCAGATCGATCCGGCGAACCGTGCCGTCGGAGTTCGAGGTGACATAGGCGTATTGGCCATCGTCGGTGATGGCGATGAGGTTCGGCTCGACAGGCAGGCTGATCTGGGTTCCAACGTTGCCTGTTGCGGGATCGACTGCAACGACCGAGTTTGCGTATTGGCCCCCGCCGCTACCCACGGTCGCCCAGATTTTCCCGGATACCTTGTCGTACGCAATGTCTCGAGCCTGGAGGTGAACCATCTGAACATGCGATTGAATGGTGAAGGACATTGTGGATTGCCAAGGGCCGCTGGTAGCAGTGACCTTCACGGTCTCCGGGCTTGATCGAGGAACGGTCGTCACCGTGAACTTTTGCTGTCTGAAAGCCTGCTGGAATAGTGAGCGAACTGGGAATCGTGACATCGGTTGCATCCGTGCTGAGCTGAACAACAACGCCTTCCGACGGTGCGGGAGGAAGCTCGAGAACAACCGCCCCTTGGACCGTGCCACTGCCGTAGACTGTCTTTGGCGTGAAGCTTGCGATGATAGCGGGCGACACCTCTACGGTAAGCGGCGCAGTTGCCGGCGCCCCTCCAGCCGTTGCCGAGATCGTGGCGACCTTTTGAGTGGGCACTGGAAACGTCCTCACGCGGAACCGTGCCGTAAGATAGCCCTGCTTTACGATGACGGTGCTTGTGACCGGCATCGCGAACGGCTGATCGCTAGAGAGCTGGACAGTGATTCCACCGAGGGGAGCGCGGGCGCCAAGCGTAACGACTCCGTCGACTCCAAAGTCGCCAATCACGTCGTTCCCTGTCACCTGAACCGATGCGACCGGCCACGGGTTTACCGTGACATTGCAGTTCACGGTACCGGAAACACCAAGAACGGATCCGGTGATCGTGGCACTCGACGACGCGGAGACAAGGTTTGTATTGAGCGTGAAGTTGGCCGAGGTGGCACCGTGTGGAATCGTCACGGTTGCCGGCACCTTGACGTAAGTTTTGCTGCTTGAGAGCTGGACGGTGATGCCCGCGAGCCCAGCAACCTGATTGAGGGTTACCGTGCCGATGGCGTTCTGACCTCCAATCACGGGCTCCGGATTGGTGGTGATCCTATCGATCGGGAAGAGTGGCGGCAAAACCGTAATAGGCGCCGAAAGCGTCTGCGCGTTCGTGGAGAATGTAACGCTCGCGGTCGTCGAATGTGTCACTGGCGACGTTCCGAGAGCGAAGCTGGTCGATACTGAGCCGCCTGGAACCGTAATCGTCGCCGGCACCTGCACGTAGTCGTGCACGCAGTTCATTTGAACCGAGAAGCCGCCTGAAGGAGCTTTGGACGTGAGGGTCACGTTGCCCGTGGCCCCACTTCCGCCTACGACCGATGACGGACTAATCGAGACTTGGTTGAGGCCCTGTGCCGAGGCTAAGCCGAGCAGGCTTAAGAGGAGCAAGACGACCAGACATGGCTTGCACAGAAGCGGCGGGCGTGTGGTCACTCCTGCAAATCCAGTGGGCGGCTCCGGCCGGCCACCCCTCGTGGACGTCCTTGTATGAATCTGAGCTACGGCGCAGGAAGGCCGAGCAAGGCCGAGGAGCTCAGATCCCGTAAGTACCTTCATGATAGAAGACCTTACAGCGCAAACCTCCGCCAGACCAGTCGCGATTATAGGGTCCTAGATTTCCCCGACGCTTTCAAGACGGGCGACTTAGTCGCATTGCTCAACACCTCTCTGAGACATTCGACGCCCATGAACGAAGAGAGGGCCAAGGCCGAAACCTTGGCCCTCGGGAGCGCTTGCTCTAGGGCAGACCGCGGATGATGACTACCTCGGGCGTGACTCCGCTGCCGAAGTTGAAGTAGGCAACCGTGTGGTTGTCGCAGGCGATGAGCTTTTGGGAGCCGCCTGGAACCAGGCCCGTATCGATGAACGGGTACTCGTGCCCGGTAACCGCGTCGAAACAGAGAATTCGCTTGTTGGTAACGGGATCCCAGGTCACGTAATAAGCGCGATTGTCAGAAGTGCTGACCGCCACTTCTCGGTCGACGAGGAAGTTGCTGGTCGGGAAGGATAGGAGGATGGTTTTCGTGGATGGCTTAACTCTATTTGGAACGTTGGTGTAGATGCTGTTGTTTGCCCACACGCCGCCGCTGATGTTGAACGTCGTTTGGTCCGTCCATTTCAGCTGAGTAGCCGTGACGATGTCGGTGAACATGCCACCATGACCGTCGCCATAGATGATCCCACTGGCGTCCCCTGCGGCAATCATATGATAGCCAACCGCTCCGGTGCCGACTTTTGCGACATCGTCGTCAAAAGCGGTTGCGTTTACTCCGCCCGAAGGGTCGTTGCAGACGACGTATGTGTGAGGCTGCCCCGGCATCGTGACGATGTCGATGACGCCGCCATCATGGATATTGAAGACCGGTCCCTTTATGCCGAGTCCCAAATCGATCCGACGGATAGTTCCATCGGAGTTCGCCGTGACATAAGCGAATTGACCGTCGTCCGTGATAGCTATACGGCTCGGCTCAACCGGTAGCGAGATCTGAGTTCCGACATTGCCTGTTGCTGGATCGATGGCGACGACGGAGTTTGCATACTGACCTCCGCCACTTCCGACAGTCGCCCAGATCTTTCCGGACACGCTGTCGTAGGCCATGTCTCTTACTTGGACCTGTACGATCTGAACGTGTGTCTGGACCGTGAACGGCGTCGAGATCTGCGCACCGCCACCAGTCGCAGTGACGTTCACCGTCTCAGGGCTGGACCGAGGAACTGTGGTGACGGTGAACTTCGCCGACTTGAATCCCGCAGCGATAGTGACCGTGCTGGGGATCGTAACGTCGTTGGCATCTTTGGAGAGTTGGATCGATTCGCCACCAGTGGGAGCAGGGATGGACGTGGTTACCGTGCCCTGAACGGAGCCGCCGCCGTAGATCGTGGTTGGCGAAAAGGTCAATCCAACTACAGGAGGAGCATTGACGGTGAGAGGCGTAGTGGCCGGCGTGCCCCCAGTGGTGGCGGAGATCGTCGCGATACCTTGGGCGCCCACGACCGATGTCTTGACGCGGAAGGGCGCCGTGAGATAGCCCTGCTTTACAATCACGGTGGTGGTCACCGGAGTCGCAAATGACTGGTCGCTGGAGAGCTGGACGGTGATTCCGCCGAAAGGAGCCCGAGCGCCGAGAGTAACGACGCCGTTCACGCCGAAGCTGCCCGTAACGGGGTTCGGCGTCAGCTGAACTGAGGCGACCGGCCAGGGATTGACTGTGATGTCGTCGGTCGCGGTTCCGGTCACTCCGAGTACCGAGCCTGTGATGGTTGCGCTAGAAGAGGTGGAGACCAAGGAAGTCTTGATCGTGAAGTTCGCCGAGCTGGCTCCGTGAGGGACCGTGACGCTGGCTGGAACCTTCGCGTAGGTCTTGTTGCTCGACAACTGAACGGTGATGCCGGCGAGGCCCGCGACCTGGTTCAAGGTTACTGTGCCCACCGTGTTTTGGCCGCCGACCACTGGGTCGGGATTGGTGGTGATGGAGTCGATAGGGAACAGGGGAGGCAGAACGGTGATCGCCGCAGAAAGCGTCTGGCTGTTCGCCGAAAACGTGATGCTTGCCGTGCTGGAGTGAGTGACTGGGGTCGTCCCGAGTGCAAAGCTGGTCGACACCTGCCCGCCTGGAACGGCCACCGCCGTGGGGAATTGGACGTAGTCGTGCGCGCAGTTGATCTGAACGAGGAACCCACCCGCCGGTGCAGCGGAAGTCAGTGTGACGTTGCCCGTCGCGCCATCTCCCCCCACGACGCTCGAGGGGGTTACGGAGACTTGTTTAAGGGATTGCGCCGAGGCTGATCCGGGGAGTAGTAGCAGGCCCAAGAAGAGCAGAAGGCCCAAGCATGATTTACAAAGAAATGGCAAGCGCATCATCGCGCTTAACATCATATAGTACGTTTCAGGAGAAGACTTGGAAATTCTCTTTACTGCAATTAGTTGGTGATTAGGCGGGCAAGAGTAGCCAAAAAGATCTCTTAATAGCCTCCCGAGTAGTGCTCCCCCACTTTGTGATATGGCGTGAACTCGCTGCGACGCTGTTTTCGCTCTTCGATGAATACGCCTTTGTACTTGACCGCTTTCTTTCGGAGCGCGCGGTCGGGCGAGCCGGCCGCGATTCTCATATAGCGGATCGCCCTCCCGTAAAGGTCCTCGCGGTTGTCTTCCCAGCGCCAGTACGGGTTTAGGCCGGCAAGGCGCTCAAGCGAGCATGAGGCCATGTAGGCCGCTCGAAAACTGCTTGCGCTATGGGGCGCGGCTTCGACGGCTCTTTTGTATGCCAGGTAAGCCTGCGCGACGCACTCGTGCTCCCAGTGATGGCGATCGAGGGCCCTCTTGTCGTGGTAACCGGCCACCTGGTCGTTCCACGAGAACCCGATCGCATAGGCTCGATTGCCTTCCCACAAGGACGGGTTGTAGAGGAGGAGGCTTCGGTGGCTGTAGTAGTAGTCGCCGAGCTGCGTCAGGGCCGCGGCCTTCGCGCTCCCTTTGCGCCGGGCGCATAAATGGGTGAGATGCTGCAGCTCGGTTGCTGTCTTGAGGGGATCGTAGACGCGCGTCGTTGGACCGTCGTCCATGTAGTAGATATCCTTCGGATGGAGCAGCTTGGAGCGCTGGGCTGCGGTCAAGGTTTTCAGCTGTGCCTTAGCGAGTCCGAACTGTTTTGCTCGCAAGTATCGCAGACCTAATGAGAATCGAAGCAGCTTCGCCTGTGGATCGCGTGTGTGGCTCCTTACGTAGTTCCGAAGCTCCGCGGGCGTCATTCGGATGTCGATCAAATAGTCGACATCGAACTCGTACTTCATGCTTCGATAGAGGTCGAGCGCCCTGTCGAGCCGTCCCTCTCTTTCGTAAAGGAGAGCCAGGTTTTCTTTGGCTCCTCCCACCAGATAGCTTTGTGGATAGTGCGTCACAAGATGGCGGTAGTGAGAGAGCGCTGCTCCATAGCTCCCTTTATGCTTCAGGCAAGACGCTAGAACAAACTCCGTCAACGCCAGATCGTCCCGCTTTGCCTTTTCTCTTGGTACACGGAGAGCAAGGCGGCGGGCCGCTTCGTAGCGATGAAGGATGTAGGCCGCCTGCGAGAGCCTTGCTTCGATATGGCTTGCTTCACTGGAGTGGGCCCAGTTCTTCGGCTTGTTCGCAAGGCTTAGAAGGTCGGGACCCGGCTCGGCAACGTCGACGCGAAAGTCGATGTAAGCGGCAAGCAGGTTGGGATCTGGGCGGATAAGGTTCCAGAATCGCTCTGCATCTTTGCCGGCGAAGCTATCGAGCGACGCAGTGACGTCAAGCGCGGCGCGACCTCGTTCGGCGTTGTCGTTGGAATCCCTCCACCGAATCAGGAAGTCGGCAGCCTTTGCGGCGACATCGCCACTCATGCGATCGCACCAGATCAGGGAATCAAGGGGCCGATGAATCCGCACGGCAGGCGAGGACTCGTCGTATTGGCGTTTGTAGATCACCCTTGCGGCGTCGTACAACTTCTGCACGTACAGGAGCCTTGCGCGCCATCCGATCGCCTCGGCCGAAAAGCGGCTGTGAGGATAGCGATCGTGGAGAAGGTTCAGAGCCCTTTCGGCGTGCTTGACGTTGGTTTCCCCAATGGGTTTCGCGTCGTTCGACAGGAGCTTGCGGGGGATCATGATGAGCGACGGCTCGGCCAAAGGATGGTGCGGATAGGCGGAAGCCA
>DASZPA010000098.1:0-7943 GCA_035550555.1 Fimbriimonas sp.
TTTCGGACAGAAGGTCACGCCGAACGAGCACAAGATCGTGAACACGTTCACCCTCCTCGACAACCTCTACACAGACGGCGAAGTCTCTCAGATCGGCCACCAGTGGACCGATTCGGCGTACGGCAGCGACTATACGGAGAAGGCTTGGACGCTCGGCTATAGCGGCCACGGGCAAGTCGAGAGCGACGATAGGATGACCTCCTCGCCCGGCGAGTACATCTGGACCCTTGCGCGTCACCACGGCCTCAAGGCAAGGGTGTTCGGCGAATACGTGTCGGTCCAAGAGGATCACGGGCCGCTACACAACCCGATCGTCAAGGCCAACCCCGAGAAGTTCGGCTTCAGTGCGGCGTTCGAGAAGATCTTCGCTCGAGGCGGCCGGGACGTTGAAAAGGTGAACGAGTTCCTTGCCGAGATGAAGGTCGCGGAAAGGACGGGACGTTGGCCCAGCCTCATGGTGATGGCACTCCCGGAGGATCACACGCGCGGCATGTCCGCAGGCTCGCTCAGCCCGGTCTCGATGGTGGCGGATAACGACTTGGCGGTGGGCGAGCTGCTGTCAGGGATCAGCCATTCGCCGTTTTGGAAAGACACGGCGGTCTTCGTGATCGAGGACGACGCTCAAGACGGCGCGGACCACGTCGACTCCCATCGGACCGTCGGGCTGGTGGCATCGCCTTACGTGCGGCGGGGCGCTATCGACAGCACCATGTACTCCACCGCCTCGATGCTCCGCACGATGGAGCTCATCCTTCATCTGCCGCCGATGACGCAGTACGACGAGCACGCGACACCCATGTACGCGTCCTTCTCGGATCACCCGGTTTTCAAGCCTTACCAAGTGACGTCTCCAGAGGTGGATCTCGATCAGATCAACCCGAAAGGCACGGAGCTCGCGCGCCGCTCCGCCAAGCTGGACTTCTCCGACATCGACAGAGCGGATCCTGACGAGTTCAACAGGATTCTTTGGGCAGCTTGCCGGCCAGGAGAGCCGTACCCAGCGATCGTACGCTAGCCACGCCACGCGGGGGTGATTCCGATCAGCGAAGCAGTTCGAGGGTTTTCTTAGTGTTGCCGAACCGAAGCGTCTTACCGTCGGCGACCACGAAGAATGGCACCTGGGCGATGCCCAACTGATTGAACGCTTTGTATTCGCGAGTGAGCGTTGCAGCGTTTGAAGCCGTGGCGCGATCATCGATTCCGAACCGTTTGCAGACTTTCTTCAAAGTCTCGTTGCTCAGCTCGTGCCCCTTGAGCAGAGAGAGGTGAACGGCCGGATAGATTCCTTTGCTTTCGGCCTTGACGGCAAGGATGGCGGCTGGCTTCGCAAGTTTGTGATAGGGAAGGGGCGCCTGCTCGATGTAGAGACACGCGTTCTTCGTTTTTGCCACCTTGGCTTCGACCTGTTGAAATTGGATGCGGCATGCCGGGCATTCGTAGTCGATGAACCCCACGACCTTGACCGGCGCTCTCTCTTTGCCGGTGAACGGCTTCTGGCCCGAAATGAGCGCGGCCAACACCCCGGCACGGTCATGCGTGGCACGGCCAAGGCGGCCGTGGGCAAACGCCGTCGAGATCATCGAAGCGCAGCCGAGCAAACCCAGCGCTACAACTGCTCCATTGGCCGATTTGAATTTCGTCATCGAAATGGTTCCCGCGGCCCGATGGCCGGCATATCGGGAGCAACGCTCGCTCCGTATTGCAGGTTCCAACTTTTGGCAGGAATGTCTACGGAGCCAGGAATCGGTCGATTGCCGGACTCACTTTGCCCATCTCGGCGCCCGGCGACGAGTGTCCGGCATCGTCGTTCAAGACGATCGTTTCCGCGCCGAGAAGCTTGGCGAAACTCAGCGCTGGGGCCGGGTTGACGCAATGGTCTTGGCTTGCCACGATCACGAGAACCTTGGCGTGAACGGCGGCGGCGGTCTTCTCCTCGTTCTCGTCGAAGCCCTTGAAGATATCCTGGGTCATCAGCGCGCTAAGCCCAGCGGCGGCATCGTAAGGGTCCCATGCCAGCAACGCCTTCTCAAACCCGGCAAGGCTGGCGATGGCCTCCTCTCGCTTGGTGTGCCGCACGTAATAGGCCGGCGTGTTCAGGTTCAGCCAGAAGAAGTCGGCATAGGTCTTGATCAGCGCTTCGCGCGCGTCCTTGTGAGCGATCGCCTGCTTGAAGGCGTTCAGTCCGCCCGAGTAGAACATGAGATCGTAGGAGGTTGGCCTCGGCGATCCAACGATGGGCACGGCCTTGTCCATGAAGTCCGGATAGGCAGTGATCCACTGGAAGGTTTGAATCCCGCCCATCGAGATTCCCATGACGGCGCGCAAGTGGCGAATGCCCAACCCGAGCAGCATCCGATGCTGACTCTCCACCATGTCTCGGATGGTCACCTCCGGAAAGACGGCATCGTGTTGGGACTTGCTGTTCGAAGGAGACGTCGACACGCCGTTGGTCAAGGCGTCGACGGCAATCACGTAATACTTGGAGCTGTCGGCCAGTCCATCGGCGCCAAAGGAACCCTTGAGATCGTTCGTTGTGCCCAGGTACCAGGTTGGAACGAGCACGGCGTTGTCCCTCTCGGCATCGAGCTTCCCAAAGGTGCGATAGCCGACCCGGCAATCTTTCAGAATCGCGCCGGACTGTAATCGCAGATTGCCGATCTCCGCGAACCTCTGCTCGCCTTCGCCAAATGCGAAGGAGGCCGCGATCAAACCGAGTAGGACGAGAGACGTTCGGACGGGAGCCACAAAGCGCAAGGTACCAGGGAAAGGCTCAGCTCGCAAGGGTCAGTGGCTCGGTTGCGTGCAGGTGCTTCTCGAGAACGTCGAAGAGCTCCTGAAGGTCGAGCGGCTTGGTCAGATAAGCGACGGCCCCGGCGTCGACAAGCTCTTGAATGGTCTTCGGATCGGCGTCTGCGCTCACCATCGCAACCGGAATCGAGCGGGTCGCCTCGTCCGCCTTGAGCCTTCGCAACACCTCTTCGCCGGTGATGTCTGGCAGATGTAAGTCCAGAAGAATGAGGTCCGGCCGATGCTCGCGCGCGAACTCCAGCCCCATCTGACCCTGGCTTGCCGGCACAAGCGTAAGGCTCTTCCAGTTGGTAAAGAGAATCTCCAGCAGGCGCATGTTGGAGAGGTTGTCCTCGATATAAAGGACCTTCCCGCTCAAGTGGGCAAGCGAGTGGCCGGGCTCCGTTGCTCCCTCCCGTACGGTGAGCTCGTGGACGTTCGTCTGAGTCCATTCCAAGTCCACCGCGAAGGTGGAGCCGCTTTCGGAAGACTCCGTCAGGCTCAAGACGCCGTTCATGAGCCGGACGAACCTCTCGGAGAGCGCGAGGCCCAAGCCCGTGCCCTCGATCCGTTCGTCGCCCAGTCTTTGGAACGGTTGGAACAGCCGCTCTCTGTCCTCTTCGGAGATTCCCCTCCCCGTGTCGGAGATCTCGACTCGGAGTTGCCCAGGAACTGCCTCGATGCAGCGGACCCGGACCTCGCCATTTTGGCGGTTGTACTTGATCGCGTTGCTCAGCAAGTTCAGAAGGACCTGCAGCAGTCTTTGCCGATCGGCCCGAACGTGCCGTCCTTCATAGCCGCTGACCATCAAGAGGCCGACGCCGGCGGCGTTGGCAAGCGGCTGGATTAGCCCGAAAGCCTGCTGCAGAACTTCGGTGAGGTTAACAGGCTCCAACGAAACGGCGAGATGGCCGCTCTCCACCCGCGAGAGATCCAGCACTTCGTTGATCATCTGCAGAAGGTGTTGGCCGCCCTTCAAGATCGAGTGAGCCGCCTCGTTGATCTCAGGGGTGTCGTAGTTCATCTCCAAGAGCTGCGCAAAGCCCAGGATCGCGTTGAGAGGCGTCCGCAGCTCGTGGCTCATGCGTGAAAGAAAGTCGCCCTTGGCCTTGCTTGCCTGCTCGGCAGCGTCTTTAGCCTGCCGAAGCGCGATCTCCATCAGCTTCTGGTCGGTAACGTCCCGAGCAGCCGCGTAGACGAGGTCGCCGCTGCAGGTAGTGGTCCATTGGATCCACCGGTAGCTGCCATCGATGTGCCGGTACCGGTTTTCGAAGGCGGTGCACTCGTACCCGCCGCTCACCAAGCGGCTCATTTCGGTGACCGTCGCTTCCTTGTCGTCCGGATGGACGAAGTCGATAAACGGGCGTGAAAGGAGAGTGTCTTCCGAGTAGCCGAGGGCTCTCTCCCAAGCCGAGTTCACTTGTTTGAAGTAGCCATCCGACCCGGCGATGCAGAGCAGGTCCCGCGAAACCGTGAAGAACCGTGCCAGCTCGTCGACACGCTCACGCTCGCGCCCTTGAAGCTCCGAGTTCTCCTGCCGTAGCCTTCGAACTTCCAGGGACCGGGAAAGGACGGGGAGGGCCACGTTCACCTTGAAAGGCTTCAGTACGTAGTCCAACGCGCCCGCCTTCATCGCCCCGACGGCAGTGGTGATCGTGCCCTCGCCGGTCATGACGACCGCGACCAGATCCGGGTCGATTTGGCGAGCCAGATGCAGCAATCCGATTCCGTCCATGCCGGGCATCATCAGATCCGTCAGCATCAGGTCGAACCTTTGCTCACGGAGGACCTCGAGCGCTTCCTCGCCCGATCTGCAGCCGTACGTCTCGAACCCGTAGGCGGGCAGCGTGTCGCACAACGCCTGAACGTTGCGAGCTTCGTCGTCCACGATCAGAATTCGCGAGGTGGCCGGCTCGGGCATCGCTATGCAGCCTCCGCAAGATCCGGAACAAGCGCCGCTCTAAGATCTCGCAGCTTCGGCGGCTTACTCAACACGCGGTCGACGTGGGGTGGTATGTCGCCTTCCGCGATCAGCCGCTGCCCCCAACCGGTAAGCATGATCACCAGCGTCGACGGGGCCTCCTGCTTGACGACCCGTGCAACCTGGCGTCCATCGACCGAAGGCATTCCCAGGTCGGTGATCACGATGGGGAACGCGTTTCCGTCCAAAGCCGCCCGCTTGACCGCGTCGATCCCGGCTTGTCCGCCGTTTGCGGTGGCGACGTCGTGCCCGTCTCCTTCCAGCGCATCCCGCAGGGACTTGAGGATGAGAGGATCGTCGTCGACCACCAGAATGCGCGTGGTAGCAAGACTCGACGCGGCCTCCTGTTCGAGTCCGTTGGCGGCGCCTGTCTTCGAAGCCGCGAAAGTCATTCGCATGGTGGTCCCTTGGCCCGGAACGCTGTCTATCCGAATGTCTGCCCCGTGACGCTGCACCACGCCGTACACCATCGCCAGACCAAGGCCGGTTCCTCGTTCTCCCTTGGTGGTGAAGAACGGCTCCAGGCATCGGCGCTGCGTGTTTTCGTCCATGCCCACGCCCGTGTCGCTCACCTCCACCACGACTTTGGAGGCGCATTCGGGAGAGACCGATGTGCGGAGGGTCAACTTGCCGCCCTCCGGCATCGCGTCGACCGCGTTGAGAATGAGGTTGGTGAGCACCTCGCGAATCTCGCTCTCGATGCCCATGATCGGCGGAAGCTCCTCGTCGAGATCCTGTTGGAGGTCGATGACGACGCCCTGGCGCAGCAGAATGTCGCTCCAGCGCGCACGCGTCAGGTTGACGACCTCTTCGATCATCTGGTTCATGTCGACCGCGGAGAGAAGACTTTGCGGCTCGCGCTCCCTGTAGAACTCCCTCATACGGGCGACCGTCGCCGCGACGTCTTCGATGGCTCGCGCGGTGATCTCCAGATACCCTCTTGCGCGTGAGCTGAGGTTCGGCTCCGTCTCCAGAAGCGCTTCGGTGTAGAGAGCCACGGGTGAGATTGCGTTGTTGATGTCGTGGGCGATTCCGCTCGCCATCTGGCCGAGGGCCCGAAGCCTTTCCTGCTGCATGATTGCCTGCTGAGTCTGGCGAAGATCGTCGTAAGCCTCCTGCAAGGCCGTGTAAAGCTGGGCCTGATGCGACGCGAGCGCTACGTGCTCGCTGAGTTGCTTCAAAAACTCGCAGTCGCTGCTGCTGAAGCCGTTAGCTTCGTACCGGGCGGCAATGAGCACTCCGAACACTTGGCTCTCAACCTGCAGTGGGGCGGCGACAAGAGATCTGAGCCCACCTTTGGCAAGGTGCGTCGGGAACGGAAAGGGCACTTCTCGAACATCCGGCTCATAAACCAGCGCGCCCCGAACGCACTGCGAAAGCCCGTTTTGATCGATGGAGATCTCAGACTGTTCCGTCATTGCCAGCCTCGCAGCCAGCTCCGCGCTCTGTCTGCCGACGGCCGAGACGGTGAGCCTTCCTTCCGAGGCGTCGTACAGACACACGCAGCACAGGTCGATCGGCAAATGGTCTTCCAGCGTGTGAATGACCACCTGAAAGATGCTTCGCAAGTCTTGGCGCTCGCCGATGGCGCGGGTGATCTGCTGAAGCAGGTTCAGACGGCTTAGCTGTGCCTGCAGCCTCTGCTCACCCAGCTTCCTCTCGCGGATGTCTCTGATAACTTTCGAGAAGCCGGTAACATGGCCGTCAGCATCGCGAATGACGGAGATGCTCACGGAGACCGCTATCGCCAAGCCGTCTTTCGACTTTCGGACGGTCTCAAAGTTAGGTGTCGCCTCTCCAAGGGCGATGCGAGATTCGATCTCAGCGTCTTCTCCCAGCCGGTCTTCCGGAACGACGATCGAGAAAGGCTGTCCGATCGCCTCTTCGCGGGTGTAGCCGAAAAGCCGTTCAGCGCCGGAGTTCCATAGCGTGATGGTGCCGTCTTCTTGCGTGGCAATAACGCCGTCGACGACGGAGTCGAAGACGAGCCCCCACATATCTTGACTCGACTTGAGGATCCGCTCGGTTCGACGCTGGACTTCGGCCGCCGCGGATGCGGACTGGGTCGCGTCGAACTCCCGGATCGCAGCATTCCTCATCCGGTTCTGAATCGATCCGATGATCCAGACAAACAGGGGAAATACGACGACGGAGCCCCAAATCTTGGAGGCCATCGCGTGGTCGTAGGTAAAAAGCGCTCCGGGTTGGGAGTACGTCACGCTGATGTAAGCCAGCGACATGAGCGATCCGATCATGCCTGCGCGCATGCCGGAGAGGTACGTGATCATCAAGACCACCAGCCACAGATCTCCGCCAGGGTCTTTCACCGAGCCGGGAGCGACCTTGGCGGCTACCTGGAGGCAACCGATTGTGACTGCGACGAATGCGAGGCCCAAAGCCTGCCTTCCGAGCGCCGGGTAACTTGGTCGAACCTTTCGTTCTCTTTTCTTTCTAAACACGCCCGTTCCTGGCCATAGCCCTTATCCCACTATAAGTCGCCGGAATCATTGACTTTCCTCGCTTGAATGCCAGGGAAAGTCCTATGTAAAAGTACGGGAGCGTGAGATGACGCCGTTAAAGGCGCTCTCCTGCCCTCGTTGGGGATTATTGGGAAGAATCGCCGAGTCCTTATGGGTCGATTTTATTTCTAAGGTTTGCTTAAGGAGGCGCTCGGAGCTGCAGAGCCGGGTTGACCGGTAAAGCAAAGTTTCGCTCCGCTCGCGCCATGATGGACAACGAAACGGTGAACTTTAGCGAATAAAGGATTGTCGTTTCTGGCAGCGCATCGCGGATGCTGGATGGAGGGGTATGGGGCTTAAAAGAAGAGACGGATGCTGGATCGCCATGGGACTTCTGCTGGCAAGCTGTGCCGGCGGAGGGGGAGGAGGTGGCGGCAGCGCCAGACCGCCCGTCGCGCCAGACCCGACCTGCTCCAACGCCGTGCCCGCGATCAAGAGATCGGCCGCCCCTCAAGTGGGCGCAGGCTCGCCGGACGTCCTCGTCCCGTCCACCAGCATCGAAAAGCCCTCGGACATCGGCCGCCGTGCCCACACGAACTACGTTGTGGCCAAGAATCCGCCGACGACGAGAATCGTCACGATCGGGGGCTTGCATCCCGACAAGGTCGCCAAAGCCTACGGCATTCCAACGGATTCGGGGGCTGGGGCCATCGCCA
>DASZPA010000099.1:0-7093 GCA_035550555.1 Fimbriimonas sp.
AGCGCCGCGGGCAGAAATCGAGTTAAACCCCGCCCAATCGCCTCCTTTGCGGAACCTTGACCCAAACGCTTCGGACAGGTCGTTCCCAAGAAAGACTGCGCGCTTGAACTTGTTGCCCAAGAAGGGGCCCTCGTACGCTCCTTCGATGCGATAGCCGGCATCGGTGGTGGTCGGCAAGAATCCGACTCTTCCTTGGGCGTCGTCGCACCCAAGCGCCATTGCGTCTTCAGACACGAAGACTCTCTGACGGCCATTTTCCGCGGCTCGGGTTAGCCCACTTCCGGCCGAAAGCACCACGACCTTGTTGACCGGAAAAGGAAGGCCGTTCTGGAGAAGGGGTGCGAGCCAGAGCACGTTCGTTCAATGGACGCGAACATCATTCTGAAAGATTCGGCGCACGAAATCCACGGGTTCTATGCTGCAGTCAACACATTGGCCGAGCCTCAAGGAGTGCTCCCACCGTCCAGCCCCATGAATAGACAAATTACACAGGATCGCCCTTCAAAGCGATCTTATTGGTAGGTACCTTGGGATCGTGATCTAGCACGCTGAGGGGTTGGCCGAAACGGCTCAAGTCGCTCGTGTGGCGGGGATGATCAAATGAGTTTATGTCGCTCGAAATGTAAATGAGGCTCGAACGGCCCAAACCCGTCAGGGCGCAACGGGCACCCGTCTCATAAGTCTCCGAAAATCGCGCGTCTGCTCAACTCCAATTGCGGAATTGAGATTCAAGCGTGGAATGTAACGAGATCTCCTGTCTTGGAATTGATGACCACTTGTGAAGCTCCGTTCGGAGCGAGATTCTTGCCGTGGCCGTCGAACACTCCGGCAAATCGGCCTGCATAAACCAAGTTGCCTCCCGTCCGACTCATGGTTGGGCTCGGAGCATTTTGGGCAGCGGGCACCAAGAGGTCGACCTGACCGGTCGTACCGCTGAATGTGACGATCAACTTGGTTACTCCTGTCGGGGACAAGGAAGAGAAAGACCCGTAGTAGGTGTTCGTGTAGGCGATCCGAGTAATTGAATCCGCCGAGATGGTGAAGGCCAAAGCAGCCCCGTTGCCATTTGGAGTGGCAGCCGTGATCGTCGCGGTGCTAGGCGTTTTCGCGGTGAAGCTGAGAAAACTTGAAAAAGCATCGCCATTTTGGCCGAACAGGAAGCCGGAAGCCGTCGAACCCAGCGTGCCTCCAGAGCCTATAAACACCTGGTTCTTGTAGAAGGGAGACCAAGCTAGGGAAACGGGCGCCGGGTTGTATTCATTGGTGGTGTTCCCGTCGGCCAAAAGCTGCACGGGATTCGATCCGTCTGCCGTCGCAAGATAGATTCCGCTAACCCCATCGCCAACCGTGGATCCTATTTGGCGATGAAAGGCGACGGTCGTATTGTCTGGGCTGACCGCTGCAATCGAATCCTTGAAGGTAGTTCCCGGAGGGGAAAAGCTCCCCTCCCCCCCGCTGAAACCGTTCAAAACTGAGTTGATGTAGGCGCCGACTTCGAAATAGATACCCTTGCCGTCCGGCGAGCTGGCCACATCAACCGGTTCGGTGGTCGAGCCGCCGAACTGGAAGTAGCTTTGCACCGGTGTTCCTCCCGAACTTGGAACGGTAAAGATTCCCTCCAGATTGTTGGTTACAAGCTTGTTATAGACGAGTGCGCCGTTGCCTGCCCATGCTTCGCTAAAGCTGGCAGCGCTGCCTGCGTTCGCGTCAAGGGTGACAGAGCTGGTGCCGTTAGCGTTCATGCAGACGAATTCTTCGTCGCTGTCCACGCCGGCGATATGCAAACCATCGACAGACCATGCCGGAGTTTGGATGACGACTCCCGGACCCGTGAGGTACTTCGTCTGAGAGCCGTCCTGCAGCATCGTCACCAAGGCTTCGCTCAGGTTGCCGCCAGAGAATTGAAAACCGGAAAAAGCGATCTGCCCGTTGGGGCCCCACGTAGGATGCTCGACCCTCGAGAAGCCGGGATAGTGTGTAATCGCTGTGCTCTTGCCGGTAGCGAAGGAATAAACCCAAAGCTGGAAGTTCTGGGAGTAAGCGAGATTTGAATTAACGAGCTTTTGAGCGGGAACCATCTCGATAAAGCTCATGGCGGCGCCGGCCGCGCCGGCTACTGTCGCGCCTCCGGATGAAACTGCGAGGGACGGCTTGATCGGACCGGAAAACTTGATCGTTGCACGCCCCACTTGCAGCGTCTGGTCCGTTCCGGCTCCTGCTCCCTTCGAGCCCACGCCACCGCCGCATCCAGCCCCGATGAAGCTAACGGAGATAACGCCAAGTGCCGATAAGCCGATGGTGCGCATGGCCGTTATTGTATATCGCAACCTACTCGCTGAGGACGATAAGTAACACTTATTAACCCAGACGCAAACATATAACAAGGCCCATAGGTCTGCGCCTGAAAGAAGCTTTTTTGAAGGGGTGTTCTTTTTGTCGCTGGCGCCGCTAGAGCTTTAAACTTCGCAATTCGGCGAGCTTTACTTGCTTCTTAACGAAGTATTCTTAGCCCCATGGGAACGAACCGGCGGGGTAGCTGGGGAAGAGTGGTGCTGCCGATGGCGAGCATCTGTGCATTGGCTGTGGCGATCTGGGCGACGCCTTCCGGTGGCTCCAAAGCCTTCATTAAAAAGAAGAACAAGATCGAATTCAACAGAGATGTGCGTCCGATCTTGGACAAGTGCCTCTCCTGCCACGGTCACGATCCGAAACAGGTCCAGGCTGGCCTTAGACTCGACAAGCGGGACGGCGCCATCAAAGTGCTGGGGGATGGGAAGCAGGCCATTGTCCCGGGCCACCCCGAGAAATCCGAGCTAATCACCCGCATCTACGAGTCCGACAAGGACATGCTGATGCCGCCCCCATCGAGCAACCGCGTTCTCTCGCCGGAAGATAAGCAGGTGCTGAAGGATTGGATCGCGGAAGGCGCCGAATATAAACAGCATTGGGCCTTCGTCAAGCCCGTCCGCCCTCCCCTGCCCCAGGTAAAGCTGAAGTCCTGGCCAACAAATGACATCGACAGGTTTGTGCTCGCAAACTTGGAAGAGAACGGGTTGGAGCCCTCCAAGGAAGCCGACAAGAGAACCCTGATCCGCCGTGTCAGCCTGGACCTGATCGGTCTTCCGCCGACCCCAGCCGAAGTCGACGCGTTTCTTGCCGACAAGTCGCCGAACGCCTATGAGAAGGTAGTCGACCGACTGCTCGCCTCCCCTCGCTATGGTGAGCGGATGGCGATGGACTGGGTCGACTACGCCCGGTACGCCGACAGCAACGGCTATCAGAGCGACTGGGAGCGGTTCCAGTATCGCTGGCGAGACTGGGTGATCGATGCTTACAACAAGAACATGCCGTACGACGAGTTCACCGTCGAACAGCTCGCCGGCGACCTGTTGCCGCATCCAACGCTCGACCAGATCATCGCGACCGGCTTCAATCGAAACCACCGGATCAATACCGAAGGCGGGGTGATCCCAGAAGAGTGGCGCACCGAAACGGTTATCGATCGTGTGGAGACCACCTCCGAGGTGTGGTTGGGTTTAACCGCAGGTTGTGCCCGGTGCCACGACCACAAGTACGACCCAATCACTCAGAAGGATTTCTATAGCCTCTGCAGCTACTTCAACAACGTCCCGGAGACGGGCTCGGGAGTCGAGCAGCCGGTCAACCATCCTCCTCTCATCAAGGCGCCCTATCCTGATCAGGCGCGCGAGATGGCCAAGTTCACGGCCGAAGAAGACAAGCTCACGGCAAGTTCGAATGCGAGGCTGGCCATGGATACCCCGCTCTCGAACAGCGGTGGATACGCGCCTCCTTCGCCGGTACCTGCTCCCCCGGGGCTCGTCGCCAGGTACACGCTCGGTGAAAGTCCGACAGTTGACAATGGCAAGTTTCCTGCGCCGAAAGTGAACGGTCCGGCCGAGGCCGATCTTGGAGTCTCCACCGGCGCGATCAAGGTGAGCGACAAGTCGTTTGTCGAGCTTGGAAACGTCGGAGACTTCGACTGGAACCAGCCGTTCAGCTATGCGTTCTGGGTGAATCCGGCGTCCGACTCCGGCTCCCCGGTTGCTCGGATGGACTCCGGCCACGACTATCGGGGCTACGACCTGATGCTCGCCGGCGGTCGCCCTGCCTGCCATTTCATCAACACATGGTCCGAGAATGCGTTGAAGGTGGTCGCCAAGCCGCAGCTCCCGATGAACCAGTGGAGCCACATCACCGTTACATACGACGGTTCCGCAAAGCCGACCGGAGTCCACATTTATATCAATGGCAGGCTCGTCGAGCAGGACGTGGAAGTCAACTCGCTCAGCGGAACGATCAGGACGGCCGTGCCTACCCGAATTGGCCGCCGCGTCGACTCCGACATCTTCACCGGCATGGTGGACGACCTCTCGTTCTACGACCGCGTCCTCTCCGCCAATGACGCGATGAAGCTGGCGAGCGCAGAGCCGGGCGCCCGCCTGCTGTCCATTCCGATCGCAAAACGCACGGGCGAACAGAAAGCGTCGATCGTTCGGTATTGGGCGCTCAAGCACGATCCCCAGTTCGTGAAGATCGACGACCAGCTCAAGGCTGTCGTGAAGAAGAAGGACGACCTCGACTCGAAGATCACGACGGTCATGATCATGAAGGAGATGCCGAAGCCGCGCGACTGCTTCGTCTTGATCCGTGGGCAGTATGACCACCACGGTCCGAAAGTGACTGCAAACGTGCCCGTAGCCTTTCCACCGCTGCCGAAGGGTGTGCCGAACAACCGTCTCGGTCTGGCGAAGTGGATCGTCAGCCCAGACAACCCGCTCACGGCGAGGGTGACGGTGAACCGGATGTGGGAGAGGCTGTTCGGCGAGGGCATCGTTGAGACCAGCGAGGACTTCGGAACGCGATCGTCATTCCCAAACAATCCCGAACTTCTGGATTGGCTTGCCACCGAGATGATCCGGCAGAAGTGGGACCTGAAAGCGATGTGGAAGGAGATGGTGATGAGCAGCACCTACCGGCAGGACTCCGACGTCACTCCCGCGCTGGAGAAGCTCGACCCTCATAACAAGCTGCTCGCTCGAGGTCCGAGATTCAGACTCCCTGCAGAGGTAATCCGTGACCAAGCCATGCTTGCCGGGGGGTTCTTGACCGAAAAGATCGGCGGCCCTTCCGTTCGGCCGTACCAGCCCGACGGCGTGTGGGACGACGTGAGCGTTTACGGCAACTTGCACAACTACAAGCACTCGGTCGGTCCCGACCTGCACAGGCGGAGCCTCTACACCATCTGGAAGCGGACTGCCGCGCCGCCGGACATGACGCTGTTCGACGTCCCATCGCGTGAAACGTGTATCGTCCGGCGGGCGCGCACCGACACCCCCCTCCAGGCGCTGGTGCTGATGAACGACGAGACCTACGTGGAAGCGGCGAGGGGCATCGCGCAGAGAATGCTGGAGCATGGCGGTTCGACGCCCCAATCGCGAGTCGCGTATGCCTACGACGTTCTGCTGGCCAGGAAGCCCACCGCAAAGGAGACCAAGATCCTCTGCGACGGCATCTCCACGCGGCTTGCCAGGTACAGGCTTCACCCTGGCGCCGCCATGAACCTGGTCAAGATCGGCGACCTGCCGCGTGATCCCAAGCTGAAGACTGCCGACGTGGCGGCCTATACGGTTGCCGCCAGCACCCTTTTGAATCTAGACGAGACGGTGACCAAAGAATGAAGGAAATCATCGACCCCATCCTCCAACATCAAGACGAGATCAACCGGCGCACATTCCTGAAGCGCGGAGGGGGCGTGGGCCTTGCGGCGTTGCTGTCGATGCTCGGCGCCGATGCTTTCGGGCAGCAGGCGGCGCCTCTGGGTAATAAACGGTTCGGGGGTCTTCCAAGCTTCCCCAATTTCGCGCCGAAGGCAAAGCGCGTCATCTATCTTTTTCAGTCGGGCGCGCCCTCTCAGATGGAGCTGTTCGACCCCAAACCTCAGCTCGACAACAAGCGCGGCGAGGATCTCCCGGAATCGATCCGAAACGGCCAGCGCTTGACGGGCATGACCTCGGGTCAGAAGTCGTTTCCGGTTGCGCCGAATATCTTCAAATACCAGCAGCACGGCAAGGCGGGGATCTGGCTGAGCGAGCTGCTGCCGCACATGGGAGAGGTTGCCGACGAGATCTGCGTGATCAACTCCATGTTCACGGATGCGATCAATCACGATCCGGCCGTCACTTTCTTCCAGACCGGCTCTCAACTGGCAGGGCGCCCGAGCATGGGCTCGTGGCTCTCCTACGGTCTCGGAACCCAGAACAAGGACTTGCCCGCTTACGTCGTGCTGACCTCGATGGGCAGTGGCAGAAAGGACGACCAGCCGCTATACGACCGCCTCTGGGGCTCCGGCTTCTTGCCGACCCAACATCAAGGCGTCAAGTTTCGGAACGCGCACGATCCGGTTCTCTTCCTGTCGGATCCTGATGGACTCGAAAGGTCGACGCGCCGAGAGATGCTTGACGACGTCGCGTCCCTCAACAAGATCAAGTTTGCCGCGGCTGGGGACCCCGAGATCGAGACGCGCATTACTCAGTACGAGCTTGCATTCCGGATGCAGATCTCGGTACCGGAGCTCGTGGATATCTCCAAGGAGCCTTCAAACATCCTGGAGATGTATGGTCCGGACGTGCATCGCGCGGGCAGCTACGCCTACAACTGCCTCTTGGCTCGACGGCTGTCGGAACGGGGCGTTCGCTTCGTCCAGCTCTTCCACATGGGCTGGGATCAGCACTTCAATCTTCCCAAGGCGATTCGGCTGCAGGCGCAGGATATCGATCAGCCGAGCGCGGCGCTCATAAAAGACCTCAAGCAGCGAGGCATGCTGGACGAGACGCTCATCGTTTGGGGCGGAGAGTTCGGACGCACGGTGTATAGCCAGGGCGACCTGACCATGACCGACTACGGCCGCGACCACCACCCCCGCTGCTTCTCCATCTGGCTCGCCGGCGCAGGGATCAAGAAGGGCATGACTTACGGGAAGACCGACGACTTCTGCTACAACATCGTCGAGAACCCCGTCAGCGTTCACGACCTCCACGCGACCATGCTGAACGTGCTCGGCATCGATCACACC
>DASZPA010000100.1:0-3848 GCA_035550555.1 Fimbriimonas sp.
CGATCCAGATATCGTTTGCGTACCAATTGGCATCGGTCACTCCTGCTCCTGAAATCTGAGCAAAATCGACACCACTGTTGGTCGACTTCCAAACGGTTGCCGATTGTGGACCGCTTCGTCCATCCTGAACGGATGCTAGGATCACTGTCGAGCTTCCGGGTTGCCAAGTGGCTTCGATCCTTCCGATACCCGTCGATCCGGCGATAACCTTTCCCAGGCCAGTGCTCGCCGGATTCCAGCTTGCTCCAGAATCCGTGGAAGTCAAAACGCTGAAGAACCATTGGCCGGTGCCAAAGTCGTAGTCGAATACTGTGGCCAACACTTTGGTGGGGCTCGCAGCACAAAACTGCAGAGATGCTCCAAGTTGAGCGAAGTGAGGATTGCTCCAGGTTGAGCCTCCGTCTGTGCTTCGCGCGATGCCACCGTACTGAATGGTTGCCAGAACGTTGTTCGAGTTGGTGGGGTCGACGGCGATGCGGTTCACGCATCCAAAATTGGCGGTGTTCGCGAGTTGGCTCCAGGTCTTGCCGTTGTCAGTGCTCTTATAGATGCCGAAACCCTGGATCGAGTCCCCGTTAAAGTAACCCTCTCCCGTGCCCGCATAGATCACGTTGTGGTTCGCCGGGTCCATGGTCAAGCAGTTGACGGCCATCGACTTCAACGTGTCGGCGACAGAGGTCCAGGTCGCGCCGGCGTCAGTGCTCTTCCAAACGCCTCCGCCCGCTGCCCCCATAAACAGCAAGGAGCTGTTCGTCGGATCGGTGATCAACGCGCGGCATCGGCCGGAAACGTTCGTCGGACCAAGCTCGACCCAACTGTCGCCCGTCAAATCGGGATGGATCTGGGCTTCCATGGCGCGCTTCTGCGCGATCGCGCGCTGCAGCGAACCGGGTGCTATCTGCCCGTTCTCGTCCCGCATGGCAAGTTCCCGCCACTTATACGCCTCAATCGGATTATCGAGGTCGGGCCCATTGCCCTCCTCCTCGCCCACTTCACGACCCATCCGGTCACGGTCCCGCTCCGCAACCTTATGCCCTCGGAACTGGGTAACCGCGAAAAGAGACACCAAGGCGATAACAAGGCACAATCCTAAAAAGGCAAAACCCCGTATTCGACGCGAACTCATAAATCTCCAACCTTGAATAGCTGTCTTTAATGTAACTCAAATGAGGATTGAGTGAACAAATGGCCGTCACAAAATCGACAACATCCAAGTGTCCCACCTGGCGAACATTGACCTAGGCGCAAGCTGTTTGCGCTCGTGCAAACCTTGGGCTCACCTCGCTCGGATATTTGATTCGAACTGCTTCTCAACTTCGATTTGCTTTCCGCCAATTCGGAGCTTCACCGGCCTCGTCGGCACTACTGACAATTCGACGCCCGCTCCCTGCGACTTCCAACTCAACCGCATCGAACGGCCGCCCGGCAGCGGCACCAAGCCGGAAGCCCTCTTCAGCGGCCCCGGATGAACATCGATCTCGTAGGTGAAGTGCGGATTCATCGAAAGTGTCAACATCTTCGATAAAGACGACCCACATGCATTTGGCGAGTCGATGATGAATTTTGAGCTCCTTGCATCACCAGTTCTCAAAAATAAAGTTCCGAACTTCACTCCATTCAAGCTTAGGAGCCTTGTGGGTCGGTCAGGTCATATCACCTTTCTCCGCTTCGGTAACGTGTTGAAATCCTCGACACAGCGGTTCAGAATTGAATTTGGAGAAATGCTAGTCACACGCGACATGCCGAATTGGGCGGTAGGCAAACGATTACCACATTACCACCGTCGCTCAACCATAGCCGGAAACGGCGGCATTGCGAGACATCGACCTTGGGAAGGAGCAACAGTTGGGCCACGATCCTAAAGAATATCGGGAACTATTTCTTGCAGCCTTAAGGCAAATGCTTACTGAGTTTCGGTCTCCTCCGCATTCAATCAACTTCAATGTTATTGCGGAACCGTTTGACCATTGTAGTCTACTCAACAGGCCTGTTCCTCAGGAGTGGAAGCCTCTGTGGGATTTTGCGGAAGACTTCGCGGATACCTGGGGAGAGCAAAGGCCGACATTCTATCAAATTCCCTGGCCGGAAGCTGAATCGATGCTTGAACGATACATTGAGCAACTATCCAAGGAAGAAGCTGTCGGACCAATTCCTCGGTATTATGAGAACTCTTGGTGAGGAGAAGCAGGATTGTCAGTGGTGTTGGCTAGGACTAATCGCCATTTTGTACGTCCTCGACCACAATCCGTTGCGCCGGCTTCTTGATCTCAAATTCACTTCTGGCCACTTTTCAATAACCACCTCCTTATAATTCACGATCAAGCGAACTAGGCGAGGAGCTTGGACTTCCAATGTCAAGGTCTGATCAGTAACAGCCCAAGTCACCCGCATCGAACCGCCATCCGGTAGAGGCACGACGCCTGATGCCCGCTTCAGCGACCCCGGATGAACATCGATCTCGTAGGTGAGATCGCCCAAGTCGAACCGCGGCCGCACTCCCAACACGTATCGGCTAAGCTGCCATGTGGGGCAGCCGGACCATTCGTGGCAGTAAGACCACCGGGTATCGAAGACCTCCAGCCAAGTCGTCCGGCCGTCGCCAAGCGACCACCCCCAACATTTCCTGTACTGGTTCAGCACAAACTCGACTTCCCCGTGCTCCAACAACGCGGCGAACGCGAAGTGGCAGAAGTAGGGCGTCATCAAACGATCGTTGCTTACAGAGGGGTCGCTTAACCGAGGCCCCTTCGGATCGTTTGGAAAGCAGCTGCGGAGATGATCTTCGATGTACGGAATGCACGACCGGTCTGCCAAGCCCGCCAGCAGCGCAAGAGAGGCCCGATGATAGCCAACTTTGGCCCAACTTCCCTCTCGTTTGATCCACTCTCGAACCAGCTTCTCAACCTCGCTGGCCCTCCGCGAGTAGGCCGAGGAATCTGCTCCAACCGCGGTGCTCCAGCGGACCATCGAGCGAAGCGCCATCAAGTAGTGAAGGTTGAGCGCCATGTCGCTCGGACCTTCGTTTCGAACATATCCCCAATCGACAAAAGCCCAACCCAGTTCGTCCGAGACCCCTTGAGGACTCCACTTCGCGTCAAAGGCAGCCAGATTCCTTTCGGCAGACCGATAGAGCTCCACCAACAGCGACTTGTCGCCCGTGAGCTCCCAGAAGTGCACACACGCTGTCACCCACTGCGCGGCATAAGTCGAGAGATAGCCAGGATCGCCGGGCCCGACGCCAGCCACCAATCCGTCCGATCGGGCCGCTTGCGCTGCCTGAACGAGCGCACGGCGCGAAAGCGCGAGATCGGAGTAGGCCACCGAGCAGATATCAGTGGCCACCGAGGCAACGTCGCCGGTCCACTCGCCACGTTCTCGGGTCGGACAGTCGATCAAAGCGTCCTCGGCGCATGCGCGCAAAGTTTCCACGCCCGTGGACCAGATTCGGTTCAGCAGCGGATCGTCGCAATCGAACGAACCCTCTGGTTCGCCATAGTAAGCGCTCTCAAGAAACCCTTCCCGAACGAATCGAGCCCGCCCGGGCGAGTAGACATGGACCTCCAGAAACCTGCCTCCCTTGGGGGTGAACGGCATGAACTCTTGGGGACCGCCCCTCGCCACAAAGTGGTCGAAGTTGCACGTTGGCGACCCGGAAAGCGTGATCCATGCGTGGACTCGCCCATGCTGAAGCTGCTCGCAAAGGGCGAACTCGACCACCGATCGCGCTGGGAGATCCAAGGTGAACTTCGGTCGGCCAAGCCTCACTCTTCCAAGGTCGTAGCGCCGCCAGACCCCTTGAGCTGGGACTCCTTTGGGATCGAGGTCCGCCAGGAAAAACCTCGCTGAAG
>DASZPA010000101.1:0-39836 GCA_035550555.1 Fimbriimonas sp.
CGATTGGACTCGAACCAACGACCATCCGCTTAGAAGGCGGGTGCTCTATCCACTGAGCTACGAGGGCTTTGGAGATTGAATTTTACTTGACGACTCCGGGGCCGAAATGTTTTGGTCAGTCCTCGCAGGTCCTTGGGATCAGCGTGAGGATGGCTACTTCGGGCGGGCAGTTGAAGCGGCTGGGGGGGCCGGTCGTCCCGATGCCTCTCGAGGTGTAGAGCGGGATCCGAGTGTCGGGGTAGAAGCCTCGAGGATATTTCTTGCCGAGCTTCGTGTGCATTGGTGTGAAGCCGCCTGGGAAGCGGAACTGGCCCCCGTGGGAATGTCCGCTCACCATGAGCGAAGGAACCCTGGGCAGGAGGTCGACCAGATCGGGCTCATGCCAGACGACGACGGCGGGACTTTCCACGCCCTCCATGGCTGCGCAGGGGTCGGCGCGGCGGGCAATGGCGGAGTCGATTCCGACCCAGGTGACTCCGAGGTGGTCCCAGCTCTCATTTCGAAGCAGTTTGATGTTCAGCTCATCCAAGATGAGGCCAAGGATCTCCGGAGAGCCGAGCGAGTAGTCGTGATTTCCCGGCACCGCAACGACGCTGCCATTCATCAGGAGAAGCGGCTCGAGAAGCTCGCCGAGGAGCTTCGGAGACTCCAGGGACCAGTAGCTCACGAAGTCTCCGGCGATCACGACCATGTCGGGAGATTCGGCGAGCGCCGAGACGATCGCTTGCCTGCAAATGCTGAGGGAGTATCGGCCCCGCAAGTGGAAGTCGGCCAGCAGGGCGATGCGAAAGCCGCGGAGGTGCTCCGGCCATCGCGGTAGGCGCAAGGTCCGTCGCTCGACGCTGATCCGTTCGGCCTCGACGGTTGCGCCGTAGACAAGCATGCCCGCACCAACGACGCATCCTGTTGCTGCAGCCAGCTTGATCAGATTCAATCTTGTAAGTCCCAGGAACGCGCCAGTGCGTGGATTCCATTTTATCCGAACCTAGAGATGGAACGAGGCCCGTCAGTAAGCAGCCTCGATCGGGATGGGCCGTCCGCGTGAATCGGACCTTCGCCCGGCGAGGGCCAACCGCACCATCGGCCGGTCGAGCGGCAGATGATTAACACGATGTTAACGCAGCGACGGTAGGCTCTGCGGATTGTGCGAGGCGGGCAGTGGGCGAAGGGGCCAGCTTTCCTTGGGCTTTTCTTGGTACCGGCGTTGCTGTGCTCGTGCCGGGGGGGCCATGTGCCGGCCAAGGACTTGGTGATCGACGGCAGCAGCACCGCCTATCCGATCGTCAGTGCCGTTGCCGACGATTTTTCGAAGAGAAATCCTGGCTTGACGGTGATAGTGAACAAGTCGGGCACGGGTAGTGGGATGCAAAAGTTCCTTCGCGGGGAGATCGATATCGCTGCGGCGTCGCGGCCTGTGGATGCAAGGGAGGCTCAGGCTCTGCGCGCGGCGAATCTGCCTTTCTTGGAGATTCCGTTCGCCTATGACGGCGTCTCGGTGATCGTCAGCCGAAAGAACACTTGGGTGGACCGAATGTCGCTCAAGGAGCTTCAGAACGCCTGGAAGCAAACGAGCGCCGTCGCCAAATGGTCCGACATCCGGTCCGGCTGGCCGAGTCAGCCGATCGACTTCTATGGGCCCACGGACAACCATGGCACCTACGAATACTTCTCCGAGGCGATGGCGCCGGGTTCCGCATCCCTCAGGCGGGACGTTCAAACGAACCAGGAGTACAACGCGATCGTACAGGCTATCGCGGACGACCGGAACGGCATCGGATATGTCGGGCTGAGCTACTTTGCCTACAATCAGGACAAGGTCAGGGCAGTCCCCATCGACTTCGGGAACGGCTATGTTTCGCCGACTCCGGAAACCATCCGCGACGATCGGTACAGGGTCCTATCGCGGCCGCTGTTCCTTTACGTTTCCAAAGCGGCGTACGATAGCCGCCCAGACATTCGTCATTTCGTGGAGTTCGTTTTGTCGGCTTCGGGGGAGGACGACGTTGCCGAGACCCATTACGTGAAGCTTCCGATGGAGGCGCTGAGCGCGGTCCGGCGACATGTGGCGGCCGAGAAGGTCGGATCGGTGATGGAACCGGGGCGAGCTCTGACGGTAAGCCGGTTGGCCCAGTTGGAGTAGCGCCGTTCGCCTTCGGCGGGAGACGCGCCCCGGCTTCGAGGTATCAGTCAGGTGGTGTTTCGGGGGAAGGTCTTTGGATGGGCGGCATTGACTTGTGCCGTTGGCACCCTGCTTGCAACGCTGGCAATCGCGTTGGTGCTCTTTGGCCAGTCGCTTCCCTTCTTTCGGCATGTGCAGCCGTCCGCCTTTCTGTTGGGCCGGCAGTGGCGGCCAACCGGCGCCCCACCAGAGTACGGCTTGCTGCCTCTGCTGGCCGGCAGCCTTGAAATCACCCTGGGGGCCGCTCTTCTCTCTTTCCCGTTGGGGGTGCTGAGTGCGATCTTTTTGCAGGAACACGCGGGCAGCAGGGTTCGGTCGGTCTTGCGGCTTCCGCTCGAGCTGTTGGCCGGCGTGCCTGCCGTGGTCTATGGCTACTTAGGACTGTTTCTCGTCACACCCATGCTGCGTTCGGCGACGCCCTCGTTCCAGGCGTCGAACGCGGCTTCGGCAGCTATCGTGGTGGCCATCATGATCTTGCCGCTGATCGCATCGGTGGCGCAGGACGCGATCGCCGCAGTGCCGGAGGGGCTGCGTGAAGGGGGCTACGCGCTCGGATTCACCAAGACCGAGGTCATTCTGCGCCTCGTGCTTCCGGCAGCAAGGTCGGGAATCTTCGCCGCGCTGGTTCTGGCCCTCTCGCGAGCCATCGGAGAGACGATCGCGGTGACGCTTGCCGCAGGCTCGACGGCCCACTTAACTCTCAATCCCACAAAAAGCATGGCGACCATGACGTCGTACATTCTCACGACCACGCAGGGAGATGCGGAGGCGGGAAGCATGAGATACCTCTCCATCTTCGCGGTGGGGCTCGTCCTGTTCGTCATCACCTTCACGACCAACGTGATTGCGTCCCGGCTGCGCAACAGCTTCAAGGCGAGGTTGGCATGAGCCTCTATTCGCGGCGCCGGGCGGTGGACCGGGCATTTGGATGGATCTGCGGCGCAGCGACGCTCGTCGGTTTGGCTGCTCTGGTCTCGATCCTTGTGAAGATCGCCTGGGATGGGGCGCCAAGACTCGGTCCGTCCTTTCTTACTTCCGCCTTATCTCACCGGCCCGAGGAAACGGGAGTTGCTCCTGCCGTCGTGGGCAGCATCTTCGTAGTACTGCTGACCATGGCGATGGCCGGGCCGGTCGGGATTTGCTCGGCGGTGTACATGGAGGAGCTTGCGCCTGTTAGAAGCCGGATGACGTGGCTAATGAGGCAGGCGACGAACAACCTGGCGGGCGTGCCATCGGTTGTCTACGGGTTGATTGGGCTTGCCGTGTTCGTCCGTTGGTTCGGCTTGGGAGCCAGTGTTCTGTCGGGAGCACTGACTCTTGCGCTGGTGGTGCTGCCGATGGTCGTGATCGTCACTCAGCAGGCTCTGAGATCTGTGCCCTCTTCGTACCGAGAGGCGTCTCTCGCGTTGGGAGCCACGCAGTGGCAGGCGATTCGGACCGTCGTGTTGCCGGCGGCGAGCCAGGGCATCTGGACCGGATTGCTCCTCGCATTCAGCCGAGCGATGGGCGAGACGGCGCCCCTCATGGTGGTCGGCGCCGCCTACTATGTGACCACGCCTCCGCGCGGCTTCGGGGACTCCTACACGGTACTGCCGATGCAGATCTTCAACTGGTCGAGCGATGCTCGAAAGGGGTTCCATTCGGCCGCTGCCGCGGCGACCCTTGTGCTGGTTCTTATCCTGCTGGGCATGAACACAATCGTGCTGGCACGCCGTAACCGCACGGCCAAAGCCTTCCGTAGCTAGACGCTGCTATGCTGGAGGTTCATGCGAGAGCAGTCGCTTACTTTCCTTCGCTCCATTGTCGATACGCCTTCACCCTCCGGATACGAGGAACGTGCCGCCGCCGTCTATCGGGAGTACACCCGCGCGTTCGCGGATTCGGTGAGCACGGACATTCACGGAAACGTTGCTGCCGTCCTGAATCCTGGCGCCGAAATGAAGGTGATGCTGGCCGGCCATATGGACGAGATTGGCTTCATCATCCATTACATCAGCGATGAAGGACTGCTCTACTTCAGCGCGATCGGCGGGCACGACAGCGTGATTCCCGTCGGCCAGAGGGTTTGGGTTCACGGCAAAGAGAGGGTGCCTGGCGTCATCGGGCGGAAAGTCATCCATTTGCTCGAGGATGAGGAACGAAAGAAGAAACCGGAGCTGAAGGACCTGTGGATCGACGTGGGCGCCAAATCACGGGCTCAGGTGGAAGAGGTGATTCAACTCGGAGACGTGGTTACCTACCAGTACGAGTTTCAACCTCTCATGAACGATCTGGCGGCCGCGCGCGGCTTTGACAACAAGGTGGGCTCGTTCATCGTCGCGGAGACCCTTCGGCTGCTCAAAGAGGACGGCGGACTGGACCCTGGCGTCGGCATCTATGCGGTGGCCACGGTACAGGAGGAGATCGGCCTTCGAGGAGCCAGAACGTCCAGCTTCTCCATCGAGCCGCAGAGCGGACTCGCGGTCGACGTCAACCACGCCATCGATTACCCCGGCGTGAGCAAGACCCGATATGGAGCGCTGGACATCGGCAAGGGCCCCAGCGTGATGCGGGGCGCGAACGCGAATCCCAGGGTGTTCCAGATGATTCGCGAAGCCGGAGACGCGGAGGGCATCCCGTATCAGGTGGATGTCGCGCCGGGAGGGACCGGTACCGACGGAAATGCGATGCAGATCAGCCGGGGAGGTATGGCTGTGGGCATCCTCGGAGTTCCGTTGCGGTACATGCATACACCCTGCGAGGTTCTAGCATTGTCTGACGTGGAGAATTGCGCGCGGCTGATGGCCGCTTACTGTCGAAGAGTTCGCCCCGACAGCAGCTTTACACCCGGTCTTTCCTGAAGGCTTGACTTACGCGCCGCGGAGCATGGAAATCGATAAATCAGAGCACTGACGTTGCCGAATGATGATAAAGCAGTGATTTTTCAGTGAATTTGCCCGAAAACCACCTTTCTGATTAGAAAAATCCGACATATCCTTTATTCATTGATTAAAGTGCCTAGAACCGGCTGCTCCGTCGATCCGGCAGTGGTTCTTTAGGCTTAGGAAGAGGAACTCTTGGGACAGGGTCCGAGTCGGGAAACAATACCTACCATGAAAGCGCTAGCCGGCAATGCCGCTCTGGAAGCGTCCGATCGGGACTACGTCGAGCAGAAGCTTGACGAACTGTTGGATGGGCTTTACAAACGAGCGCAAGGGGACGATGAGCGATTTAGCGAGATGCTCGCTCACTTTGTCGCGATGACGGTAGCTCCATCTTTGGCCGCCACCAATATGGTGCTTCGAATGCCCTGCGTCTCAGCCCGAACCGAAGACCAGCCCGTGAGGGTCACCATCGCCGGCGAGCCGTCCTACGTCAACAACCTCCAGGAGTTCGAGGCGGATTTGGCCGAAGCTGTGACGAACGCTGTCTTGCAGACGATTCTGGGCCCTTCACCACGAATCCCTGCGCTTGAAGCGACCGAACCTGCCGAAGAGCTTTTTCTTAACTAGAGAACAAGCTTCTAAGTAACTTGATGTCTTTCTCGTGCCCGTCGTTCTCGGTAGGTGTTTCGAGAACCATGGCCATGTCCTCCAATCTCTTATCGTTTACAACAAGCTGAAACGGTTCAGTACCCAACATACCCTTGCCGATATTGTCGTGGCGGTCTACATGGGAACCCAACCCTTTCTTGCTGTCGTTGAGGTGGATCACTTTGAGGCGGTCAAGTCCAACAATCGAGTCGAACCTTTGGATCGTCGCCTCATAGGTTTCGGGAGTTTGAATGTCGTATCCAGCTACGAAGATGTGACAAGTATCTAAGCAGATAGCCAGACGTGAATGTGCTTTGCACAGCTCCAGCAGCATGGCAAGCTCCTCGAACCTGCTGTTGATTGCGGAGCCTTGGCCCGCCGTGGTTTCCATGCAGAGCGTGACGTCTTCAGGAGTCTCTTCGAGGATCTCCATGGTCTTCTCCGCCACCCTCAACAGACCCACCTCGAGCGGTTGGCCATTGAGCGCGCCCATGTGGGAGACCACGTAGGGAATTCCGTAGGCGGCGCTGCGCACCAACTCGTCTCGGAGGGTGTCGGCGCTCTTCTGGGCCACCTCCTCGTCGACCGCGCAGAGATTCACGAGATACGTGTCGTGACTGACGAGGTGAGTAAGTCCGGTCTCGGCTTTGGAAGCCTTGAAAGCGCGGATCTTGTCCTCCGTCGGAAAGATGGACTTCCACTGCCTAGGGCTGGTTGTGAAGACCTGAACGGCCGTACATCCGATTTTCTTGCCTTCCCTCAACGCGTCGGCAAGGCCTTTGCCGGTCGGTATGTGGGCTCCTAGATACTTTGCAGGCATGCGGGGAAGCGTACCGGGTATGACCTAGCCACATGGGCAAGTTCCTGCCAGCCTTCAAGGCTTACGACGTTCGCGGCATTGTGCCGACCGAGATCAATCCCGAATTGGCCTACAAGGTGGCGCGAGCCTACGCCGACGAGATCGGTCCGAAGACCGTTTGCATCGGATACGACATTCGATTGAGCGGCCCCGCGCTTTGCGATGCGATGGCCAAGGGGTTCAACGAGGCAGGGGTGGACGTGGTCCTTCTCGGCATGGTCGGCACCGAGATGGTGTATTTTGCGACCGCGTTCCATGGCTATTCAGGCGGCGTCATGATAACCGCCAGCCACAACCCACCCGAATATAACGGCCTCAAGATGGTGCGTGAAGGGAGCCGCCCCATCAGCGGCGACTCCGGGCTTTTCGAGATCGAGAGACGAGCCTTTGAGGGAAAGTGGGAGAAGTCGGGGTCGGGCCAGTCGGTCCACAAGGACGTGTACGACGACTTCGTGAAGCATCTGCTTGGGATCGTGCCAGCCGAATCCATCAAACCTCTCAAGGTGCTGCTCGATCCAGGGAACGGAGCTTCGGGCGTCGCTTTGGAGAAGCTGCTTCCTCACCTTCCCCTGCAGGCGGCCAAGCGCCACTTTGAGCCAGACGGCAACTTTCCGAACGGCGTTCCGAATCCGATTCTCGAGGAGTCTCGGGCCGGCACCGTTCAAGCCATCAAGGGGGGCGACTACGATTTCGGGGTGGCTTGGGACGGAGACTACGACAGGTGCTTCTTCTTCGACCACGAAGGCAACTTTATCGAAGGGTATTACATCGTTGGACTGCTCGCCCAGGCGATTCTTTCGACTGCCCCGGGAGAGGCGATCGTCTATGACCCGCGTCTGATCTGGAACACGATCGACATTGTGAACCGGATGGGCGGAAGACCGGTGCTTTGCAAGTCCGGTCATGCCTTCATCAAAGAGAAGATGCGCGCCGAAGACGCTATCTACGGCGGCGAGATGAGCGCTCATCACTACTTCAAGCAGCACTGGTACTGCGACAGCGGCATGATTCCCTTCCTCCTGGTTTCCCGGCTTGTGAGCTTATCGGGACGCTCCCTGGCAAGCCTGGTGGGCGAGATGGTTGAGAACTATCCATGCTCTGGAGAGATCAACAACCAAGTGCCGGACGTGAAGGCGGTTCTTGAGAGAGCCGAGGAGGTCTACGGCCCAGGCGGCCATGTGGAGCACGTCGATGGCCTGAGCGTGGAGTTCGCCGATTGGCGGTTCAACCTTCGCGGCTCCAATACGGAGCCCGTTATAAGATTGAATGTAGAAACACGGCACAATCGCCGACTTATGGAAGAAAAGACCGAAGAATTGCAGCAACTAATTCGGAAGCGGTAAAACTTCTCGGCTTTTTCGGTACGTCCAAGTACCAGGACAAGAGGCAATGAAGTCGGCGTTTACGTTAATCGAGCTACTCGTCGTCATAGCGATCATCGCGATCCTGGCGGCGCTGCTTTTTCCAGTATTTCTAGCCGCGCGCGCCGCGGCATACGAGTGGAACGCGGGAAGTACGATCGAGCAGGTCAACCGGGCGCTGACGATGTACAGCAGCGATTACGACGACACGCTGATGCCTGCAATGTACTGGGACGGGCCGACATTCCACACCTGGTTTGGCGTGTACAAGGGGCCTTCCAACTACGACAGCTCCCAGGGGCTTCTGGCGAGTTACGAGAAGTCCAAGAAGCTGCACGATCCCACCTATCAGAGCAAGCCGTACTTGGGAGACGGAAGCGGCTTCGGCTACAACTGGGGATTTCTAGGCAGCGACTTCTCGATCACGGGCGACTATTCGGGCTTTCCGCAGTGCCACAACATCTCCACGAACACGGCCATCGGAGATCCGAGCAACACGATCATCTTGGCGACAAGCTCCTACTACTTTGCGCCCTGGCTGAAGAAGGGCGACGGTCAGACCTACGACTTTGGGTTCATCGATCCGGTCAGCTACTGTCATGGGAACCCGAACGTCGATTTCCGCCACATCGACCACAAGATCGTGGACACCAAAAAGCACACGATCAAGTGTCCTGGCAACGCGTTGATCGCTTTTGCCGACGGCCACACCAAGGTCCTCAAGATCGGCCAGGTAAAGGATGCAATGTTCTATCGGACGAAGCCCGGCAACGGAACCGAGTTGGACGGCTCGCAGCTTCCCAAGTAGCCGTTTTGCCTTGAATGGTCTAGTTGACCCGACCCGCGGCGTCATACTTACTTGATGCCCGCCGCTTCCGACAAGGTCAAGATCGTCACTCTTGGCTGTGCCAAGAACGATGTTGACAGCGAAGAGATCGCGGGCGTGCTGGCCCGCGAGGGGTACCAGATCGATGGAACGGCCACCCACTCCTCGGTAACCGTCATCAACACCTGCGGCTTTCTAGAAGCCAGCAAGCAGGAGTCGATCAAAGCCATTAGAGACGCGGTCCGCGAACGGCACGCCGGCAGAACCGGGAAGGTGATCGTGGCGGGCTGTCTCGCGCAACGGCTCGGGGCGGAGCTCATGGAGCTGGCGCCAGGCGCCGACGCTTATGTGGGGGTGGGACAGATGGCGCGATTTGGCGAGATCGTGCGGGACGTTCAGAGCCGCCGAGAGCAGGTTCTGGATGTCGCTCCCCCTCATCATCGCTGGGCCGACGTAGCTACCCGAGCCCGCACCGGCCACCCTTGGAGCGCCTATCTCAAGATCAGCGAGGGATGCGATCACAAGTGCACGTTCTGCACGATTCCCTCATTTCGAGGAGCGCACCAGAGCAAGCCCCTCGAAAGGGTTTTGGAAGAGGCCCGATATCTTGCGGCAACCGGGGCGATCGAGGTCAACCTCATCGCGCAGGACGTGACTCAATACGGGTTCGACCTGTATCGCGAGTTCACGTTGCCGAGGCTGCTTCGCGGTTTGAACGAGATCGAAGGGCTGCGGTGGATCCGGCTGCTTTACTTCTATCCAAACAGACTGACAGACGAGGTGATCGAGGCGATGGCGTCTTTGGAGAAGGTGGCGCCGTACATCGACATTCCGCTCCAGCACGTTCATGCGGACACTTTGCGGCGGATGCACCGGCCTTGGGAGGCGGAGCGGTATCTGAAGCTTTTCGACAAGCTCCGGGCAGCGATGCCAGACTGTGCAATCCGGACCACGTTTATCGTCGGATTTCCGGGAGAGACCGAGGACGAGTTCTCGGCGCTGCTCGACTTCTGTCAAGAGGCTCGGATGGATCGCGTTGGGACGTTCATGTTCAGCCGAGAGCCTTCGACTCCCTCCTACGACATGGAGGGACAAGTGTCGTTTCGCGTGAAACGGGAGCGGTACGACCGGCTGATGACCTTGCAGCAGAAGATCTCGCTGCAGGTGAACAAGAGCTGGATAGGACGCGAGCTCGATGTCTTGATCGAAGACCAGGAAAACGGAGTCTTGCGCGGGCGCTCGCATCGAGATGCCCCGGACATCGACGGGCTGGTGTATGTGAAGGGCGCCGCGAAGCCGGGACAGATCGTGACATGCCGGGTGACAGGCGCGGAGCCGTACGACTTGCACGCACGGCTCCCATGAAGATTCAAGCGGCCATTTTTCGCGAGGTCGGACAGACATTCCAGGTGGAGGAGGTCGAGCTCGAGGGTCCTCGTGCCGGCGAGGTTTTAGTCCGGGTGAAATCCGCGGGCGTCTGTCACAGCGACTGGCATCTTGTGACCGGCGCGACTCAGCATCCCTTGCCGGTAGTCCCGGGACATGAGGGCTCGGGCATTGTGGAGCAGGTTGGCGAGGGCGTCTCAGGTTTGGCGGAAGGCGACCATGTCAGCCTGAATTGGGCGCCGAGCTGTGGCTCTTGTTTCTATTGCCTGCATGGCAGGCGAAGTCTTTGTCAGACCTACATCAGTCCGATCTGGGGCGGAGTTATGTTTGATGGGACCACGCGGCTGAGTCAGAACGGGACGTCCGTCTATCACTTCAGCTCCTTGGCGTGCTTTGCCGAGTTCGTCGTCGTTCCGGCGGTCTGCTGCGTGCCGATGCCGAGAGACGTGCCTTTCGACGTCGCGGCGCTTATCGGCTGCGCCGTGACTACGGGCGTGGGCGCCGTGTTGAATACGGCGAAGGTCGAAGCCGGATCTTCGGTAGCGGTCTTCGGTGTCGGAGGCGTCGGGCTCAGCATGATTCTTGGGGCGAAGCATGTCGGAGCTTCGCCTATCATCGCGGTGGATATCGTGGCCGAGAAGCTGGAGACGGCTCTTCAGCTGGGCGCGACTCACGGGATTGCGAGCGACTCGAACGTGGCGGAAGAGATCCAATCTCTCACTGGCGGCCGCGGCGCGGACTACGCGTTTGAGGCGATCGGGATACCTGCCGTTCAGGAGCTCTGTTTCGAATCGGTTCGGCCCGGTGGGACCGTGGTGTTGGCCGGAATCGCCCGTTCCGATCAGCAGCTTGCCCTCAGCTCGGCGAAGCTGACGCGGCAAGAGAAGACGATCATGGGGTGCTATTACGGAACCTCCGACCCTGCACGGGACTTCCCCGCCTATGCGAAGCTGTTCCAAGCTGGGAAGCTGGAATTGGACAGGCTTGTCTCGAAACGCTACCGGCTGGAGCAGATCGGAGAGGCTTACGAAGATCTTCTTTCCGGGTCGATAGCCCGCGGCGTGATCGAGTTCGAGTGATCGCCCGGTACCCTTTGGCTTATGTCTTCTGAGTCGAAACCGAGGGAGTGGGAGCGGTTCTTTGATGTTCACGCGGAGCGGTATGACGAGAACCCGTTCACGTTCCATACGGTGGCAGAGATCGACTTCTTCTTGAGTCTCTTCGCTCTGCCTGCCGGAGCGACGATCCTGGATATGGGGTGCGGTACCGGGCGGCACGCCATCGAGCTGGCTCGGCGCGGATTTCGGGTGACGGGCGTCGACAGGAGCATCAAGATGTTGGAAGTTGCTCGCTCGAAGCCCGGTTCCGAGGACGTGGAGTTTCTTTTGGGCGACGCGACCGAGTGGGTCGGAGACCGTCTGTATGACGCGGCAATTTGCCTTTGCGAGGGAGGTTTCGGGCTCATCGAAAGCGGAGAGAACGCAGACTTCCACGATCGGGCGATCTTGCGGAACATCGGCGCCAGCCTCAAGCCGAACGCACCGTTTCTGCTGACCGCTCTAAACGGCTACTCGATCATCCGGCAAATGAGCGACGAGAAGATCGCCGAAGGGCGGTTCAACCCGGCGAACATGTACGCCAATTATCAAGACCAGTTGGATCTGCCTGAGGGGCCCACGATGATGACGATCTACGAGAGGCTCTTTATCGCCCCCGAGGTCGTCCGGATGCTCCAGGAGTGTGGGTTCGTAGTCGACAACGTCTTCGGAGGGACCGCGGGTCACTGGGCGCGAAGGTTCCTGAGCCTCGACGAGGTCGAGGCGATGTTCGTGAGTCGCAAGCGTCCGGCCTAGGGCATCCATCGCGTCGGGGTGGGCCAGACGTTGTCGTCTTTGCCTTCTTGGAAGAGCCAGGTCTTGTTGAAAGCGATCTTCTCGCCGGCTCGGTCCTTCACCTTATCCAACGACGCCAAGTAGATCGAGTTCTTGCCGAACTTCTGATTGACCTTGTCCACAGCCCGGTTGAGCAGCGTTCGATCGGCGAGATTGTCGAAGAGGCTCGGCGTGAATTCGTCTTGCAGGCGCAAGTCGTGGAAGGTGACGCCCACGCCTCTCGGCTGCTCATAGTCGTGGTTCGGCCATTCCTTGTAGAACCACTCGGTCAGCGTGATGGTGTCTTGGGTCGGAGGCAGTTTGATGCGGCACTCCCAGCTTCGTTTGAACCCGCTTACGAAGACCGTCATGCTGCTCGTACGCAGTCCCTCGGAGCGCAGGCGGGCCGAAGCCTTTTGGAGGAGCCGAAGCAACACGTCGCGGCAACCGTCTTCCGTGCGCAGCTCTGGCGGCAGGATGTGGCTGTGGCCGAGACTCTTACGTCTGGTGGCAGCATAGGGGAGGTCGAAGCCGCGCAGAAGGTACCACCAGCGCTCGCCGATAATGCTCCCGAACGCGCGGTGCAGCTCGTGGCGCTGCGCCCCACAAAGATCTTTTGATGTGAAGATCCCACAGCCGTTGAGGCGGGCCTTCATCCGGTAGTTGAGGCCTGCAAAGTCCGTCAGCTTCAGACCATAGAGGGCGTGAGGCAAATCTTTGGCCGTAAGCGTGACGAGGCCATTCGGCTTCTCGATCTCAGTGGCAACTTTCGCGAGGAACGGATTGGGTGCAATGCCGATGCTGCTGGTGAGGCAGGGGCCGACGTGGTCGGCGATTGCCTTCTTCATCTTCAACGCGATTCTTCGGGCGTTTTCGGGCACTCGTTCGTCGCCCATGAGCTTGAATCGCATCTCGTCGATGCTGTGGACCTCCTCGATATGGAGCACGTCTTCGAGGACCTCCAGGACACGCTTGTGATAGCTCACATAGAGCGGTGGGCGGCCTGAAACAATCGTGATGTCCGGGCACATTCTTCTTGCGTCCCGAACCATGGTGCCGCACTTGACTCCGAATGCCTTGGCCTCGTAGCTGGCGGCGATGACCATGGTGGTATCGGCGTAGAGCGGCGCCACGGCCACGGGTTTGCCTTGGAGGTTCGGGTCTTCCTGCTGTTCGACGCTGGCGAAGTAGGAATTCAGGTCCAGAAAGAGCGCCCCGAGGGGACGCTCCCGCATCTCGATAGGTAGATGGGCGTCCACATATTTATTATAGGACAGGATTTGGCAGATTGGCTGCAGAAAGAGGGATTGGACTTTTGGCGTTGGCAACCCGGAGCAAGCCCTCTCCCGGTTCGTTCCTAACCGACCGCTCCCCCAAGGGGCGAGGTTTGGCGCTTGACTTGGCGCAGCTTGACCTTTGACCCTAGAAAATCATTGGAATATCGACCGTCTCTGGAAGGCCTTTCCCCCCTCCCACACGGATTTCCTCGCTAGCAGAAGAACCATTCCTGTTACACCTTGGTCGGCAGAATTCGCAGCCTTCGCATGGGTTCCTCTCCGACTCCCTCGCTGGCCAGTCGCCTGGATTCGACTAGGCGGTGCTGGGCCTTTCTTACTGGGGCAGGGGCCGGGGAGAGCTCGAACGGCTTGCCTGATTGCAGGACGGCGTCGATGCCAAGCTGGGCCTCTTCAAGAGCCTTCGTCTCCAGGACCGCCCCTTCGTGCTGTTGCCGGACGATGTCGTCGAGCGCGGCGGCGATCTGGCTGAAAGTGTTCGACTTGACGACCACCGTGTTGACCGGTCGACCGGCCATGTCGCGAAGCTTCCTTGGCTTCGCTTGGTAGGTGCCGCGGATCGCCATGATGGCGTCGGCCTCGCTGATGTCGTTCGTTACGAACGCCGGCGCCTTCTTTTCGCGGATGGCCCTTTCGAGGCGGGTGCGCGCGATGCCGTAGGGAAAGATGCGGATGACGCTCGCTGGCGTTTCATCCTTCACCTCCCCGTCGGCTGTTCGGCGCAGAGCGGCCTCGCGGCCTTGCAGGGTCGGGCTCGCCTTTCCTGGCGCGCCGGATGCGATCTTCGTTGAGCCGCGGGACGCTCGAGCCAAGGAAGGCGTTCGCTGATTGAACGACGGATCGCTGGTCTCCAGCGTCTGTTCGTCTTGCACGACCTCCATTTCGCCCGCTCCCGTTCTTACTCGGATCTCGGGCCGGGGCGGCATCCCGCGCAAGATCATGTCGACCGTTTTTTGAACGTTGTGGTGGACGGCGAGGCGGTCGTAATCGAGCAGCTCGATGACCACGTCGAACGTGGGCGGGGCCTTGCGCTCCAGCACCGTCTTCTGGGTGCCCCGGCGCTGGGCCTCGGCGTCCGATAGCGTGACCGCCTGAATACCGCCGATCAGGTCGGCCAAGGTCGGATTCAGCATCAGGTTCTCGAGCGTTTGGCCATGGGCCGTTCCCACCAACTGAACGCCACGCTCGGCAATGGTGCGGGACGCGGCGGCCTCGGCCTCGGTCCCAATCTCGTCGATCACGATCACCTCGGGCATGTGGTTCTCCACGGCCTCGATCATCACATTGTGCTGTTCGGAAGCCAGCCGAACCTGCATGCGGCGTGCCGTGCCGATGCCTGGATGGGGAACGTCGCCGTCGCCCGCGATCTCGTTCGAGGTGTCGACGATCACTACTCGCTTGCCGACCTCGTCAGCCAACACGCGGGCAACTTCGCGGAGCTTGGTGGTCTTTCCCACGCCGGGCTTTCCAAGGAGAAGGATCGATTCGCCGCTTCTGACGATGTCGTCGATCATGTCGATCGTGCCTTCCATCGCGCGCCCCACTCTGCATGTGAGGCCGATGATCTTTCCGTGGCGGTTTCGGATGGCTGAGATTCGGTGAAGCGTTCTCTCGATTCCTGCCCGGTTGTCCGAGCCGAACTCGCCGATCGACTTGCTGACAAGCTCGATGTCGTTTTCGGACACTACGACATCGGGCCACCTCTCGACGCGGTCCCGGTATCGGGCTTCCGCCGGGCGCCCATAGTCGAGCACAACTTCGATGAGAGAGTCCAGTTCCCCTCCTCTTTCCAGACGTTCCCGGACGACTGCGGGAAGAACCTCGAGGAACTGAGTCAAGCCGTCGATGTGAAGCGACATATTTGAGATTTCAAGATGCGTGGAGCGCCTCTTTGGAAGCACCCCTACACATCTTATGACGATCCGACACCCTTTCGAGCGTCTTGTTAAGAAAATTTGTCTACTGAATGGGTCCGCCGGTCTGTTGAAGAACGACGCTGGCCGTCTTGACCTGTCCGTGTGACCACCATTTGACTTGGACATGGTCGCCGGGGTTCTTCATCAGGAGGATCTTGTTCAGGTCGAACTGCGTTTCCGTTGGAGTGTTGTCCACGCTGATCAGCACGTCGAACTTACCGATACCGGCTCGGGCGGCTGAACCGGACGCTCCCAGGACAATGATTCCCGAAGTTGGGACGGTGGACGCATCGGAGTTCGTGAGCTGGGCCAGCTGATCCCGGGTGTCCTCGTCGGACAGCACTCCTTCGTTTTGGCGCGAGTAGCCGATGCCCAGACTGGCGTGACGCGCATAGCCGTGCGCAACGATGTCGTTGACCACCGTTCGGACGCGATCCACCGGAATGGCGAAGCCGATGCCCACGCTACCAACCCCATTGGGGCTGGCGATCGCCGCGTTGATTCCCACCAAACGCCCGTGCTGATCGGTAAGCGCTCCACCAGAGTTACCCGGATTGATGGCTGCATCGGTCTGGATCGCGTTCACGATGCCGACCTGGCCGACGGGAAGATCGCGCTTGAGGGAACTGACCACGCCGACGCTCACGGTGTCGTCAAACCCCAACGGGTTCCCGACGGCCATGACCCACTGGCCGATCTGGAGGTCACCGCTCGTGCCGATCTCGATGGGCGCCAGGTCTTTGCCCTCGATCTTGAGTACCGCAATGTCGGTCAAAGGATCGTGCCCCACGACCTTCGCGGTGAAGGTGCGCTTGTCGCTGAGGTGAACCTTTACTTCGGAGGCCAACTGGCCCTGCTCGCTGGAAACGACGTGGTTGTTGGTCACCACGAGTCCGCTTGCACTGATGATGACTCCGGAGCCGGTTCCAGTTTCGGCAATTCCGCGGTCCTGCCCGAACCAGTCTTGCAGGTGCTCGTACCGGTCGACGCTAACGACGCTGGGGATCACCTTCTTGGCCGCGGCGCGGAAATCGAGAGTGCCTTCCGCTTGGTCCAGCGCAGCGGGAACAATCTCCCGTGGTGAGGGGACCATGTAGTCGACGACTTGATCGCTAGATCTTTTTCTGTGGATATAGCGATCCGCTTGAAGGGCGCCAAAGACGGCGACGAAGATGGCGAGTCCGGTTAAAATCGTGGCCTTACCGCTCATTGCTAAACCTTTTCTACGGTACAAGAACGGAGAACTCTGCCTTCAAGTTCCGCCGCTGGTACCATCGGGGGGTGCAGGCGTCTAAGCCGAGCTTGGTTGGTTTGACGCGCGAAGAGCTCCAGGCGGCATTGGGAGACAGGCCGGACTCCAAGCTGCGCGCGAAGCAGATCGCTCATCACCTTTATGTTCGAGCGGTCGAGTCGTTCGACGACATGCGGGACCTTCCGCAGGAGCTTCGTCGAGACCTTTCCGAAAGATTTGAAGTGCAGCCGCTGACGCTCTCCGTGCACAAGAGGTCGAGCGATGGAGTCCAGAAGCTGCTGGTCCATGGCGGAGACGAGCAGGTTTTCGAGTGCGTGCTGCTTCCTTACGAGGACCGAGTGTCGTGCTGCATCTCCAGCCAGGTTGGCTGTCCGATGGGTTGCAAGTTCTGCGCAACGGGACTCGGTGGGTTCGATCGAAACCTTTCCGCCGGCGAGATTGTTGGGCAGTATCTCATGCTGCAGCGGCTGACCGAGCGAAAGATCTCTCATGTGGTCTTCATGGGAATGGGAGAGCCGCTGCTGAACCTGCCGAACGTGCTGAAGGCTCTGCGGCTCATGCACGAGGAGGTGGGGCTCTCGTATCGAAGGCTGACCGTTTCCACCGTAGGCATCGTGCCGCAGATCGCGGAGCTGGCCAAGTCGAAGCTGCCGATCCATCTGGCTCTTTCGCTTCATTCCCCTCTGGACGAGGTGCGGGACCGGCTGATGCCGGTCAATCACAAGTGGCCGGTCGCCGAAGTGATGCGGGCCATGCGGGAGTATCAGAAGGCGACTGGGCGGAAGATCACGATCGAATACCTGCTCATTCACGAGCTGACCGATACTCCGGAGCAGGCCGACGCTTTGGCGCGGTTGGTCCTGGGCGTTCCGAGCGTGGTCAATCTCATTCCTTTCAATTGGGTCGACACGGAACAGGGTTTCGCGCGGCCCACGCGCGAAAGGGTGCGCGCCTTTCGGTCGCGACTCGAGGCACAGCGGGTCAACGTTTCCGAGAGGATGGAGCGCGGCCACGACATCGCGGCAGCGTGCGGGCAGCTGGCCGGTCAACACAAGGGCCGGTTTGCCAAGGCGAGACCGTTGGCTGGAGGCGGTGGGCTATCCGTTTTGCCGTCCTCGCGTTAGCCGCCCTCGGGTTCGCGGGCTGTGGTGAGAAGTCGAAGCCACCTGTACCGCTCAAACCGGTGGAGCAACATCCGGAACAGAAGCTCAACGTCACGAGCGGCAGCGCCGATATTTTCGGGCCCCAGCCTGCCCATGAGAAGCGTTGGACCATCCATTGGCAGGGAAGCCACCTTCTTGGCAGCGACAAGGGATGGTCCATGGGCACGATGACCGGCGTCACCGGGGAAATCTATCGCGACGAAAAACTGGCCGATACCTTCCGGGGTGACGAGGCCGTCGCCAACCACAGTCAGAACGAACTGACTCTAAGCGGACATGTGGAGCTTGTGTCGGCGGACAAGACGGCAACCCTCCGGTGCGACAAAGTTCTGTACGACGCGACCAAGAAGCTGTTCCATGCGATGGGGAACGTCCGGTTCTCTGGGCGCGTCGGCTCGCTAGGTACATTTCCCGAGTTGATTGCAACGTCCGATCTCAAGAAAGCAGCCGTGCCGGAGCTTTTTGGAAAACCATGATCCTTCACCGCCTGGGGCTTTTGGCACTGGTTCTTGCGAGCCCCGGAGACTTGCACGTTTATCTGAGTCAGGATGGACAAACGAAGCTGGTCTTCGGCCCGAGCAGGGTGGACGTGCAGCCGAACGGGGACTGGCTATTGGCGATGAGAGGCGGCGTTGAGGCAACACTCAAGCGGCAGGGCCTCAGCGTGAAAAGCGACTCAGCGACGGCTCTGTTGCATCAAAAGGGTCAGGAGACCACCGTGCAGAAGCTTCACGCGATTGGAAGCGTCGTCATCGTAAAAGCTGTCTCTCAAAAGAAGACTCGCATCACCGGAAGCAGCGCGAATTACCAGGCGGGCGCGCGTGAGGACAGAGTCGATCTGAGGGGCCCCGTCCACCTTGTCGACATGGATTCGGCAGGAGGTTCCCTGTTCGATGCGACGGGTTCATCCGGCAGCGTCTCCATGAGTCCGTCCGCTAAGGGGAAGGACAACCCGGTCCGTTCGGCGGTCCTTCACGGACCCGTCAAGCTGACCCTGAAACAGGCCGGCAAGAAAGGCGGCCCGCCGAGCAAGATGGTGGCGACCGGACGGGAGCTCACTTACAACCACACGGGCCTGCCAAGCGTGACCTTGACGGGCGGAGTCGTCATGAAAGGGCTCTCGGGTCCGTTGAGTGGGACGTTTCACGCCGACACGGTGATTCTGAAGTTGAACGAGAAGGGCGAGGAGACGGGCTTCGAGATTCCGGAGAGGAAAGGATGATCGGACGGCTCCTTTGCATGACCGGAGCCCTCGTTCTCTTGGGGTTTCATCGCCAGGCGTACACCTACGGCGACGATTTGGGAGATCTGGAGATCACCTACGGCGGAGGCGGGATGAGTGGGACGAATACGGAGCATCCGACTTTCAGCTTGGCCGGAAACCCCGTCGTTATCAAGAAGAACTCCCAAGGCGTTTGGATCTACTCTCGAAAGATCTCGGGGACTCTCGATCAAGATCCCGCAGGGCTTGCGACCCTTCGATCTGCCGACGGGGTGGGTGATTTTCGGATAGTGATGGATTCCAACGTGGCCGCGGCCTATGCAAAGAAGCATCAGCTTGCAGCGCCGATCGGCGAGTACCTATCGCAACTCACCAGCACTCAGGCATCGATCAGAAGCTCCGGCGAGAGGTATGTGATCACGTTTCCGGAGGCGTTCCATCTCGTGGACTACCACTCCTCCGCCACAAAGACCGCAGCAAGGCGTAAAGACGAGTCGGACGCCACTGGCGACAAGGGGACGTTTACCGTGATGCCCAAAGCAACTGCTCAACAAGGAAAGCCGCTCAACTACGATGTCCAGACCGGGTCTATCGTCGGGAATGTGCACTATCACCTGATTGAGACAGTGACGCCGTTGGGGGGTGGGCTGCCGGAGACCACGAACTACGACGTCCAGTCGGACCGGTTGGACGTCGACTTCACCAAGCCCGAAGGAACGATCGTGCTCTCCGGAAATGTTCGGTGGAACAGGAAATCGAAGCAGAGCGTTCACGGGACCTGCGACAAATTTACGGTTACCACGAACCAGAATCACGAGATGACTGGTTGGACCAGTGAAGGCGCTACCCCGCCAGAAACCGTTTTTGAGACACCAGGTGGCAAGCCTTGATCATCGAGGCTCGCGACCTGGAGAAGGTTTACAAGGGCCGCCGGGTGGTCAACGGCGTCACGTTCGAAATCTCGCAAGGCGAGATAGTGGGTTTGTTGGGGCCCAACGGCGCCGGTAAGACGACGACCTTCTACATGACCGTCGGCCTCGTCCGTCCCAACAAGGGAAAGGTGCTGTTCGACGGCAAGGACGTCACCCGCCTTCCGATGTACAAAAGGGCGCGGATGGGCGTCGGATACCTGCCACAGGAAGCGAGCGTCTTTCGAAAGCTGACGGTCGAGGACAACCTGAAGCTCGTCCTCGAGCTCGCTGGCAAGTCACGCTCGGAAACGAAAAAGAAAGTAGCACAACTGGCTGAAGAGCTGCACATAACGAAGATTTTGCGCAGCACGGGCAACGTTCTTTCCGGCGGAGAGAGGCGGCGAGTCGAGATCGCCAGAGCTTTGGCGACGGAGCCCAAGTTCATTCTGCTGGACGAGCCTTTCACGGGGATCGACCCCGTTACGATCGAAGAGATTCAGATCATTTTGTTCAATCTTAAGTCAAGAAACATAGGCATTCTGATCACCGACCACAACATCTCTGCCACCCTGAGGATTACCGACCGGAACTACATTCTCATCGACGGGAAGATCGAGGCATCCGGATCCGCGCAAGACATCGTGGGGAACGAGCGCGTTCGTACTCACTACCTTGGCGAGCAGTTCTCGCTGAGCATGATCCATCACGCAGATCCACCCCGGCACGACCCGGACGAGGTGGCGATCGAGGCCGAGACCGGCAAGCCCGCAGAGGAGGTTGAGGTCGGCGAGTCCGACGTCTGATGGCGAAGATCGACCGGCTGATCTTAAAGGACCTGATGGGGCCTTGGCTGTTTGGGGTCGGTCTATTCTCGGCGCTGCTCATGGCGGCCACCTATCTCGGAACGCTTGCTGGCTACATCGTCGACGGCGTCCCGCCGAACCTTGTCATTCAGCTGGTCGGTTTGTTGATGCCGGCGATTTTGGTGAAGACGTTCACTATGTCGGTGCTGCTGGCGGCTCTTCTGGGATTCGGAAGATTGAGCTCGGATAGCGAGATCGTGGCTCTTCGGGCGAGCGGCGCCAGCGTTTATCGGATCGTTGCCCCGGTGGCCGTGTTCTCAGTTCTCATTGCAGCGGTCACGTTCCTCTTTAACGAACAGTTCGTGCCGGCAGCCACTCAGAAGTCGGCGAGCATCGTGGACCAGATGAAGAGCTCGGTGACGATCAAAGCCGCCTTTCCGATCGCTCGGACCCAGGTGACCAACAACAAGCTGGTGCTTGGGATCGTGGCGGACAACGTGAACCCGGCTTCCCAGTCGTTGGAAGGTGTGAGCCTGATCGCGTACGACAAGGACGGAAACCGAAAGCTGCTGGCGTTCGCTCGCGAACTTCACTACGAGGGAGAGAGCAAGTGGTGGCTGGAGGGCGACATTACGCTCGTGTCGGCCGACTTCAGCGTCATTACCCATGGGATCGACAAGGTTTGGCCCGATCAGCTTCCCACGATCACCACGAGCTTCGATCAGCTCAAGGCCGAGCGGGACGACAACTTCGACAGCATGAGCATGGCGCAGCTCAGGGATGCGATCGCGTATCACCGGGCGCAGCGGGATAAGACTCCATCCGTATTAAGAAACTATGAATACGGCTACTGGACGAAGGTGGCGATTCCTTTGGCCGCGATCATCTTCGGCGTTTTGGGCGCCGTCTTGGGCATTCGGAACCACCGGACGGGCACGGCAGCCGGTTTTGCGCTGGCGGTGGCGATCATTTTCGGATATGTGACACTGGTGAACTTTATGAACGTCTGGGCTCAAGGAGGGGCCATGCCGCCATGGGTTGCAAGCTTTAGCCCACTTGCTATCGGAGCGGTCGCTTCCGGCGTAATAATGTGGCGACGGAACGGTTAAGACAGTGGTATTGACGCCGATCGTGTTCTTGGTGCTCATCGTCCTTGTGGGCGGTGCGATCGGCTACGTCTGCGACGGGTTGGGCAAGAAGCTTGGTAAGAAGAAGCTAAGCGTATGGGGTCTGAGGCCCCGCCACACAGCGGCCCTGGGAACCATCTTGGCGGGCATGATCGTTTCCCTGCTGACCATCGGCTTGGTCGCCCTGTCCAGCAAGGATGTCCGGGACTGGATCACTCAGGGCGCGCAGGCTCTGACCGACCTGCGAAGGACGCGATCGGAGCTCGACCACGAACGGCAGAAGCTCAGTGACGTTCAGCACGAGTCTGATCGCTATCGCAGTCAAATCGACTCTCTTCGCGGCGAAATCAAGAAGAACGACAAAAAGCTCGTGGTCCAAAAGAAGATGCTGGGCGACCTCACGAAACGGATCTCTCAGCAGAACCAGCGCATCGCAAGCCTCATTCCGAAACAGCGCGCCCTCGAAGAGAAGCTGCGGCTCACGTCGAATCAGATCCATGCAAAAGATCTACAGATTCAAAGCCAGACAAGGCAGATGCGCGTTGCGGAGCAGCAGTACCAAGACAACCTGAAGAAGTTCGAGAAGAGCCAAAAGGATCTGCAGGCCAGCAGGCTTTCTCTGCAGACTGTGGCGCAACGGCTGAACGAGGCTCTCAAGCAGGCGAATGAGATCGATCAGCAAAACGCCGAGCTTCTCAAGAAGCAGGGCGAGCTCCAAGCAAGCTCAGCCCGGCTCGAACAGGAGAAGACTCGCCTGCAGGGCGAACTTTCGGACCTTCAGAACGATCTCACTTCGACCAATTCGGAGCTCGAAAAGGCACGGGCGGACCTTCAAGAGGCCCACACGGACTATCAGGTGATAAAGCGGGACATTCTGATTCCGTCGCGAACGCTTCCCATGATCTATCGGCTTGGGGAAGAGGTGGCCAGGGTTTCCGTACCGCCGAACGCGAGTCGTCAGCAGGCGGAGCATTGTCTCATGTCGCTGCTAAGCCAATCTCGGGCCGAGGCGCAGCTTCGGGGAGCGCATCCGCACGGTTCAATTGCGGCCGCCACGCTCAACTATCCGGAAGGCTCTACTCGAGAGCAGGAAGAAGAGGCGATCATTTCGGGGATCGAGAGCAAGCCGTACGAGCAGGTGTTGATTTCAAAGTCTTATCTGAATGCCTTCGAGAGCGAGGCGATGTCCTTGACAGTGTCGGCCGACATGAATCCGATGGTGTTCAAACAGGGAGATTCAGTTGCGGAACTGGAGGTCAACGGGGGAGCTTCACGGCGAGAAATTCTTGAGCAGGTCCAGCAGTGCGTTGGAGCGGCCAGGACGAGCGCGCTCGCTCACAAGATGATTCCAAGGCCGGGCGCCGAGGCTTTCGGCTCGATATCGGCGGACGACCTTTGGGAACTGATCGACAAGCTGAAGCAAACCGGCCGCACGGTCAGACTGCAAGCTGTAGCGCAAACCGACACCTATGCAGCGGACCCGTTGCGACTAGACTTTCGAATCAGATGAACGAGAAGGTCGTTCTAGCGATCGATCCCGGCACCAGCAAGTGCGGGATGGCGCTTGTCCGCCGGAACTCGAGCGGGGCGATCGAGCTTTTGTGGCATGAGGTCGTGAAGTCCGACTCGATCGTCGAGAAGATGAACCAGGCGATCGGCGTGGAGCCGTTCCAACTGGTTATCGTGGGCGGCGGGACTTCGTCTCAGAATGCGGTGCGGCAGATCCGTGACAAGTTTCCGAGCACGGGAATCTTGGTCGTGGACGAGGCGAACACCAGCTATCAGGCTCGGGAGCGGTATTGGGAGAAGAATCCCCGGCGCGGATGGCGCAGACTCCTGCCAGCGACGCTGCAGGTACCTCCGGAGCCCGTGGACGACTATGTAGCGTTGATTTTGGCGGAACGTGTTTTGATGGCGGAGTGAGATTGGATTCTTGTAGGAAGGGAGAGACGGACCGCAAGGCTTTGCCCACTTCGAACAACGGTACTTACAGACCAGGCACAAAGAGCACGAATCTTCACCACGGGCCTTGGGGAGCCTAGTGGCCTTCGTGTCTAGTCTTTGACTGCTTGACGGCATCCGATGGGCGTTGTCCCATCAGCATGGTTTGCACGCAAGCTTGAGCTGCCGGTTCGGAAGGGGTTGACGGCTACCGGTAAACTTATGTCGATGTATCCCCATATCCGCAACGTCGGGATCATTGCGCATGTCGACCACGGCAAGACCACCTTGGTCGATGCCATTTTCAAGCAGGCTGGAATCTTTCGTGAGAACCAGCATGTCGTCGAGCGCGTGATGGACTCGAACGATCTGGAGCGTGAAAAGGGCATCACGATCCTGTCGAAGGTGGCGTCGGTGCGCTATCGCGACGTCAAGATCAACATCGTAGACACACCGGGCCACGCCGATTTCGGAGGCGAGGTGGAGCGCGTGCTGAGCATGGTAGACGGCGTTCTGCTGATCGTCGACGCGAACGAGGGGCCCATGCCCCAGACCCGTTTCGTGCTGAAGAAGGCGTTCGAGAACGGCCTGAAGCCGATCGTCTGTATCAACAAGATCGACCGTGAGAACGCGCAGCCTATGCATGCGTACGACAAGACGATCGATCTGTTTATCGATTTGGGCGCGAACGAGGACGACCTTTTCTTCCCGCATCTTTACACCAGCGGAGCTGGTGGCTTCGCCCGTGTCTCGCCGGACGGCAGCGAGAAGGACATGCGGGCGCTGTTCGAGATGATCGTCAACTCGATTCCGCCGCCGCAGGTGGAGAGCGAGGGCGCTTTCCTCCTCCAAGTCAATAACCTGGACTACAACGATTACCTCGGCCGGATGTTCGGTGGCAAGATCCTGCGCGGGACCGTGAAGGTCGGCGATCGCGTGGAGCAGCTTCGCGAGGGTTCTTCGAAGAAAGCTGGGTTCAACGTGACCAAGCTCTGGACTTACGAAGGCATCGAGCTGAGGGAAGTGCCGGAGGTGAAGGCCGGTGAGATCGCCATGCTGTCGGGCTTGGACGGCGTGCTGATTTCCGATACGATCGCGCACGTCGATTCCACCGCTCCTTTGCCTTCGATCAAGGTCGAGCCTTCGACCTTGACCATGAACTTCTATGCCAACAACTCGCCGCTGGCGGGCAAAGATGGCGGCAAGTTCTTGACGATTCACAAGATCCGCGAGCGGGTTGAGAAGGAAGAGGCGGTTTCGGTTTCGGTGAAGATCGACCCCGAGGCTCCGCCCGACGTGGTGAAGGTCCAGGCACGCGGCGAGCTGCAGCTTGCGGTGCTCATCGAGACGATGCGGCGCGAGGGGTACGAGATGCAGATCTCGCGTCCGCAGGTGATCATGAAACGGTCCGAGTCGGGCGAGATCCTCGAGCCCTACGAGGAGGCGACGCTGGAGATGCCGGAGGAAGCGGTCGGGACGGTCATCGAGGACCTGTCGCGGCGAAAGGGCGAGATGCTCGATATGCAGAAGCGCGAGAACGGCTCGACGGTCCTTACCTACTCGATCCCGACGCGAGGGCTGATCGGCTTCCGTTCAAACTACCTCACGATGACCCGCGGCTTGGGACTGATGGGATCTTTGTTCGACGGATACAAGCCGTATCGCGGCGAGGTGGAGAGCCGGTCGCAGGGATCGCTCATCGCCAAGGATCCCGGCAAGCTGACTCGGTACGCCTATGAAGACGTTCAGGAGCGGGGGACCCTCTTCTATCCCGTCGGCGTGGACGTGTATGCGGGCATGATCGTCGGGGCTTGCTCGCGCGACGAGGACATGATCGTGAACGCGACCAAGGAGAAGCACGCGACGAACATTCGTTCCGCTACCTCCGACTCGACAGTCGTGCTGGATGGCCATAAGGAGTTCTCGTTGGAGCAGGCGCTCGCCTGGCTCCGCGACGACGAGCTGCTGGAGGTCACTCCGAAGCAGCTTCGATTCCGGAAGAAGATTCTCGACCATAGCGAGCGTCGCGTGGCTGAGCGTCGCAGCGAGGTTCTGGTCTGAGCCGAACGCCGCCCGAGATCTGTGTCTCCAAGCGGCGTTACGCATCGGAGAAGGAAGCGCAGAAGGGCGCCGCAGGCAAATTCGGCGTGTACAAGTGCCCCCTCTGTTCCGGCTTTCATCTGACTTCGCAGAAGCCGTTTGCCGGTCCGGCGGCAGAGAGTTTTGAGGCCGAGAAGCCTTCCTTCGACCAGTCGGTACTGGCTCGGGCGCGTTGGCGTAGACGAGGCTAGGAACTCACGAGGTTTCGAGATCAGGGGATTCGAGTCCTTCCTGACTTAAAGGCTGCCATAACCCTTGCAGGGTAATCCCGAAGGAACTTTGTTGGTTCTCGACTCCAGATAGGTCGCTTCGCTCTCTTGTCCAGTGGCTGGTTTCTGTAGCCGCTTCACGGTATCCGGGGCTCCTCCTACCAGGCTATGTACGGATCGCACTTTTGGCGCCGCATGAAATCTCCGGCTCCACATGGTCAGGATAACGACTCCCATGTCGCTGATATGGTTCAGGGCAGACGGTAGGCTTGCGGGAATGTTGGGGCGGGTTCCGATTATTGCTTTTGTGGCTACGACCGATGCGGAGAGAGCGAGAGCTTTCTATTCCGAGATGCTCGGTCTGGAGTTCGTGGCCGATGAGCCTTACGCACTGATCTTTTCGGCGAACGGAACGAGGGTGCGAATTGCGAAGGTGGAGCAGTTTGAGCCCTTTCCCTTTACAGTGCTGGGCTGGCAGGTTTCGGACATTGGCGCCACCGTCTTGGCCCTTACCGAGAAGGGATTGGAGTTCGTCCGGTACGGATTCCTGGAGCAGGATTCGCTGGGAGTTTGGTCGTCGGGCAACGCGAAGGTTGCGTGGTTCAAAGATCCGGACGGGAACGTATTGAGCCTGACGGAGTTTTGAGAGCGGTACCCTTAGCGCATGATCCTCGTCATCGACAACTACGACTCGTTTACTTACAACTTGGTGCAGTATTTGGGCCAGTGTGGCGCCGAGGTGGTGGTGCGGCGCAATGACGAGGTCTCGATGGAGGAGATCGACCGGCTTCGGCCCGACGGCATCATGCTTTCACCCGGTCCTTGCACGCCCAAGGAGAGCGGCGTTTGCTTGCCGATTCTGGAACGGTACCTCGTGACGGGCGGATTCAAAGGCAGCGCGGGGGAGACGATCCCGCTGTTCGGCGTTTGCCTGGGGCACCAGGCCATAGGGCATGTCGCGGGCGGGGTTGTGCGGCAGGCGCAGAACATCATGCACGGCAAGGCTTCGCTCGTCCGCCATGACGGTCAGGGAGTCTTCGAGGGCATGCCGAACCCGTTCAGTGCGATTCGATATCACTCCTTGATCGTTACGGCCGATTCGTTGCCGGCCGGCTTTATCGTCACTGCGACGGCGGAGGACGACGGAGAGGTGATGGGGATTCGGCATCAATCTCTCCCCATCGAGGGGGTCCAGTTCCATCCAGAGTCGGTGCTGACGGAAGAGGGGTTCAGGATCGTCAGCAACTTTGTGAACAAGGTCCAGGTGGCGGCATAGCCCAATCGGCTCGATTTACGCTCGAGATCGTGGTCACGGCGGATGCGATCGACGAGCTGCAGCACGTCAACAACACCGCTTACCTTCAGTATGTGGAGCTTGCGGCTCGCGGCCATGCCGAGGCTTGCGGTCTTACCACCGAACGCTTCATCGAGCTGGGCGGCCTGTTCGTCGTACGCCGGCACGACGTGACCTACTACGCTCCGGCGCACTTGGGAGACAAGCTGGTTCTGACGACGTGGGTCGAGAACATGTCGGGGCCGCGCTGCACCCGCATCGTGGAGATCGAGCGTGACGGGAAGCGGGTTTTGCACGCATTGACGGAGTGGGTCTGGATCGATCCCACCACGCGTGCGCCCAAGAGGATCCCGCAAATCATCTGGGATGCATTTGGTCCCAAGGCAGAGTAGGAAACCGACGATGCCGAGCTCGCTTGGAAGGTAGCCTGGGCTTGTGAGGATTCTCGTATTCGAATCCAATCTGATGTGGAGCTCTCGGTTGATGCAGAGCCTGCGAGGGTTGGGCCACGAGGGGGTCTTGCTGACGAGAGCGCCGGCCGAGGGGAGCGGGGCCGATGCGGCGATCGTGAACTTGGGTCAAACCGAGCCGAACCCCACGGAGCTGATATCCGTTCTGCAAGGATTGGGGATTCCGGTGATAGCTCATTCGGGACACAAGGAGACGGCGTTGAGGGACGTTGGAAAGCGTGCCGGAGTCGAAGTGTTGGCGACGAACAGCGAGCTGACACATAAGTTGGGGGAGATTTTGGAGAGGATTCACAAACGGGTGATTCAGTGAAGAAGGTTTATTCGGGCCCGGCAGAGGCACTGGAGGGGCTGCTGTTCGATGGAATGACGGTTATGTCCGGCGGATTTGGCCTGTGTGGCATACCGGAGAACATGATCCTCGCGCTTCGCGACTCGGGTGTCAAGGACCTGACCCTGATTAGCAACAACTGCGGGGTCGACGACTGGGGTTTGGGACTTCTCTTGCAGACCCGTCAAATCCGCAAGATGGTGTCCAGCTACGTGGGGGAGAACGCTGAGTTTGAACGACAGTTCCTGGCCGGAGAGCTGGAGTTGGAGTTCAACCCCCAGGGCACCTTAGCCGAGCGGATTCGAGCGGGTGGCGCTGGAATCCCGGCGTTCTTCACGAAGACCGGCTATGGGACACTGATCGCCGAAGGAAAGGAGACACGCGAGTTCAACGGTGAGAACTACGTGATGGAGTCCGCGCTTCACGCGGACTTGTCGATCATCAAAGCTTGGAAAGGCGACGCATCGGGCAATCTCATTTTTAGAAAAACGGCCCGGAACTTCAATCCCATGATGGCGACAGCCGGTAAGATCTGCGTTGCCGAAGTGGAACAGCTTGTTCCCGTGGGATCGCTCGATCCCGACCAGATCCACACTCCGGGCATCTTCGTGAAGCGAATCATCGAAGGCGCCTCCTACGAAAAGAGAATCGAGCGAAGAACAACTCGTCCGCGTTGACCTGAGGCTGCTTCGGAGCTTGAAGGCCTCCTGCTACAATTGCCAGGCGCGGTTTTGCGCTGCCTGGTAGGGGTTCGCCATGATCCGACTGCCGTTTCTGCAAAGGTACACGTTCAAGCGCCCGCCCGCCTTTGCGGACGTGGCGCTGCTGCTTGGCACCTTTGCGCTGCTCTATGTTGTAGCCAAAGTCGGTGCGGGTTTCTTTGTGTCGTTTCGCCCGCCCGGAACGACGCCGAACGTGGACCTGGACCCCTCGAACCTTCCCTACTACGCGATCCGGTCATCGCTGCGGATGTTCATTGGGCTGTTTGCTTCGGTGATCTTCTCGCTCGGCTATGGCTATTTGGCCGCGAAGAACGCCTTGGCGGAGCGGATCTTGGTGCCGCTGCTCGACATTCTGCAGTCGATCCCGGTGCTTGGGTTCCTGTCGATTACCGTCACCTTTTTCATTTCGCTGTTTCCGGGAAATCTGTTCGGACTGGAGATGGCATCGATCTTCGCCATTTTCACGGGGCAGGCGTGGAACATGACCTTCTCGTTTTACAACTCCTTGATCACCATGCCCAAGGAGCTCGAGGAGGCCGCGACGGTCTTTCGGTTCTCGAAATGGCGACGGTTCGTGTCGGTCGAGCTTCCCGCGTCGATGATCGGGCTGGTTTGGAACGGCATGATGAGCTTCGGAGGCGGCTGGTTCTTCCTTGCGGTGTCGGAGGCGATCTCCGTTCTGAACAAGAGCTACACGCTTCCGGGAGTGGGTTCCTATGTCGCGCGAGCCGTGAATGAGCGGAACATGCCCGCCCTTTTCTGGGCAGTCGTGGCGATGGTGGTGATCATCGTGATCATCGACCAACTTTTCTGGAGGCCCGTGGTCGCTTGGGCGGAAAAGTTTCGGATGGACCGCAGCGCCTCCGGCGTCAAGGCGACTTCTTGGGCGTATGACCTGATGCGGGCCGCCAAGCTGCCTGCTCTGGCAAGCCGGTTTTGGCGCCGGCTGAGGCGGCGGCTTCCGAGATTTCCTGGTCTGCCGGCGATCCCATGGAAGATCCGGCGGAGGCATCGCCTGAAGATCAACGCCGACCTGCTGGCGGCGTTCTTTCTTGGGGGCATTACCGTGGTGGGCCTTTACTATGGGTACGGCTTTGTCACCAAGGAGGTGCGCCTTCAGGAGATCGCCGAGGCCTTCGGACTCGGGTTTCTGACTCTCTTGCGAGTCCTTCTTTTGATTGCTCTCGCTTGTGTCGTTTGGGTTCCGGTCGGCGTCTTCATTGGGTTCAACCCCCGGTTTGCGCGCATCGCTCAGCCGATCGTCCAGATCTGCGCTTCTTTCCCCGCCAACTTCCTCTTCCCTGCCGCGACGGTCGTCTTTCTTCGGCTGGGGCTTTCGATCGATATTGGCTCGATCGCGCTGATGGCTCTGGGCGCCCAGTGGTACATCTTGTTCAACACCATTGCCGGCGCGATGGCTGTGCCGAACGATCTTCGAGAAATGGCCGCTTCGCTGAGGCTGAGCGGCATGCTCATGTGGAAGCGGGTGACCTTGCCGGCGATCTTTCCATTCTTGGTTACCGGTGCGATCACCGCCAGCGGAGGGGCTTGGAACGCCAGCATCGTGAGCGAGATTGTTACCTGGGGGCACAAGACCCTCCGCGCTCACGGATTGGGCGCCTATATCGCTGACGCGACGGCCAAGGGAGACTGGCCGAGAATCGTTTTGGGAGTCGGCGTGATGTGCGTTTTCGTCGTGACGTTCAACCGGTTCGGTTGGCGTAAGTTATATGCGGCGGCTGAGACCCGCTATCGATTGGGATAAGACAATGGCCAGAGCACCCGTGCAAGCACCGATTCTCCGTATCGACCGGGTCAGCAAGACGTACCCCCGACCGGAGTCGGGCGGGTCATTTACGGTTCTGGACGACGTCAATTTGACGATCTATCCGGGCGAGATCGTGGCCCTGCTCGGCCGAAGCGGCAGCGGAAAGAGCACGCTTTTGAGGCTGATTGCCGGGCTGATCCAGCCGACGAAGGGAGTGGTCTACAGCGGCGAGCGGGCCGTGGACTCGCCCAACCCGGACATCTCGATGGTCTTTCAGAGCTTCGCCTTGCTGCCGTGGCTCACCGTCGTGGAGAACGTGGAGATCGGCTTGGAAGCGGCGCACTTGGAGCCGAAAGAGGCTCGCCGCCGCTCGCTGGAGGCGCTACGTCTGGTGGGGCTGGAAGGTTTTGAACGGGCCTATCCGCGCGAGCTTTCCGGCGGAATGCAGCAACGCGTCGGGTTCGCTCGAGCGTTCGTGATCCGGCCACGGATACTGCTCTTGGACGAGCCGTTCTCGGCCTTGGACGTGTTGACCGCGGAGAACCTGCGCGGAGAGATTGCGGACCTTTGGGAAGACCGCAACTTTCCGGCGGAGAGCGTGATCTTGGTTACCCACAACATCGAAGAGGCGATCATGCTGGCCGACCGTTTGATCATTCTGGGCACCAACCCGGGCAGGGTGCGCGGCGAAATGAGGGTCGGAATGCCTCGCCCCCGTGAGCGAAACTCGAAGGATTTTCGGTCGTTGGCGGACCATGTCTACACCGTGATGACCAACCCGGAGACGAAGGTGGGTCCGGCCATCACGCCCGTAGGAGGATTCGATACCACGCCGCTTCCCCACGCACGTCCTGGCGCGATCAGCGGACTTCTGGAACTGGTGCAGGAGTATGGAGGGCCCGAAGACGTTGCCGTGATTTCCGAGAAACTTCGAATCGAGGCGGACGATCTGCTGCCTATATTGGATGCGGCGGTGCTTCTGGACTTTGCGAAGGTCGAGCAGGGAGACGTGACGATGACCCCGATCGGCAAACAGTTCGCCGACGCGGAGGTTGAAGAGGCGCGCGTCCTCTTCCGGGCCCAAGCTCTCGAGAAGGCGCCGATGATGCGATCCATTTACGAGGCGCTGCGATCTTCGAAAGCAGGTTCGATCAAGAAGGAGTTCTTTATCGACGTGCTGGACGAGAACTATTCGGACGACGAGGCCGAAGCCCAGTTCGACACGGCGGTAACGTGGGGTCGCTACGCGGGCCTCTTCGACTACGACTCCGACGATGAGGTGCTTCACCTTGCGGTTGAGCATCCGGAGCCGGCGCACTAGGAACCTAGATCAGGAGATTGATTCTTGGGATGGCCTCGGGTGGGTCTTCCGGCGCGGGCAGCGGGTGGTCGGCCCGCACGGTTTCGGTCACGTTCATGCCTGCCGCGTGGCCTTGCGTAGTGGGATCGGGCAGGTTGATGGGCGTGCCTTTAAACGTCGGATAGATCTGTCCGTTGTTGGCGCTCGACGTCGTGTCGATGATTTGGTCGTCCGGTGACATATGGAACTCCTGCCTTGGGCTTCGGTAAGAATCGGGGAGGCGATACCCGCAATCCGGGCAGGATGTTGCGAAATCCGGCGCAATTAGCGGGTCTTTCTCGGTGCTGGGGTTAAGATTTTCGGGACTTCGACCCTTGTCGGTTGCCCTGCTGAAGGAGCTTTCGGCCAGGTTGTTTGGGTGAGGAGCTGCCAGAGATACAGAAAAGACCTTAGGCTGCAGGTCGTGACTTGGTGCCACGGTCGACGCGGGCAGGAGTCATGAAACTGTTGGATTGGAGCGTCTTTCGCAAGGTCTGGATAAAGGGCACGCCTTGGAGAATTGTGGAACCTTGCCTATCGGCGTGTTCCATCGCAGCAGCCTCGCATCCAGCAGCGCCGGGGCACATTTGGCACAGCGAGTTTCGAGCAAGAAGCCAGCCCAAAACCCCGGAATTGGCGGCGTACAGTTTCTCTGCGCCTTCCCTCGGTTCTGCAGCGTCGCCTGCTCCACGCTGGCTGTGTGAATCGCCCTCTCAGCGCAGTAGATAGCTTCGAGCCCGGTCAAGAGAAACGGATGGTCGACGTAACCGCCTCGCGGTACTTCGGATCCTTCAAGAAGGTGAATGCCGAAGTCGCTTATTGACACGGTGTCAACGAGGGCTTCGCATTCTTTTCAGAAACTCGGCCCTGAGGCCTCCTTCATTGAAGTAGCTGATTTCGGGGCCTTCGGAGCGGTCCAAGACTCCGATGAGAACCGCGGTTGCCTTCCAACCTTCCGGGTCGAACGCTTCCTCGTAGTCTGGATTTACCGGACAGAGCGACGGGCGGCCATTCTGGCGCCGGTACTCCTTCACGGTGCAGGCTTGATCGTTGAGGCGCTCCGCGAGGACGATGAGGCCTTCGTGGGGGGCCGGATTCACTTCCCAGATGGTGAGGTCGCCTTGCCAGAGGGCCGGCCAACAGGAGTCGCCCTGAACCCGGCACATGAATCGGCCGGGGCCGGCGAACTTGGGATCGACCTCTCGCAACTCGTCATTCGACAAAGGATCACCCCATTGTGACGAAGCCGGGACGATGCCCGCGTAGGGAATGCGAGCGAAAAGTGCTTCCGTGTGAGGTTGGCCCAGGATGGTCAGCTCGCCGTCCTTAGGTGGGCTGGGGCTGCCTGGGAAGGCTGTCCGTATGGCCGCGACCACGTCGGCCGGCAAAGGGATGCGGCCCGACTCGTACATGGCGAGCGCCGAGCGGCTTCGGCCGATGAAAGGGGCGAACTCCGCCTGATCCAAGCCAGCCTGATGGCGTACGGATTTGAGCCATCGCGTCCAAGCGGTCACTCGCCGGTCCTTTTGCTGCATTCGATTCATCCTGGCCAAATTGTGTCATATGTGTTGACATCGTGTCAAGTCCATAGGTAGAGTTGCTCGATGGATAACATGGTGTCAACTTGTCATCGATAAAGCGTTCTCACAGCAGATGTGTTTCTTGCGGGATGGTGTTCTTTTACGATGGTGCTCCGCGTGAGGCCTGTGACCGGTGCGTTTTGGGAGGAGAAGTGGAGTTCGCACAGCAGTTCTCCGAGGGAGAAACCGTCGGCGGTTGGGCTCCGGCGGCTGCGGGCGGCTCCCGACCCAAGGAGCCGCTCTTGGAAAGGGTCGACCGAAGTTGAAGTCGAACGCACAGGCTTGGCTTCGCGCATGGGGCGCCTGCATAAGAGTCAGGATGCCGGACGAATCTCCTTCCCGCACCGCCTTTTCAGTGAAGGAAGCGGTTGGAGCGGGATGGAGGTTCTCAGGCAAAGGAGACCATCCGTATGTGAGAGAGCGAAACCTTCACGACATCCCCTCGGGAACGGCGTATGTCTCCGGATCGCCAGCTATGGAGCGCGGCGAACGGCGGGCAGTAGACGATCCGCACCCGGCGGCCTTCGTGGTGATCCAGGTCGAGCGGTGCCTAGCCGAACTTAGCGAGGCCCATCGGGCGTACGCGTGGCGGCGGTTCGTCCTACAGGAGCCGGTTTGGGATCGGCGCTTGACAGACGAGATCGTGAAGCCGCTGGAGGAAGCGATCGCATCGCCTGGGCGAGGTCACTCGGTGGAGATGGAGGCCTATCTCAAGAGCGCCGAGATGGAGCACCTGCGGGAGGTGTGGCGAAGGAAAAAGGCGGCGCAGCGGCAGAAGCAAGCTTCTTGATCATGCGACGCTGGAGTCAAGGCACGGAACGTCTGCGGGCTCGCCATTCGATCCGTCAATAAAAGGAATTCGCCAAGGACGCCTAGAAGCCTTTGCCAGAGCCGCCGGCTACCACTCTCAAAACGATTTCCAAAACGAGGATGACGACGCCAATGCCAATGGACCAGTTCGACCAAGTATCGGCCTTTCGAGAAGCTTCTTGCGCCCTCTCATACTGGCCGGAGGCTGCCAGACCGTTGACCTGCGCGGATTGGACGATGGCCATGATCCCCAAAGGCAGACAGCCGATGCAGACGGTCGAGACGATCGCTTTCGCCAAGTGGTTCGGGATGGGAGCCGAGGGGGCAAACTGCCTGGGATAGGCTGCGGTTGATGGAGGCGTTTCGTAAACGGAGCCCGGGGGCGGACCGGCCGGCCGGCTCAACTGCCCGTACGTCACTCGCCTGCCAGAGGGCATTTCCTCCAATTCCGACTCGTCGGTGATCCGGCCTTCCATGAACCATTGGTTCAACTCTTCCAAGGAGGAAGGGCCGTAGCGGTTTCCGTCTGAGGCGATGAAAACGTAAGTTGGGTTCATGCTGACCTATTTGCCGGCACCATATTAACGGTAAACGCAGAGCTTCGTGTGGCATTTTCGGCGGCTTGTTGCCCCAAACTCATCATCGGTGCGTATTGGCCGTCTTCTAACCAAGGCGAATTCGTTAGTTTCGCGTTGGAGATCCGACCCTTAGCCATGCCTGTAGCCGAACCAGATATTAAGATCATCCTTTTCGGCGGGACGCCAGTTTGTGCGTCTAAACGTGAGAGTCGTCCCAGAGACTCTCGGCCGCGACACTCCCTTGCAAACGACGCTGTTCTTCGATGGAAAGACCTGGCCCCGAAGATCTCTGCCGTTGACTTCGCCGTCGACCGGCGCGGGCGACAGGAGCTTGATGCCTCTGGAGAACTCCTTCTTGGAAAAGCGAACGACGATGACTGTTTCGCCGATCGCGCCTTTCCAAGTAGAACCGGTATGGACGGTGTAGCGCGTCCAACTACAGTTGCCGGTCTTGCGGGCGGCCTCCATGATTCCATAGCCCGTATCCATGGCGTACTCGTCACGAACGTGGGTTACACCATGAGGAAACCGCACGGTCTTGACATGCCAAAAAGTACGGTCTTCGCCCTGCGAGAACCGGGTGGCAACGGGTCGGCCCTCGACCCACGACTTGAAGTAAGCGAAGTTGGAGGCCGGCTTCGCGCCGGGCTGGAACTCTTCCGTGTTTGTTCCTTCGTCCGGAAAGCCCATCTTGATGGTGGCCAGCGCTCCGTCGTTCCGGAACCAGAAGTCGCAGTGAACCTTCGTCGTCATGCGCGTCACGTCCATCACCACACGCTCGCGGAGCATTCTCACCGCGTTCGATCCGGCCACGCGCCTTGCCGATCCGCCATAGCTGAGTTCCGCATCGTTGGCACACGCGATGGCGAGCGTCGAAAGCAAGAGTGCGGAAAGAAGGGGCTTTGAAACGGCGTATTCCATATCAGTGCAAGTGAGTGAGCCCAACGACCAGGACCTCGAACAGCACCCAAAGAATCCCCCATCCAATGCCGACCGCGAAGGACCAGTTCGCCCAGAGGTCGGCCTTCCTCGAGAGATCCCGGGCTCTTGCGATGTCCCCCGACCGGGCGACACCATCGACCTGGGCCGCGTGGACGATCGCGACGATTCCCAAGGGCAGGCAACCGCAGACCAGCGCGGAGATGATCGCTTTCGCCAGATGGTTGGGGACCACTTCCCCGTAGGCTGGCTGGTACCTGGGATAGTCGGCCGGCGATCGAGGCGTTTCGTACGGGTTTCGCATGGCGGCAGGAGCCGGTCTGGAAGGAATGAGCTCGGCGTAAGAGAGCCGCTTGCCCGTCGAAGCCTCCTCGAGGATCGCAGTCTCGAAGATTCGGCCTTGGATGAACCATTGGTTCAGCTCGTCCTTGGTTACCGGGCCATATCGCGCGCCGTCCGGTGCGATGTAGAAGAACGTTGGGTTCATGCTGCTCTTATCGCATCATCTTAGCTGGAAGTGGGCCTTTCAGTGCCTGTTTGGCAGCCTTCCCCTTGATTGATTTCGGGGACTGGGTCGCAGCCAGCGATTAGTTTTTGCCATCGATATATCCTTCGAGTTGGCTAGGCTTCCTGAGGAATCGGCTGTCGCTTGATTGCGGCTGCCATCACGTCTGGAAAGCGCTCCGGGGTACAGGCGAACGTCGGAATATCCAGGGCTGCGAAGGTGGCGGCCATCTTTTCGTCGTGCATCGGGGCGCCTTCGTCGCTCAGGGCGAGAAGGGCGATGAAGTTGACTCCGCTGGCTTTGATGGCGGCGGCCCTTCGGATCATTGCCTCTTGGTTGCCGCCTTCGATCAGGTCGGAGATAAGGATGAGGATCGTGTCCGATGGATTCTGGACGAGCGATTGGGCGTAGCTGAGGGCGCGCTCGATGTCGGTGCCTCCGCCTAGGCGGGTGGCGAAGAGCAGCTCGACGGGGTCGTGCAGAACGTCGGTGAGATCGACGACCGACGTGTCGAAGGCGACAACCTGGGTCTTGATCGATCGGATGCTGGCCATCACCGCGCCGAAGATTCCGGCGTAGACGACCGAGTTGGCCATAGAGCCGCTTTGATCGAGGCATAGGATAACGTCACGGAGCGCCTGCCCTTTCCTTCCGTAGCCGATTCGGATCTCGGGGATGATGCTTTTGTATTCCGGCTGGTAGTTCTTGAGGTTCGCTTTGATCGTGCGGTGCCAGTCGATCTCGCGCAGCTTGGGGCGCCGGTTTCGGACGGATCTTGCCAGGGCGCCTTGAATGGCTTGGCGTAACGGGTTGCCGAGTTGCTTCTCGAGGTCTTCAGCCACTTTCCGCACGACCTGCCTGGCCGTCTCTTTGGTTTTGTTGGGGATGATTCTGCTTAGCGAGACCAGCGTTGAGACGAGGTGGACATCGGGTTCGACGGCGCGCAGACTCTCGGGCTCGAGGAGCATTTGTTGGAGGCCGAGTCGTTCCAGGGCGTCCTTTTGCATGACTTGGACGACCGAGGCGGGAAAGAATTGGCGGATGTCCCCGAGCCAGCGCGCGACCTTCGGGGAAGAAGCGCCAAGCCCGCCTTTTCGTTCGGAATCGTAGAGGGCTTCGAGGGTGCGGTCGAGGTTCAGGTCGGCTTCGCCGAGTGGTTCGTCGGCAAGGGAGCCAATGACGAGTCGCCATCGGCGGGAGCGTTCGGTGTCGGCGGTGGTGGTCACGGGAGGACACCTCCCTTTGTTTTTTCTTTGGTGGACTTTTGGCGTTTTCGAACCGGATTTCCCCCTCTCCCGGTTCGTGCCTCACCGACCTCTCCCCCGGAGGGGCGAGGTGATGGCCTAGTCGGAAGCGCGGCTTTTGCAGCCATGCGGTCATCTTGTGAGCCGCAACTCATATTTGGATTTCCTCCAAGCCGAGAAGCTTCTGCAAAAGGGGAAGAGGTCGATTGGCTCTTTCTTGGTTTAGGCCGGTGGCGATGGTGGCTTTTCTTGGGCCTCCCGCTACTTTTTCCCAGAGTTGGCGGCGTTCGGGGATTGGGAAGGTGGAGACGGTTCGGCGGAGGAGGGGGAGGGTTTCGGTGAAGGGGTCGGGTTCGAGTTGGTTGAGCCAGTTGTCGACGACGGACCAGAGGCGGTCGTCGTGGAGGAGTAGGGCGCCGCTGTTGCCGAGGAGGCCTTCGATCCATCCGGCGGCGTGGGCGGGAGTGGATGCGTGCGAAGTGGCTTGGTTGAGGCGGGTGGCGACTTCCTCAGAACTGAGGGTTCCGTCGTCGAGGAGAAGGCGGGCAATTCTTCCTGCGACCAGTCCGTGGATCGTGGCGACTCCGGCGACGGTGATCAGGGTTTGTTGCCAGAGGCGGCGGTGCTCTTCGTCTTCGAGCAGGGAGACGACGTTCTGGATGGCATCGAGCCGCTTGCCCATGGCAGCGGCAGCATCGTCGTCCAGCGAGGTGCATGCTGCGGGGAGACTAATGCAGCCGCGGACGAAGGTGGAATCGAGGACGGTTCGAAGCAGGCCGACGTCCGTGTTGCGGACGTCGCCGTAGCGGACCGCCCAGGCGAGGGGCGGCAGCGCATCGAGCAGCTCGTTCGCAGAGGTCGAGACGGCGGCAGTGTTCTGAAGCTGTGTGAGGATTGCCGGCAGCGGGTCCGTGAGGCCGGCTAGGAGGACGTCTCGGGCTAACGCGGTGAGGTCGGGTAGGGCCGTGGCGGCTTGCGATCGCTCGATGGCGCGGGCGGAGGAGGCGGCTTCGACGGTGGCTCCCCAGCGTGAGGCGAGGATGAGCCGAATGACCAGCTCGGGCGCCCATTGGATCTGCCAGTACTCGTGAAAGGTGCCGCTTTTGCCGCGCACTTCCTGCGTATGGCCCCACGGCACGTCGATCATGTTGAGGCGATGGAGCAGGTGGCTCCTGGCCAGGTCGTTCTCGCTTCGTAGGTCGAGATCGAGTGTTTTCTGAAGGTGCTCGGCTTTGAGGCGAAGCCGTTTTTGCTGCGCGGCGAGGTCGGCCTGGATCGGGATCGAGGGAGTGTCGGAAGGGATTTCACCGAGCTTCTCGCCGACTACGAGTTTGCTCTGAACTAGCTTGAGGGGTGTCGCTTCTCCTCGGGCGAGGACAGCGGTGGCGGAGTCGAGCAGCTCATGGAGACCGGGGACATGGCGCTCTCGAACGATGGCGAGAGTTTCGGCCAGGCGGACGGCTTCGATGACGCTGGCGGTGCTGGCTCCCAGGTCTTCTTCACGCAAGAGGCGGGCGGCGTTGATGAGCCAGCCTCGGGCGACCGCTTCGGGTCCGGAGTTCCAAAGGTGTTCGTAGTAGGCGGGCGAGATCACTCCGGCGGCGTAACCCGAGGTGAAGGCGAGCCGGTCGTAGGTCCAGGGCACCCAGGTCGTGGCGACCTTGGTTTTGGCGAGGTCTTTGAGGAGGCTGCGGTCTTCCGAGAGTTTGACGGCCTTCTTGAGCGCGGGGACGTGCCAGGCTCCGCAGACGACGGCGATCCGCTCGTGCTGCTTTTCGGCCTCTTTGATCGCGAGGCGCATGTAGGCTTCGCGGTTCGCTTCGAGCTTGTCGACGGGGCGGTCTTCGGCTTCGGAGATTGCACGAAGCTCGGTCATGAGATCGGAAACGGCTTCGAACGGATCGAGGTCGCTCCAGCGTTGCTCGAAGGTGTGCTCCCACCAGAGCTCGCCATCGGTATATCCTGCGGCTTCGGCGATGGTGGAGAAGACGTCGAAGCGCTCGGCCGGCCGTTCGTCTTCTTTGGCGAGGCGGTGCGCTGCGGGGAGGTCGATCGCTTTGACCGGCACGCCTTTTGAGAGGCCGTATCGCATGGCATTCCACTCGGGGGAGAACTCGGCCATCGGGTAGAAGCTGGCGTCCTTCGGGTTCTCGACCGAGTAGATGAGGAGCGCGACGGGCGGCTTGATCTCGGGGTGGTTGGCGATCGTTAGTGCCGATTCTGTCTCGGCGGGCATCTCTAGGAGGATCGCATCCGGTTGGAATGCCTGTAGAGCGCGCAGCAGACTGCGGGCGGAGCCTGGTCCGTGGTGCCGGATCCCGTAGAT
>DASZPA010000102.1:0-5555 GCA_035550555.1 Fimbriimonas sp.
GTTTATCCAGTAGCCCAACGACACGTGCGGAGTGAACCCGCTCGAAGAATCTTTCCAGTCCTTCCACTGCTTGTCGAGGGTTGAGCGGTAGTCGGCAAGGGCAACGAGCGCGTCCTCCGAGGCCTTCCCCACCGGCTCGAGCTTCGCCACAAGAGCCATTGGCCTAGAGAAGACCTTTAACTCCTTAAATCGGAATTCAACGGGGTGTCCTGTGAACGGCCGCACGGGCGGGAATCCCTTCCATTTAGACCACGGGATATTCTGAAGCCAACGTTTGAACCAGTCTCGCAGCTCTATGGGCGACCGATCCAAAGAGTAAATACCGGCCATGTCTGCCGCTGTCACGTGCCACGAGGCTCGCGGCAAAATGGCGAAGCCCTTATCGCTTAGTCTTGGGAGCAGGCCCGCCATCGCCTGCTCCAGCGCCGTGTAGAACGGAACGTCCGCGCATGTCGTGTCGATCACCTTTGATTTCCCGAAGTAGGGCTTGAGACCAGGTTGGTCAAACAATACGGAGAACCCGGGAAACGGTGCGAACCACCGAGTGCTCAGAAGCTTTGGGTTGGTTACCGATCCATCACTTAATGCTTTCGCATTGAGCTGCAGGGCGCAAGTCAATTCTTGGACGGACACTTCGAAGTCATAGCAGAGGCGCAGATACCGGGCCAGAAGGTCAGCGTCACTGTCTCCAGCCTCGCTGGACCGCTGGTACTCGTGGTTCAAGCGATCCAGGGCCGCCGTAAAGTGCAGACGCGTTAACTGCATCCACTGCCCCAGCGGATTCCGGCGGGAGTCATCGTCGTGCAGAGTTCCAAGGTGAACCTTCTTGATGTTGAGGCTGGGGTTCGAGCCGGGCTGTTCAAGCATAAACCGCTGAAGCTGGAACGTGAGATCAGCGGCAGCAACATAGAAGCGTCGGTCCCTATCGAATTTTGCCCAGATTCGGGAACCAACGATGAAGAACTCCGTTCGACGTTTGCTTACCGTCTTAGCCATGAGCAGGTCGAAAAGCTCTGGAAACAGGGCCCGGATCGTTGGCAAGCTCATCGCATCGAATTGCGTTTTGAACCGCTCGGTCGCGCCGGACTCGTAGGCACTGGTGTAATCGCCCAAGATCAGATTATCCGGAGACGAGCACGCCAGCATGCGAGTCAACCCGCGTTGTAGGTCGGCTGAGTTATGGGTCCTGGAATCGAGATCGCCCGGAAAGACGAGCACGCCGGATGGCTTCCAGGTGTCGAACGCGCGAACGATGCCGGCGCGCCAATCGGCTCCAGTGTCCGGCTGAGAAGACAGTTCAATGAGCAGCTTCCCATCAGCAAGATCGAACTTGCTCCGAAAGTTAAGGCGGACATTGGTCGCGATTTTTTCTCCGTTCTGACTTAGCCGGTCGTAGACGAGCACCACATGGCTGATGCCAAGCTTGAGCATTAGGTCAAGCGCACGGTAGGTCGATGACTCGTCGGACGCGTACATGGGCGCGAAGATGACGGCTGCGATTGTCTTTGGAAGTCTCATAGATCGTTCTCTCCGAGGTCCGGCTGTGCACTCTGTGAGTCATTACCGGACGCACAGAGATAGTGTTGAATGCGCCGGCAGATAAGCCAATGTCGACTTGCCGGGAAAGTCGACGCTGTGTCACATTCCAGGAAAGTCAGGTGCCGTCAAAAACAATGAGCTGTTAGAGGATAATACTCGGGGAAACCCGATGGACGATCCTAAGTATGAGGAGTTGATACACCTTGCCTCGAACTGGGGAAAGCTTGTTCAACTCGCTATCGAGACCAAACTAGACGTTCCCAAGGGGGCCGAAGAGAAGTATCGAGATTGGTTCAAACGTCGCTCTGCTCGTTCTGTAGAGGTTCTGCCCGATCAGGAGCTGGTTTCAATTCTAGCAGGCGTTCTTCCACCTGCAGTGTCAACGGCTATCAGTGGAACTAGAAACTCCCAGCTAGCAAGGCGGATCAGGACATTCGCTAAGATGCTTGGCGTCAAAGGCCGAATGCTGCCGCCAAGCGAATATCGTGGAAGGCTCATAGCCGTAGCTATGGAACTCCTAGCCAAACCAAGCTGGAGCTACACACAAGAAGTATTGACATCCATCGTTCAAGAAATAAGCAGGGCCGGCGGGCATGTTGCACTTTACGATGTTCCAGCCGATTGGCAACAAACCCCAACGGGAAATATTAGCCCAAGGACCTTCTTCACCAACCCCCCCGATTTACGAAGATGTGAAGGACTTATACTGATCAACACTCAAGCTAGCCAAGATGAGCTTGAAGAAATGGCGCGCGCGTTTCCGCGCCTTCCAATCGTTCTTGTGCACGATAACCAGCCACTCGATAGGGAGTATGCTGGAACTGTAGTCGCGAACATCCTTCCGGATCTAGATAGCTGCTTATCAGGGTTTAGACAATTGATAATCCATTTACTTGGTCCAGCCCACCGGGCCAAACAGCTGGTTTTCGTGACCGTTTCGGAAGGTGGCATCCAGACTAGATCCACGAAACGTCGTGTATTTGAAGAAGAATGCCGTAAGGCTCACGCTGAGTTTACTATCACAGAAGTAAAGCTTTATTCACTAAAAGAAGGCTCTCGAATCGCCGCCTATGGTACGAGCGATTCCGCTGACTGTTTCGTCTGCATGTCGGACGTTGTTGCCGTCGGGATCAAATCTGCACTCAGACATGGCACGGACGCCTTAGTCACCGGCTTCGACGATAACCTTGCTTCAGCGTTTGGGATGAGTTCGGTCGATCAAGGACTGTCAAGGATTGGACCGGCAGCCATAAAAGTTTTGGAAGAGAAAATTGCGTCCTGGCGATCTGGTCTCGCAAAGCCGCCTGCTGCGGAGATCACGGTCGAAACCGTAGTCAAGCTGCGCTGTTGTGACTCGTCCCGCTGGTAATCCAAACGAGCGAGCCGCTGGCTCCCAAAAAACCTCAGACTCAGTGCAACCATAGAGTTTTAGTTTTGACAGCCTTAGTCCTGCAGTTTGCTCAGCGGTTCCGGGGCGACTTCTCTGCTTGACTACGAAAAACCTCTGCGATTCTAGCGAAGTCCGCGGGGCACTCTAGGACCAGGAGACCGTTGTCCAGGAGTTGCTCCACTTCAACCAGGTACTCAGCTGCAGGATGGTAGCGGAGTGCCTCCTCATAGCCGTCCGGCTTTCTACCCTCCTGGAGGGCGCATGCGATCCGCTTGGCTTCAGCAAACTGCCATGCATCTACTAGTTTTGTGGACACTGGATCGGCTTTAGGCAATTCGTGTGCCGTCCACGGGTTTGGTTGGTCAAGGCTCACGGGCTAGTATTTATACCTGTTCTTGATAGGAGCAGTTCTTTGCCTATATGCCGGGCATAGTCCATGAGGTTGGCAGGCACATTACCACCCATGTGCACACGCAACGTCGCGCTCCAGACCGATGACGCCTTCTCGAATTCCTTCCTGGAGAGCTTAACCAGCACGTCAGTGATTTCAAGGTTTATGGCTGCATATGCGTTCGGAGGCCTGCCTGCGCGATCTCGCTCGAACTTCCTCTGTCGGTCTAGGTACAGTCCCCACCCCTGTGTGAGAGCGGCAACCGAAGCCTTCTGATCCCCGAGTAGCAAGAGTTGTGCTTTCGCAACGGTGTCAAAGTCTAGGGGCTCTACTTTGTAGGCATCCCAATGCAATAAGAACTCCGACAGAGCCGACTGCTTGCTCGCACAAATCGAATCCAGGCCGGACGGCCACCAGTCCCCAAGACCAGTGACCTGGCGCCTTGCTAAGAGTCTGCACACCTCCCGCCGGAGTCGCTGTCGATGGCCAAGGGCACGAGGATGGCGAGCCCTGATCAAGGCGTTGACGGCCTCCTCTGCCGGTCTGAAGAGTTCGAAGGCATCGTCGGAGTAAAACCGCGAGTGAGCCTGGGCCACAGCCTGGAGTCTCTTGCATGCACACCAGACGTGCAAGTCTGCCTCGTTGGCCGCGTCAGGGTCGGAAAATCGGCGCTCTGCCTCCATGACGCCGAAGGTCGCGACTTCCGAGGCAACGCTGTGCTGCCCGCCTACAACGGCCGCCGTGCCAAGTCGAAACGATAGATCAAATGCAAGGTTTCTGGTTGACGGATTCAAAGGCAGCCGCCGCCAGAGGCAAAGAAGGTCGGTGAAGGCTTGCTGGGAGGGAGTTGAAAGCATTTCGTGGAAGAGACTGCCCACGAGTTCGGCTCTGCGCTCGGGGGCGAGTTTATCATCCCAGAGCAGTTCCATTGAACCTTGAAACATCCATGAGGCGACCGTTGGGCATAGGCGGGCAAACTCAAGCTCTCGGAGCAAGCTAACTCGAATGTGCTCCGCCGCTCCGGCTGCACGCCCGGCCTCGGCGCTCGGACCAAGGCTATCAAGCGCCTTGACGGCCCCTAGTACTTCGCTCGGGACCTGGAGAACTTGGCGATTACGGCGCACGTTTCTCGCCCAGGAAAAGAATTCAGCTTCCTCTGCAAGCGGAAACATCCTTGCCCAGAGATCCTTCAGGTTCCAGCCGAGAATGCTGGCACCCCCGCCAAGCACGTCTTTAACACCCTCCTTTCCCACACGGTCAGTATATCCCTTGCGGACAAATAACGTCCTAAAAGGATATGTTAGTTCAACAGCGGAACATTCTGGGCTAAACTGTTCTGGTGGGAAAAGGTATGCATTTTTGCGAGGTCCGAGAAGCAAAGAGAGGGGCGACCAGCAGTCCTTGCCGGTCCTGGATTGCATCAAGTGTCCTGCGCCTGGCAGTATTTGCCCTCATCATCGCGGGCCTGGTCCTCTGTAGGCAAGCCGCCGCCCAAACAAGCGTGGGCCAGTCGACGAAGCCAAGCGTTTCGGACTCGTCAGCGTTTGTAACGCGCCAGGAATTGGACACGAAGCTTGATGCCGTTTCCAAGCGCCAGGAGGCTGTGTTCGATTCGATGTCGAAAATTCTTGAGGGCGCAATCGCGATTTTCGGCAGTGTTGCTGCGGTGGTGGCCATTGTAGGCTTCGTTCAGCTTCGAAACGACAGCCGCGTGATGAAGATGCTGCAGGCAGACCTTGAGGACAGAAAATCGGTCTCCGAACGGTTCCAGGCAAACATGGATAGTTCTACGAAGCTCGTGGACACGGTCAGACAAGTAGTGAGCTTCGAGGAGCAAATGCGGGAGAAAGTCTCGCACATGCAGGGTGTTATTGAAGACGTCGGAAAGGGAAAGGCCCACCGTGATAGGCAAACACGTGAGCTCAACGACCTTGCCATTGAAGTTTCTGTTAAGGAGAAGGTGGCGAGGAAATCGATTCAAGACCCTGTGTTCCAGCGCAGGGCAGAGCAGTTCGCCGAGGCTTACCGGAGCGTGGAAAGTTTCACCGATGTAGCTGGCAAGCTGAACGCTAATTGCTTTTATCTTCTCGGGCTCGATCACCGGATCAGGGGCAACTACGCCCAGGCTAAGACGTCTCTCAAACTCGCGATCGAGGTCGCGGAGGATCATCTCTCAAGGGCGGACGCGGAAGTCCTGTACTCGGCCCTACCGTTGGGAAAGTCGATGAGCGCGTC
>DASZPA010000103.1:0-15225 GCA_035550555.1 Fimbriimonas sp.
GACATGCCGATGCGAAACCCGTTGGGTCCCGCTGGCGCCGTCAGTTCGATCGTGCAAGAGGTGGAAGTTCCGCTTTGAACAACAACAGGATTGAACTTTGCCCGCGCGACGCTTTGGGCTAATACCGGGTTTGGAAGGAGCCAGGTCGCGACGAGAAGAAGTGCGACAATGCACGCTCGAAAGCTGCTATTTGGGGCATGTGATTTTCCTGTAACCGATGTCGATCAATGAGGCCTCCGAACGCAAATGAATCGCGTTATAGGCCCTATCGTGATCGAGAGACTCGTTGGGGACAAGTCGCAAGATTTATGTCATGGATAGACAGGACAGGTCTGTCTATCGACTTACCCATGCGCGATTTTGAGATAGATAGGAGGAACTTGAGGCTTGATTAGGTTCGATCCGGTACAAGGGACAGCCGGGTCGTGCATTCTTCGTCATGCAAATTCAGGACTTTTCCAATCGCGATCTGGTCGGTAGTCTAACGTCATCGTGAACAAATTGCGCTCTATGGTCTTACTGGCAGTCAGGCAGATTCTCCTACTACTGGTTATACTCGTGCCAGAGTTTGCATTAGGACAGAGCTTGTCTGACGCCTCCGTCAGCCCTTCTACAGTCGTCGGGGGTCACAGTGCGACGGTGACACTGCACCTGTCTGGCAAGGCACCCTCCGGCGGCCTCCCTATCAACGTGAACTGCCCGCACACCTATGTCCATGTTCCGTCACCGGTTGTGGTGTCAGCAGGCAGCTCTTCGAAGGCGTTCACCGTGACAACGAATGTTCTTTCACGCAAAAGCTCGGTCACGATCAGTTTGAGCTCGGGGGGTTCCACCGCGAAGACTTACCTGACGATCTTGCCGCCTTCGCTGCAATCGATCGCGGTTAATCCGACAGCTGTGACTGGAGGCGTCGATTGCAGCGGGACGGTTTCCATAGGCACGGCTGCGCCTGCTGAAGGGCTGGCGGTCGCCCTGTCCAGCAGCCAATCTTACGTGCTCATGCCCAATCTGGTCACGATCTCAGGCGGGAGGAAGTCCGCGACCTTCCACATCTCGACCCAGATGGTCCATTCATCGGGGAAAGCTACTCTAACGGCTGCTACAGGCGGTCAAGCGGTGCAGACGACGCTCGAGGTTGACAGCCCTTCTTTGAAGTCACTGTCGATCACCCCCAGCCCGGTCACCGGCGGATACGCGGCAAAAGGAACAGTGGTCATGTCGGTGCCGGCGACGACAGGAGGCTGGCCGATTACTCTAAGCAGCGATCAGTCATGTGTCGCATTTCCTTACCCTGTGGTGATTCCGTCGGGCCACACGACGGCAACCTTTCTGATTCGCACCTACCCGGTCGCAACGAGTGCCCAGGCTATGCTGTCTGCTTCCGCTGGCGGCGCTGCCGCCAGCTCGCCACTAACCGTTCTGCCGCCACCGGTAACCGAAGTTTCTTTGAATCCTAACCCGGCCTTCGGCGGAGAGGATCTGCTGGGAACGATCAGGCTGTCGCAACCAGCCCCCCAGGGCGGAGAGACTGTGCATCTAAGCTCGGATTCCTCCTTGCTCCAGACGCCTTCGTCAGTAACGGTCCTTGAGGGCTACCGCACCGCAAAATTCAAGGTCGGCTCCCTTGAGGTTACGTCTGACGCGAAAGCAACACTTTCCGCCTCTGTCGACGGAGCTGGCGTGTCAACCACGGTTTCACTGGAACCATCGGGCCTCATGGACTCCGCGTGGCCGAGATTCCAACAAAACAACCAAGGCACTGGACAGGGTCTGGGAGCAGGCGCCGATGGGACGATCAAATGGAACTTCGTGTGGCCATCGCCTCCGCCGGTACTCGCAGGATACTCCATCGCACTTGCGAAGGACGGAACCATCTATATCCCAAACAGTGATGGAAATCTCTATGCACTGGATCCAGATGGCAGTATCAAGTGGAAGCAATCCGTTGGCTCGAAAGTGTGGTATTCCGGCACAGAGGCAGGCCCAGCGATCGGTGCAAACGGAACGATCTATGTGTGTTGCGTTTCGGGAGATTTCTATGCGATAAGGCCGGATGGCACCGTGAAATGGGTCATTTCCGATAGCGACTTTGGGTTTTTTGGGACACCGGCCATAGGATCGGACGGCACTCTCTACGTTATGGACAGCCGTTCCCGGCTAGACGCCATCAACCCCAACGGCACTATCAAGTGGTCTGTATTTACAAAAACCCTCATGGGCGGTGGTGGACCCACTCTCGGACCGAGTGGAATGATCTACTGCGTGAGTTGGGACACCGTTTTTGCTTTTCGCAAGGATGGTTCGTTAGCCTGGACCTTCCCAGTGGAGAAGGACTCCGAGGTTTGTCCTACCGTAGGGAAAGACGGAACGATCTACGTTGCCTCAAACAGCATGTATCTTTACGCACTCAATCCAGATGGGTCCTTGAAGTGGAAGTTCAAGGGAGAGCACGAGTTAAGGTCGCCTCCAGCCATCGGCGCCGACGGCACGATCTACCTTTTAGATGGATTGTATCTGCACTCACTCAACCCGGATGGCACGGAAAGGTGGTCGGTTGCAGGTCCTTTGGAGGATAGATCAAGAGTCTGCCCCGTCATTGGATCCGACGGATCCATCTATTTCTGCGGCTGGTCGTTTTTCGGAATGTTCTCGTACAGTCCGAGCGGAAATCAGAATTGGAACGTCCGCGATATACCTGGCCACCTATTCAGCGGTCTCTCCGCAATCGCTGCAGACGGAACGATCTATGTGGTTACCGACAATGGCATCCTCGCCATCGGATCGTCGGGAAAGGGGCCAATCAGGAACTCTGAAATAGGGCCCCGGTAAAGCTTTGCTTGATGCCGAATACCGTGACAGGTCTTGGACAGATAGTCCAATGTTCCGAGTCATATAAACCAACGACTTGGGAGTTGAATCCTACATCAGTAGTCTATTAGTGCAATGAGAAACAATGCTCTCTATACTCTGACGCTTGCACTGATTGTTGGTCCATGCCATGCAAGCGCCCAACATCTCGCATCTGCTACCTTCACCCCGAACGTGGTGAATGGCGGCACTTTGACGACATGCACCATCCGGCTTCGAAGACCGGCCCGGTCTCCTGGAGTTGTCGTGCTCGTTACGAACTCGCACCCGTTCGTGCAAATGCCTCTCTCGCTGACTATTCCCACTGGAATGCAAACGTACAGCTTCTCGGTCCCCATCGGCAACGTGAGCACGAACCGCGGTGCGACGGTGTATTTCAACGCCGGGACGAAGTCGGTCAAGGCTCATCTTACGGTTCTTGCCCCTGCCGGTAGGGCAGGTCATTTCCGTTCGAGAAACGCGAGGCGGGCCGCCGCTGCGCGCTGACCGTGTCAGCCAAATACAGGACAACAAACAGCCGACTAGCTTCCAAGGCTCTTCTCCAATAGAATCTGCACATGCGAAAAGATGGCGAATTAGGCAGGGACAAACGGCGAGTAGCGATCGTCATCTACAGCCAGTACGGACAGACGCTTAAGATTGCAAACGCGATCGAGAAGGCAATCGAATCTGGCGGAGAACTTGCGGAAGTGTTCGAGGTCGATCGCCGCGGCCGCGTGCCACTTCTACGATTCCCCGACTATCACGGATTCATCGTTGGGGCGCCCATCTATGCAGGAAAGGTTCCGGCAAGACTCATCCGGTGGCTTAGAGAGAATATGCACGTGATAGGGAAGTATCAGAATGCCCTATTCACCGTGAGCCTTAGCGCGGCCTCCAAAACGGAGAAGTCGATCCGCGAGAACGAGCGACTACTGCATCAACTGGAAATCGACACCGGTATGAAACCTGAACTGACCAGCACGTTTGCGGGAGCGGTCAACTATCGGGAATACGGTTTCCTGCTGCGCTGGATCATGAAGCGCATTTGCCGTTCGGAAGGAGGGCCTACAGACACCTCGCGCGACCACGAGCTGACGGATTGGACGGAGGTGAATGCCTTCGCGCAGGAGTTCTTGCAGCGACTTACGCAAGAAAACCAGCTCTCCGCCGTGGCCTCCGAGGCAACGATTTTGACCTTCGGCGATGGGGGCGAAACCCGCCCCGCTCCCATCCGGCCGGGAAGTTAGCTCCCTGTCATTGGAAGGGATGACAACCAAAAAGCGACTTGTCGAAGGTTCGACAACTGTGAAGAATGTTTGTTGGTAAGAGCAATGAAAATCAGTGAAGTCATTTCGTTAAAACCGATTTCAGTTTCGCCGAACCTCACCGTTGGCGATACGGCGCGTGTGATGGAGAGGTGCGGCTGCGCCTTTCTTCCCGTTGTAAGCGGCGGGAAGGTTTACGGCGCGATTACCGATCGGGATTTGGCTATCGGCGCAACCGGTCACGGCCTCGCTCCGGAAGTCGTGCGAGTCTCGGCCATCATGTCCCATCCGCCGATCTGCATTAGCGGCGAGAGCGAATTGGAAGCGGCCGCAAAGCTGATGCTCGAGAAGAACGTGCGGAGACTGATTGTGGTGGACGCCGGCGGTCAGTTCCTGGGCGTGCTCTCTGTTATCGATTTGGCGGGACAGCTTTCCGACAACGATTTATCCAATACCATCCATCAGTTCGCGATGCAGAACCACCCGGATCCGTCGCACCCCCAGCACAATGGTCCCCTACCGGAGATCTACATCGGCTGAGGCGTTCCTGGACTGCACCCGTTCGAAGAATTTATCAAGGTAGCCAAGCAGCACCTACCCAATAACATCATGCGATTTGTTGTAGACCTTAAAGACGTTTCCTACGACGATGTTCCGTCCGTCGGCGGAAAGAACGCGTCTCTCGGAGAAATGATCCGGAGCCTCACACCCCTCGGGATCAAAGTGCCGGGTGGGTTTGCGACCACGACAGAGGCTTACTGGACCTTTGTGAACGCCAGCGGACTGGGATCGAAGCTGGAATCGATTCTCCGGATGAAAGAGTCCGGGGCGTCTCTCGATCGAGTCGGCCGCGAGGCACGAAAGGCCGTTCTGAGGCACGAACTTCCGGCGGTCCTCGAGGGCGAGATTCTGAAGGCGTACGACGTTCTTTGCGGGCAGGCCGGCAAGAGGCCCCAGCTTGCGGTTCGATCTTCGGCCACCGCCGAGGACCTGCCAGGCGCCTCGTTTGCGGGGCAGCATGCCAGCTTTCTCAACGTGCGAGGGAAGCACGAGCTGCTGACCGCCGTCCACCACTGCTACGCTTCGCTCTTTACCGACCGTGCGATCGACTACCGGTCGCGAAACGGCTTCGACCAGCTCAGGGTGGCTCTTTCGGTTGGAGTGCAGCCGATGGTGCGCTCCGACCTCGGATCCGCGGGTGTCATGTTCACGGTCGATACCGAGTCCGGCCACCGCGGCATGGTTCTGATCAGTGGAACGTACGGCTTGGGCGAGACGATCGTTCAGGGGCAGGTGAATCCTGACGAGTGGACGGTGTTCAAGCCGACCCTCAAGCAGGGGAAGAGCCCGATCGTGGACCGGCGCCTGGGTGCAAAGGCCATCAAAATCGTTTATGAAGCGAACGCCGGCGGAACGCGATCGGTGGAAGTCGTCGAAGAAGACCGCAATCGATTCTGTCTCACCGACACCGAGGTTCTTCAGCTTGCTTCTTGGGCTTGTCTCATCGAGGACCACTACTCCCATCGGGCCGGCCATCCGCAGCCGATGGACATCGAGTGGGCGAAGGACGGCAAGACCGGAGAGCTCTTCATTCTGCAGGCGCGGCCGGAGACCGTGCACTCGCTTGCGAGCGCCACCTCCACGCAGATCTATCGGCTGACGGGAGCGCATGGAGAGCCGATCGTCTCGGGTCAAGCGGTCGGAGATCGCATCGCCGCCGGAACGGTGCGCGTGGTTTTGAGCCCCGAACAGCTTGATCAGGTTCGCGACGGAGACGTGCTGGTGGCACAGTCGACGGACCCCGATTGGGAGCCGGTCATGAAGCGCGTTGCGGCGATTGTTACGGACCAGGGCGGCAGGACGGCTCACGCCGCGATCGTGTCGCGCGAGATCGGCATTCCGTGCGTGGTGGGCACCGAGCACGGCACGACCCTGATTCAAAACGGCGACGCAGTTACGGTGTCTTGCGCCGAGGGCCTGGTCGGGAGAGTCTACGCCGGCCAGCTCGAATTCACGAAGGAAAAGGTCGACTTCTTGGCCATTCCGCACACGAAGACCAAGGTGTACATCAACGTCGGCGATCCTTCCAAGGCGCTGGGCCTTGCAGGAATGCCCGCGGAGGGCGTGGGGCTGGCACGGATGGAGTTCATCATTTCCAGCCTCATCGGCATCCATCCGATGGCACTCTGCCGGTATCCCGACCTGAAAGACAAGGCGGCCGTCAAAGAGATCGAGCGGCGCGTGCGGGGCGAAGAGCCGGTCGAGTTCTTTGTTCGAGGCCTCAGCGAAGGACTGGCCAAGATTTGCGCCGCCTTCTATCCCAGGCCCGTCATCGTGCGGACCAGCGACTTCAAGACGAACGAATATGCCGGTCTGGTGGGCGGCGCGGAGTTTGAGCCGAAAGAAGAGAACCCGATGCTTGGGTTCAGAGGGGCCTCGCGCTACTACGACGACCGGTACCGGCAAGGCTTCGATCTGGAGTGCATGGCGCTCAAGCGGGTTCGGGAGGAGATGGGGCTCGAGAACATGAAGGTGATGATCCCCTTCTGCCGGACGGTCGCCGAGGGCGCCCGGGTCTTGAGCGTGATGGAAGAGAACGGGCTCTGTCGCGATCGCGGATTGGAGGTCTATGCGATGTGCGAAGTTCCTTCGAACGTGGTGGACGCAGACGACTTTCTGCAGATCTTCGACGGCTTTTCGATCGGTTCCAACGATTTGACTCAGCTCACCCTGGGCATCGATCGGGACTCCGGCACGGTGAGCCACCTGTTCAGCGAGCAGGACATCGCGGTGAAGTCGCTGATTCTTGCGGCGATTACCAGCGCGCACCGGAACAACAAGCCGATTGGGATTTGCGGACAGGCGCCATCGGACTATCCGGAATTTGCGGCGTGGCTGGTCCGACAGGGGATCACTTCGATTTCCGTGAGCCCGGACTCGCTAATTCAAACGATCTTCGCCGTGGCCTCGGCCGAGGCGGAACTCAACCAAGCTGGACCGGCGGCCAGCAACGACAATCACAAGGAGATAGAAGCAAGTGGCAAGCGATAGAGTGGAAGGCAAAGTGGCTGTCGTCACGGGCGGCTCGGTGGGCATTGGGCGGGCGACCGCCAAGATCCTGGCCGCTCAAGGGGCGGCGGTGGCGATTCTGGACGTTCGAGACAAGGAGGGCCGCGAGCTGGTCGACGAGATCTGCCGGCTGAACGGAACTGCCCACTACTGGCATGTGGACGTCACCGCCGAGGATGAGATCGAGTCGGTGTTCATGCAGGTCCGGGCCAAGTTCGGCGATATCACCGTTTTGGTGAACAACGCCGGAATCGCCGGCGCGAGCAAGCCCACCCATGAGCTGACTCAGAGCGAGTGGGACCGCGTCATGAACGTCAACGTCAAAGGGGTGTTCCTTTGCACGAAGCATGCGATCCCGCAGATGATGGCCGCGGGCAAGGGAAGCATCGTCAACCTGTCCTCGATTTACGGCTTGGTCAGCGCTCCGGACGTTCCTCCGTACCATGCTTCAAAGGGCGCCGTGCGCCTGATGAGCAAAACCGACGCTCTGCTGTACGCTCCCTACAACATCCGAGTGAACTCGATCCATCCGGGTTTCATTTGGACGCCCATGGTCGACGGCTTTCTGCGAGACCAGGGCGACGTGGATGCGGGCCGCAAGGCAGTGGACGCGCTGCACCCGTTGGGGCACATGGGTGAGGCGGACGATATCGCCTACGGCGTGCTCTACCTGGCTTCGGATGAATCGAAGTTCGTGACCGGCAGCGAGCTGGTCATCGACGGCGGCTACACGGCAAGGTAGCTCGCAGCCCGAAGCCCAGTTCCTTTCGAGCTTTGCACGCCGATCTCTCGCGGGAGAAGCGTGCAAGGGGCGTAAGCCTACTTCGACTATTCCGACCATTCCCGCACAGTCTCATGCAAAGCGACATTCTTTCCACCCAGTCTTTGGTTCGCAAGTTTGGCGAGCTGACCGCCGTCGACCAGGTCAGCTTCTCGGTGGCCGAAGGACAGATCTTTGGGTTGGTCGGACTGAATGGAGCGGGAAAATCGACGCTGATCAAGATGCTGATCACGCTCTTGGCTCCGACGGCGGGCACGGCCCAGGTTTGCGGATTCGACCTCATGCGGGGGGCCGCGAGCATCCGGCGAGCGATCGGATATGTGCCACAGCTCGTTTCGGCGGACGGCGACCTGACCGGCTACGAGAACTTGAACCTTTACGCGAAGCTTTACGACGTCCCTTCAGACAACCGGCGGTATCGGATCCGAGAAGCGCTGGCGTTCATGGACCTTGAAGCCGTTGGAGAAAGGTTGGTCAAGACCTACTCCGGCGGGATGGTTCGCAGGTTGGAGATCGCTCAATCGATGCTTCACCGTCCCCAGCTCTTGTTTCTGGACGAGCCCACGGTCGGACTGGACCCGGTGGCCCGCTCCTCTGTATGGCGGCACATCATGAACCTGCGAAAGGAGTTCGGTACGACGATCTTTCTGACGACGCACCTGCTCGAGGAGGTCGAGGAGCTTTGCACGGACATGGCGATCATGACCGACGGGAAGATGGTCGCCTGCGGCACTCCGGCGGAGCTGAAAGCCACGGTCGGTCCGGCAGCAACGTTGGAGGAAACCTTCGTCCACTATTCCAAGGTTTCGCGAGAAGCGGCGGCCGGATATGCCGAAGCGCAGCTTGCCAGAAGGACCGCGAGGAGGCTTGGATGAGGTCCCACTATCTCACAAAGGTGTTCGCCGTTCTCGAGGTGGAAATGCGCAAGCTGGAGCGCGATCCAACGGACCTCGCGACCAGGGCTCTGCAGCCGGCGCTCTGGCTTCTGGTGTTTGGACAGGTATTTACTCGGACGAAGGCCATTCCGACGGGATCGATCAGCTACGAGGAGTTCATGACGCCCGGCATTCTCGCCCAAAGCGTTCTATTTATGTCGATCTTCTATGGACTTTCAGCGATTTGGGAGCGGGATCTCGGAATCCTGCAGAAGTACCTCGTTAGTCCCACGCCCCGATCGGCTCTGGTGTTGGGAAAGGGATTGGCCGCCGGCGTTCGAGGCGTCGCACAAGCAGTGCTTCTTACGGCTTTGGCCATGGCCGTCGGCGTTCACCTTAGCGTCCATCCCGTGCATATCGTCGGAGTGCTGATCGCCATTATGCTTGGGGCCGCGTTTTTCAGCACCTTCTCGTTGGTTATCGCTTGCTTGGTGAAGTCGCGAGAGAGGTTTATGGGGATTGGGCAAGTGCTTACTATGCCGCTGTTCTTTGCGAGCAATGCGATCTACCCGGTCACCATGATGCCCAAGTGGCTTCAGACTATCTCCCACTTGAACCCTCTCACCTATCAAGTCGACGCCTTGAGAGCCCTGATGTTGGACCAACCCGCGGCAGCAACCTCGATTGCGACCGACTTCGCCGTTTTGGCGGCAGCGACGGGAGGCCTTGTTGTAATAGCGGCGCGTCTCTATGCCAGGCTCGGAACTTGACTGCGGGACGTCCCTTCGAATTTAGAGATCGGTCAGATAGATGAGGGCGCTGACGGGGTCAATGGCGCGCAGGAAGGGCGATTGGCACTTGCCCAACTCCTTGCGGAGCTTCTCGCGAGCCACTTCAAACTCGTAGGCCTTGTTCCATGAGCCGATCTTGCGGCGGAGAAAGTCGCGGTCTTGTTGGGCGGCTCTCACCTGGGCTCTGGTGGGAGGGTGAGCCCTGGGCAGGTCCTGCATCGCCATTCGGATCGGACTGGTTACAAGGCGCAGGGCAAAGCCGAGGGCGTCGCCTTTCTTGAAGGTAACTAAGGAAGCGGATGTGGGTTGAGTTGGCAAGCTTGCGAATCCCCTTTTGCAGCAATTGAACGGACGAACGGTCCGTTGCGGCATCAGGCGAATCGAGGTGTGCAGGCTTCAGCGAGGCGCCCTTGCACGCGTTTGCTTCCCCTTAAACGCCGGACCGCCATGATCTTGACAAAAGGCGGTACTGGCGTTATGTAGGAACTTTTATGTACGTAGTGCCGCCAAGGCTATGGGACCTAGACGAGCTGCTTTCCGTTGTGGGAGTGGTTGCACAGCTCCCAGAGCTTCTTGGGGATTTGATCGAGATCAAGTACGAAATCGGCGCACCCCGTGGCCAAGGCCGCCTCGGGCATGAACCGATATCGAGCCGTTTTCGGGTCTTGCACGATGACCGTGGCGCCTGCTGCTTTGCAGGCCGGCAAGCTCTCGGAACCGTTCCTGCCCGTACCGGTGAGCACAACGAGCAGCGCCCGATCGCCGAACGCCTGCGCGGCGGTCGAAAAGAGGTGTTCGGCGGAGGGCCGAGTAAAGTGGCGCCTGGGCGCCGAGGACAGGTGGACGCTGCCGGCCGGCGTGACTTCAAGATGCCGATTGGGCGGCGCGACATAAACGCTGCCACTCTCGATGAGGACGCCTTCCTCCGCCGTTAATACCGCCGCGGAGGTCACGCGGCGCAACAGGCTGGGAAGCCGACTTTCTCGATTAGGCGGAATGTGGATTAGAACGCAAACGGCAGTATCGTGTGGAGGCACGAAGTGCTTGAGTATCTCCGAAAGCGCTTCGATGCCACCTGCCGAGGCTGCGATGGCAACCAATCTTCGTGCCTTCACGATCGACCTCGAGATATCCTCGTCTTACCGCCGCTTCGTGCCGCTGCCGGGCCAAATTCGTTTTCGATCTGCTTCATCACGATCTCACTGCCCAGCATAGCAATAGCCAGCCGGAAATAAGAGTCGCTTCTTCCTCGTCAAGTAAGGCCCTGTCATTGAAAACAAGGACAGAAACCTCGACCGTTGTCAAGCCTGTTTAGCGATGTACTAGGAATGTAGGACACGGCATAGATGACAACGAAAAAGCGACTTGTAGCAGGCTAAATCGCGAGGGAAGCTTTAGTCATCCTGCGGCTAGCAGAAGGAGACAACTATGAGCAACCTGTTAACTTCATTTCCCACTCGAACGTTTGACCGGCTGAACCAGATGATGGAGGAGCTGACCTTTCCCGAGCTGGTGGCGCCCACTTGGTCGCTGCAGAGCTGGAACCCCAACGTGGACATCAGCGAGACGGAGAAGGAGTACACGATCAAGATGGACCTGCCCGGCTTCGAAGGCAAGGACATCAACGTGGAAGTCAAGAACGACATCTTGCACATTTCCGGCAAGCGGGAGCAGATCCACGACGAGAAGAAGGACGGCAAGCTGATCCGCCACGAGCGGCGCTACGGCAGCTTCACCCGCGCGTTCTCGCTGGACGCACCGGTCGAGGAAGGGAAGATCGAGGCCCGTTTCTTCAACGGCGTCCTCACCGTCACGGCTCCCAAGACGGTTCAAGCGCCGGCCACGAGAGTGCCGGTCAAGAGCTGATCTAGCCGGCTCACAACCACGCATTCAACGGGAAGAAAGCATGAAGACTGATGAACAACTAAGACTCGACGTTATCAATGAGCTTGGCCGTGAGCCGAGCTTGGACGCCAGCACGATCGGCGTCGCCGTGGACAACGGTGTGGTGACCGTTACCGGGCACATCCCTTCTTTCGCTCAAAAGCTGAACGCCGAAAACGCGGTGCAGCGGGTGCCGGGCGTCCGCGCTCTGGCTCAAGAGCTGGAGGTGCGACTGCCCTCCGACCACATTCGGGACGACTCGGATTTGGCCGAGGCGGCCGCGAACGCGATTCGCTGGAGCACCTGGCTCTCCAATGATGAGATCAAGGTGCGGGTGGAGAACGGCTGGATCACGCTCTCGGGAACGGCGACCAGCGGCTTCAACCGGCAGGCAGCGGAGCGAGCCGTGCGAGAGCTGAAGGGAGTGGTCGGCGTTCTGAACCTGGTTTCGGTCAAGCAGAAGGCCGACGCGAGAACGATCGAGGAGCAGATCAACAAGGCGTTCGAGGCCGCGGCCCTTCGAGACGCCCACCGAATCTACGCGGAGGTCAACGACGGCACGATCACGCTCCGAGGACATGTGCGCTCCTGGACCGAGCGGGAGGACGCGGAGAAGGCGGCCCTGTCGTCGCCTGGAGTGTCGAAGGTAGTCAACTACATTAGCCTGGTCTGATCGGACACTCAGCACACCCCGCATCTCCGATTTCGGAGGTGCGGGGTGTTATGGCTTGTTTGGCCGGACGAGAAGATGTATCAGCACAAATAGGGCCGGGAGCGATCGCTTCCCGGCCCTTGCGTCTTTTGGTCCTGCCTATTCGAGATCGTCGATGATTGGAAGGCCTTCGGTTTCGGCGATTTGGCTCAGGATTCGGCCGACCGTGTTGTCGCCATTGGTGAACATCGCCAGGTCGTCGAGCGAGATGATCCCCGTCGGTTTGTGGTTTCGGTCGCAGACGATCAGACGCCGGACTCCGTGGACGGCCATCACGCGGCATGCGTCTCTCATCTCGGCGTCCTTGTAGATCCAATGGACCGGCGTGGTCATGATCTGCTCCACCGGAGTGACCCGCGGGTCCAAGCCCTCGGACACGACTTTCGTGACGATGTCTCGATCGGTCAAGACTCCGACCGCGAATCCCTCACTGTTCATAACGGGTAAGAACCCGATGTCGGACCACCGCATCGTCTGAGCGGCATCGGTGACGGAGTCGCCTATCTTGACTCTCTCGACTACGTTCGTTGCTATACGATTCACTTGCATTGTCTAGCCCTCTCTCGTGTGATCTGGATTAACTCCATGTAGAGGTTGCACCGACAGCTTGGCTTTTACCAGTCGGAACTTCAGCGTCCTTACTATCCCGTCCTGCGTTCCGACGACTTTTCCGATACTGGATCGGCGACTGTCGGGGAAAGGTAGGACGCTTTAATAGCGACTGGCTTCCCGCGAGTTCGCGGAGTAAGTTTCTTCTATCATGAGGTTACTTACGCGATCTGAAATCCTCGATTTGGCTCAGGAATCTTATCCGACGGTCTCGCTTCTCCTTCCCACGACTTCCAAAGGCGTCGGCCGGTTGGAGACCCCGATTCGTCTACGGAATCTTGCGACCGAGGCGGAAGAAACGCTCGTCTCGTCCGGAATGAAGCCCAAGCTCGCGAAGAAGCTTCTCGACCCCGTCCGGTTGGTTTCCAACGAGGTGAGCCCGCTCCACCAGGGCGAAGGGCTCGCGGTATTCGTCACGGACGGCGATCTCCAGCTTGTGGAGACGCCCTACACGCTGGCGGAGCGGTTCGTGATCGACCGGCGGCCCTCAGTCAGGGGCCTGTTGCCGATGCTCTCAAACGAGAGCTTCTATGTGCTTGTGATCGACCAGCAGCACGTCAAGCTGCTGTATGGGGACAGGGCAAGTCTCAAGGAAGTCACCGTGCCCAACATGCCGGAGCGCATCGAGGAAGTGGTTCCCGTCCGCCATCCTCAAAAGCAGATGCAGTCCCACACGGCCGGGCGGCAAGGCGCCGCCGGGGCGACCGTGATGCACGGGGCGCGAAACCTCAAGGACGAACAGAAGGAGCACATCCATCAGTTCTGCCTTGCCATCGACCATGCGGTGAGGCCCGTTTGGGAGAAGGCGCAAGCTCCGGTGGTGGTGGCTGGAGTGGACTACGAGACTCAGATCTTCCGTGAGGTCACCCACCTGCCAGTGCTGCCCGAGACTCTGGACGGAAGCATGAAGATGGTCGCCAACGAGGAGCTGGGGAAGCGAGCGTATTCGATCGCTGAGTCCGTTCTCAAGGAGGAGAAGAGCAACGCGGTCAGCAAGTTCAAGGAGCTTCACGGCACCGGGATGGCGAGCACGGACCTCAAGGAGATCGTCGACAAATCGTCAAGCGGCCAGATCGCCACACTGTTCCTTCAAAGGGACGCGATGGTCTGGGGGCTCACAGACGAGTGTCTGACTTTGGTCGAGGTTTTGGATTCGTGGAAACCCGATGGGCAGGACCTGCTGAATCTCACGGCGCTGAGGGTCCTGGCGAGCCAGGGGACCGTGTACGAGTGCGCCGCCGAAGAGATGCCGGCGCCGGAAGCGTTGATCGCCGCGACCTATCGCTACTGAGCGGAAGGCGCGGCTTCATCGCCGCTGGGGAAGGACCGCAGCCTTGCAGGTCGTGCCTCGGGGCGCTTGTCTTCCCACATGTCAAATCCGTGCCGTGCGGGTTTCTGCAACGGCGGAAGGTGCGATTTCATAGGCAGCCTGGGGTGGAGCGGCAAAGCTGCGGGAACCCCAGGAAAGGCGCCAGCCGGGTGCGAAGGACTGAGAGTCTCTCTCAATCTTGCGACACCGTCGTTTGGATCGGACCTTTGGATATCGGACGACCCATCCTGGGGTTACGCCGGCTTCGCCGCTCCACCCCAGGCTACACATGAATCGCGCCTTCGGCGCTGGGAGAAACTCGCGGTGCCAAATCTGGGTAACGACAAGAGATAGTGGACAGCCTGTCCTGGGGTTATGTCGGCTTCGGCGGTCCATCCCAGGCTGCATATGAATCGCGCCTTACGCGTTGGGAGAAACTCGCGGTGCCGGATGTGGGAATGTCAAGAGGTACTGGACGGTCTGTACTGGGGTTATGTCGGCTTCGCCGCTCCACCCCAGGCTGCATTTGAGTGGAACCTTCGGCGGCTGGATGAAACTTGCGGTGCCAGATGTGGGTGATGACAAGAGATACTGACGGCGTTGCGAGATGTAGGCAAGGACAGACGCGAAGGCGTTGCTTCTGCTAGCGTCACGTTAAGGGAGCCTGAGCGACGTATCTGCGGCAAGGCCAGCTAATTATTCTCTCGGCCCAGCCCTGGAAGTGTTGTGACAGTCTTCGGTGATCTGCTCCAAATGCAACCGTCTCTCATCCGGCGGCCACGGCCTTAATAACTATTGCTGCCTGGATTCGGGTTCTTCGATCGGACGATGAACGCACGTAACAAGCGAGCCTATCGGAGTTTTGGCCATCGACAGCGTTGCTCGAAACCGGAACTCCGTCCCGTCCTTTCGTTTGCCGGCCGTATCCAAGTGCTCCCCCATCATGCGGCTTTCTCCTTCCTTGAGATAGTCCGCCACATGCTGGAGATGGACCTCCGCAAACCGGTCCGGAACGAAGGACTGAATGCTCTTGCCGACCATCTCGCCTGGGTCGTACCCGAACAGCTGATGAGCGAATCG
>DASZPA010000104.1:0-4142 GCA_035550555.1 Fimbriimonas sp.
CTGCAAGAGCCCCTTGTCTACATCCAACGTGATCTCGTCGCCGTTCTGAATCCGCGCGAGCGGGCCGCCATCCAACGCTTCGGGACAGACGTGGCCGACCATCAGACCACGGGTTGCGCCGGAAAACCGGCCGTCGGTGAGCAGCGCCACGTCGTAGCCGAGGCCCTGCCCGACGATAGCGGAGGTCACGCCGAGCATTTCTCGCATGCCAGGTCCGCCCTTCGGCCCCTCGTAGCGGATCACCACTACGTCGCCGCGCTGGATCTCGCGCCGCTGGACCGCAGCCATGGCGTCCTCTTCGCAGTCGAACACTCTGGCTGGTCCCGTGTGGGACAGCTTCTTCACTCCCGTCGTCTTGACGACCCCACCGTTGGCGGCCAGATTGCCTCGGACGATGGCGAGTCCGCCGTGCGAGTCGACGGCGTTCGCCGTGGTACGCACAACCTCCTGTCCGTCGGGAATCTTGACCTCCTTCAGAGTCTCTTCTAGGGTCTGACCGGTGATCGTCAGGCAATGGCCATGGAGCGCGCCCGCATCGAGCATCGATCGAAGAACGGCCGGAACGCCGCCGACGTTGTGAAGATCCAGCATGACGAACCTTCCGCCGGGTCGGAGGTCAGCCAATGTGGGCGTGCGCTTGGAGACTCGCTCAACGTCGTCCAGCGTGATCTCGATTCCGAGTTCGTGGGCGATGGCCGGGATGTGCAGTGCGACGTTAGTCGAGCCGCCCGTGGCCGCTCCGATCGCGATCGCGTTTTCGAACGCTTCCTTGGTGAGAATCTGACTGGGAAGCAGACCGTTCCTGAGCGCCTTCATCAGCGTCTCGCCCGCCTTCACCAGATACTCGTGCCGCTCGTCAGAGATGGCTGGCGGCGAAGAGCTGCCTGGATACGCCATACCGAGCGCCTCGGCGACACAGGCCATGGTGTTAGCCGTGTACTGGCCCCCGCACGCTCCGGCGCCCGGGCAGACGGCGCATTCGATGTCGTGAAGCTCCTCGTCGGTGATCTTCCCGGCGGCGTGCGCGCCGGCGGCTTCGAACGCGTCCTGAATGGTCACGTCCTTGCCCTTGTACTTGCCGGGCATAATCGTGCCGCCGTAGAGGAAGATGCTCGGCACATTCAGCCGCGCGATCGCCATGAGCATCCCCGGCAGCGATTTGTCGCAGCCTGCGATGCCGACCAGCGCGTCGTAGCAGTGTGCCCGCATCATCAACTCGACCGAGTCGGCGATCACCTCGCGCGACACGAGCGAAGCCTTCATCCCCTCGTGCCCCATCCCGATGCCATCGCTGACCGAGATCGTGTTGAACCGGCGCGTGGTACCGCCGTTATTGCGGACTGCTTCGGCCACGATCACGCCCTGCTCGTCTAGGTTCACATTGCATGGAGTCGCCTCGCTCCAAACCGTCGCCACGCCGACCCACGGCTGCAGCATGTCCTGGTCTCCGAGCCCCATCGCTCGAAGCATCGCGCGGTTGGCGGTTTTATCGACGCCTTCGGCGATCGTGCGAGACTTGTGGCGGGTATCGAAGGGCATATTCGATTGTAGCCGCCGCGAACCTAAGCAAGCTGATGGGCGACGTCGTCGAGCAGTCTTTCCTCGCCGATTTCAAACAGCTCCGCGATCTTTTCCGGGGTCAGGTTCTCTTTGCGTGGTCCATCGGCGAAGATCTGGCCTTCCTTCATCATGATCACCCTCTCGATTTCCGGGACGATCTCTTGGAGGTGGTGGGTGACGAGAACGAGCGAAACGCCCGACCTCGCCAAGTGGCTCATCGCCTGGTGGAATTCGTAGGCGGCCTTCATGTCGAGGCCGCTCGTGGGTTCGTCGAGGACGAGAGCTTTCGGCTGCGGAGCCAGGGCGCGGGCGATGAAGACGCGGCGTCGTTCGCCGGTCGACATCGTCTCGACGGGTTGGTTGGCGAGATGGTCGGCGTGGACTCTCGCGAGGGCTTCTCGTCCCTTCTCCCACATCTCCTTCGTGATCTCGTGCTGGACGAGGACGCCGTAGGTGCCGATCAGACCCGAAACGGCCATCTCGAGGCCGGTTGGTTCGCCGAGGAGTTGCCCCTTGGGTTCTTCCGAGACGACCCCAAGGAGGGTTCGAAGCTCTGAGATGATCCAGCGGTCGCGGCCGCACACCTTGACGGCTCCTTGTCCGGCGAAGGGATAAAGCTCTCGGGTGAGGGCTCTGATTAGCGTGCTTTTTCCACAGCCATTCGGTCCAAGGATGGCGACATGCTCGTGCTCGGCGATGCGAAGGGAGAGATTGTCGAGGACGCGCTTGTCGCCTCGGACGATGGAAACATTTTCAAACGAGATCAAAGATTCAGCGATTCAAGATTATGCTTCGCCACTAAGAACGGACTTCACCCAGCCAACGTTGTGAAACTTGGTGCCCTCCGTGCCTTTGTGGTGAAATTGCGGCCAACCGGTGATCGTAATTCTCAGCTTAACCACGAAGACACAAAGGGCACTAAGCTTCACAACGAATTCTATAGGACACGTCGCCGAATCCCGTCTTTCAACATGGGAACATTGAAGTTGATCAGTAAACCTAGTCGCTTTCCCGTTAGGCGAAGATAGGTGATCAATTGAGCTTCATGAACGGGCAGGAGTATTTCGACCGACTTGATCTCGACAATGACACGATCAGCTACAACCATGTCAACACGGAATCCAAGCTCCATCTTGAGATTCTCATAAATGACGGGCTGCGGCACCTGAGTCTTACACTCAATGCCCACTTTCCTTAACTCGTAGGCCATGCAAGCTTCGTAAACAGACTCAAGAAGGCCGGGCCCCAGAAAGGTGTGGACTTTGAACGCCGCATCCAAGACCTGCTTTGCAATCTGGTTGGTTTGGGCGGGAAGTGGTTCAGGCATCGGCGTCGGCATTTGCCCGCGGGTTTACCACGGCGGCACGGAGGACAAGGAGGTTCACGGCGTCTGCTAAACTCTAAAGAGCGAGGCTATAGAAACAGCTAGGGCGATCCCTGCGACAACCCATCCAAGAATCACTTGCATTCTCAGTCTGTGAAGATGAATCTCAAGCTCACGCGACCTGTCCGGTTTAGCCGAGTCCGACTTAAGCCGACTAAGTTCTCCTTCAATACCCTCCACTACCTGCTCTAGTTCCGCCACTCTCTCTCGCAGAGCAGCGGTTTCCCCCATTGGCCCGGTGACCAGCAGCTTTACAAAAAGACCACCGCGCTCGACCAGCATATCCGCCTGATCGGCGGGGATCTTTTCGGCGATGAGGTCTTTTCGGAACTGCTCAATTAGCCGATCGATCCTGTCATCCGCCTCCTCGGGCGGAAGCGCTCGAGCAAGCTTGTTCGAGTCCTCCAGCAGCGTCGCCAGGAGCGCCTCGGCTTTTTCCTTCTTGATCTGGTCCTGCGCGAAGGGGAGCTTGTTCCAGAGCCACTGTCGGACGGGCTTGGATTCGTTCCAGAGGAACTTGACGGTGCTGAACGTAACGAGGGGGCCGGCCATAAGCGAACTTCTCTTCTTACACTTACGCCGACCCCGTAAACCACGGGCGGGACTCTTGGCCTACTTCGCCTTGAGGAACGGCATCATCGCGCGCAGCTTCTTACCCACCGACTCGAGTTGGCTGTTCTGCCCCTCTTCTCGGTACTTGTTCATGCGCGGCCGCCCGTTCTTGTTCTCGTCGATCCAGTCCTGCGCGAACTTGCCGCTCTGGATGTCGCCGAGAATCTCCTTCATCGCCGCCTTTGACTGCTCGTTGATCACCTTCGGACCGGCCGTGTAGTCGCCCCACTCGGCCGTGTCGCTGATCGAGTAGCGCATGTAAGAGAGGCCACCTTCGTAGAGCAGGTCCACGATGAGCTTCGTCTCGTGAAGACACTCGAAGTAAGCCGCCTCAGGCTGATAGCCGGCTTCGACCAGCGTGTCGAAGCCCGCCTTGATGAGAGCGCTGAGTCCACCGCAAAGTACGGACTGCTCACCGAACAGGTCGGTCTCGGTCTCTTCCTTGAAGGTCGTCTCGAGGATGCCCGCCTTGGCGCTGCCGATTCCCCAACCGTAGCTGAGGGCAGTCGCTTTTGCCTTGCCGTCGGCATCTTGGAAAACTGCGATCAGCGCCGGCATGCCTGCGCCGTGCTCGTACTCGTAGCGC
>DASZPA010000105.1:0-5129 GCA_035550555.1 Fimbriimonas sp.
ATTCGGACCAATGGGTCACAAGTAATGGCAAAGAGGTTCGTTTCGGTACGGGTGATTGGTAGCGATGGGCGGGCTGTTAAAGATGCCCGCGTTTCTATTGAGATTCACCAGTTCATGGCAGGCGGATTTACGCCCGAACAGAGGACGGACTCATCGGGGGAAACGTCATTTGATATTGACGCGGACAGTGGTGCTGAATGCACTGTGTACGTGAATGGTCATGCTCAAGTGAAACGAGGAAGCATTCAGGGGCAGTACAAGGTTTACATTTGAGAATAGGCGGTTCTGTCCGCCTGTGTGGATGAGGGCTAGAGTTGGATTGTCCGAACTTTATGCAAAGTCGCGACGTGTCCCGAGTGAGCTAACAATCCATCGTTCGGTTCAATATGCCCGACCGCATGCGCGAGAGATCACGAGCCGCGACCTGCCCTTTGTCGGTCGCGGCCACATTTCAGACCGCTCTTAATAAATCGAATCCGGGAAATAGTAATCCTTCGCGTTGTCCGGCGTGATCAAATCCACGTCGATCTTCACATGCCGAGGCACGAACTTCTTCGCCTCGTCCTTTCCTTCGCGGCACATCGCGGCCGCCGTCTGCATACCGAACGCGATCATCTGCGGCGGATAGGTGATGTCCCCGGGATACAGCGCGTCCTTGTCCATCACGCGCTTCACGATGTCCTTCATGCCGCCGCCGCCCAGGAGCCAAATGTTCTTGTCCCGGCCCGCGGCCTTCAGCGCAGTCTCGGCGCCGAGCGCCATATCGTCGTCGCTCGCCCACACGGCGTCGATCTGCGGGTTGGCGACGAGCATGTTTTGCATCACCTTCTCCGCCTTTTCGCGGTTCCACATGCCGCTATCCTCAGCGACGATGGTGATGCCTGGGTTCGCTTTGAACACTTCCTTGGCAGCGTCGATGCGGTCGGTGTTGACAGTGCTTGGGATGCCCTCCAGAACTGCGATTTTGCCCTTTCCGCCAAGCTTTTGAACGATGAACTCGGCCGATTTCTTGCCGAACGCTTTATTGTCGCCCTCCACGAAGACGTCGGCGACAGGCTCGGTAAAGCCGCGGTCCACGTTGACGAGCAAGATTCCGGCCTCGTGAATCTTCTTTGCGATTGGGGTCAAGGGCGCGCTTTCGGTCGCCAGCACAACCAGCGCGTCCACTCCGTTGCTCTGCATGTTCTCCAAGTCGCTGATCTGCGCACCCGGCTCCTTGGCGTCTTGAATCGTCCAGTCGATGTCCGGGTTCTGCTTCTTGGCCTGTTCCGCCCAGTACTTGATTCCGGCCGTCCAACCGTGATCCGCCGCCGGAATCGACACGCCGATCCTGAACCTCTTCCCGCTTGTGGTCGAAGCCGAAGGTCCAGTACCCGATCCCGAATTGGCCGGTGGCTGGCATCCAGCTCCAACGATCCCCGCGAACAAAACCCCTGACAGCAATTTGCCGAATCTAGTCATCTTCCTTCTTTCCTCTTTGAATCAGCACGGCGATGAGGATCACGACGCCTCGCACCAGACCCTGCCAATTTGTGTCGATATGATACGCGGTTATCATGTTGGAGATTAAGGTCAGCAGCAGAACGCCGACAACCGTCCCCCAGATCCGGCCCGAGCCCCCGCGCAGGCTCGTGCCGCCAATCACCACCGCCGCGATGGCGTCGAGCTCATAGTAAAGACCCACGGAACCAGTGCCAACTGAGTTCATTCTCGCTCCAACCAGCACCGAAGCCAGCCCAACCAACGCCCCCAGCAGTGTAAAGACCGTCAAGCGGATCGTCTGGATATTGATTCCCGAGTACTCCGACGCCTTCGCGTTCGCGCCTACCGCGATGATGTACCGTCCAAGCCTGGTCTTGTTGAGAATGAACCCGAACAGCACCGCAACGATGATGAAGATCACGGCGCTCCAATAAAGCTGGACAGGACCACCGCTCGCGTTCTTCACAAACGGGATCGGGACGCCGCCCAGACCGAAATCTTCCAGCGACTGGACCTGAGATCGAATCTCGCCACCGTCGCCTAACACCAGCGCGATCGAACGGAATCCCGCCAAGCCACCCAGCGTCACAACGAAGGACGCGACGCGTCCATAGGCGACCACCAACCCGTTGAAGAACCCAGCCAGCGTCCCCACAAGGATCGCGACCAACGCCGCGACAAGGACTGCCATTCCACCGCCCATGCCGGAGGCCGCAACTTTGTTGACCGCCAGAATGGCGGCCGCGCCGCACATGGCGGTCATGCTTCCAACCGAAAGGTCAATCCCGCCCGCGATGATCACGAGCGTCATGCCAATCGCAATCACGCCAACTCCCGCGTCCTGGCTGATCAGGTTCCGAAGGTTCTCAACTTGCAGAAAGTTGCTGCCCCTCGTGATCACGTTGATGATGAAGAGCAGCACAAGCGCCACCAGCGCGCCGTACTCGGCAAGCAGTCCCGGTCGCTTCAAGCTGCCTGGACCCCCGCCGCGAGGCGCATCACCGACTGCTCCGTAAGATCGTCCCCGCTCAGCTCACCCATAATCCGCCCTTCTCGCATTACATAGGCGCGGTCGCAGAGTCCGATGATCTCGAGCAGTTCCGAAGAGATCACCAGACATGCCATCCCCTCGGCCGCCAAACTCTGGATCAGGTTGTAGATCTCCCGCTTGGCGCCCACATCCACACCCCGTGTCGGCTCATCCAAGATCAAGACTTTCGGCTTCGTTTCCAGCCACTTCGCAATCGCGATCTTCTGCTGGTTTCCGCCGCTCACGCTTACCAACGCCGCCTCAAGATCGCCGGCACGAATATTCAGCCGGCCTTTCCACGATTCGGCAGACGCTCGCTCCCGTTTGTGATCGATGACTGCGTTCCCATAGGCTCGGAGGTTGGCAAGCGTTACGTTCTCGATGGCATCGAGCGAAACGTGAAGGCCAAGCCCCTTGCGGTCCTCACTTAGGTACGCAACTCCATGCCTTAGAGCTTCCTTGGGGCTTCGGAACCGTGTTGACTTTCCTTGAACCTTCACCGCCAAATCCATCCGCCGCTCGCCGATCACAGCCTGGCAAAGCTCAGTCCGACCCGCTCCCACCAGTCCGGCCAACCCGACGATCTCACCTGGACCAACGGAGAGACTTCCGCATCCCGCACAATCCACCTCAAAGATCGGAGCCTGCGTCTCACGAGCCCGCTTCGGCGGGAAGAAGTCGCCGATGTCTCGCCCGACCATTGAGATCGTGAGCCGCTCCGCGCTCGCATCGGCCGTGAGAAGAGTCTCGATGAACTTGCCGTCCCGCAGCACGGTGATCCGGTCACAGATATCGCACACCTCCGCCAGCCGGTGGGAAATATAGAGGATCGTTACTCCCCGTTCCTTGAGCGAGGCGATCAGCTCAAACAGCGATGCCGCTTCATGGTCGCTCAATACCGCTGTAGGCTCGTCCATGATCAAAACCGAAGCGTTCGCAGCCACGGCCTTGGCGATCTCGACAAGCTGCTTGCCCGCGATCGAAAGATCCCGAACCTTGCTCGCGGCCGAAAACCCGACCCGCAGCAACGAGAGGGTCGACTCCGTCTGATGGATCATTGCCGCGCGGTCGACCATACCAAGTTTCACCATCTCTCGCCCTAAAAACACGTTCTCGGCAACCGTCAGCTCGTCCACCAGGTTCAACTCCTGGTGGATCATGGCGATGCCCTTGCTTTGCGCCTCCCGCACGCCCGAAAGATGCACTGGCTTCTCATCGAGCAAAACCTCACCCGAAGTGGGCGACTGAATGCCGCTCAGGATCTTCATGAGCGTGCTCTTCCCCGCCCCGTTTTCGCCGACGATCCCGTGGACCTCGCCCGACTCGAACGCGATAGAGACCCCATCCAACGCCCGCACCGCCGGAAACTCCATGACGATGTCTCGGACCTCTAGCTTGATCACGCAGAAGATTCTAGCGCCGCTTGACAAATTCGGTGGCAGTGGTAGGATCGCACCATGTTCCTGCCCATCATCGCTTGCGCCATGGCCCTCCAAGGCGGACCGGCCCGCTCCATCCTCGTATTCAGCAAAACCACCGGGTTCCGCCACGACTCGATCCCCGTCGGGCGCGAAGCGATCCTCCAAATGGGCATTGATCGGGGCTGGACCGTTGCCTTTACCGAAGACGCCGACACGTTCGAACCTGCCAAGCTCAAAGCTTACGACGCGATCGTGTTCCTGAGCACCACCGGCAAGCCGCTCGATGAGAAGCAGGGCAAGGCGCTGGTCGGCTTTATCCACAACGGCGGAGGCTACGTAGGCATCCATGCCGCGGCGGACTCACTCTACGAATGGCCCTGGTACGGCCAGCTCTGCGGCGCGTTCTTCCTCTCCCACCCAGCAATCCAGCAGGCGACCGTCAAGATCGAGGACACAACTCACCCGTCCACGTCATCCCTTCCCAATCCCTGGATTCGAACCGACGAGTGGTACGACTACAAAGTCTCCCCCCGAGCCAACGTCCACGTTCTCGCCTCCTTGGATAACTCCACCTACAACGGCTCCAAAATGGGCAGCGACCACCCCATCATGTGGTGCCACGAGTTCGAAGGCGGCCGAGCCTGGTACACCGGCATGGGCCACACCCAAGAGTCCTACAAAGACCCCGTCTATCTCAAAATGCTAGGCGAAGGCATCGAGTGGGCCTGCGGCAAATCCAAGCGTCGCTAGAACCCCGGTTGAGGTGAAACCCCATCCCCAAAACACCCAACCAATTCCTCTGCAGCGGCTAGCTCGCGCCGACCGAGCGAGACGTCGCCGTTGGGGCCGCCTTGTCTGAGCGAAGCGAGTTAGGCGACCCGCGACGTCTTCCGAGGGAGAATACGCGCGAGCTTGAAGCGGAACGAGGAATGGCCACAGCGGAGCGACCCTCCGGAAATCCCATCCCCAAAACACCCAACCAATTCCTCTGCAGCGGCTAGCTCGCGCCGACCGAGCGAGACGTCGCTCGCAGGGGCCGCCTTGTCTGAGCGAAGCGAGTTAGGCGGCCCGCGACGTCTCCCGAGGGCGAATACGCGCGAGCTTGAAACGGAACGAGGAATGGCCACAGCGGAGCGACCCTCTCCGGGAAACCCCATCCCCAAAACACCCAACCAATTCCTCTGCAGCGGCTAGCT
>DASZPA010000106.1:0-4090 GCA_035550555.1 Fimbriimonas sp.
GTACGCAAACGATATCTGGATCGATCCGACGAACACGAACCGAGTAGTGATATCGGGCACGTACACATGGCGGAGCGTCGATGGTGGGGTGACGTTCACTAAGATCAGCAACGGATACATCCAAACCACTCAACCTCACCCGGACGATCACCACTTGGTTCCCGTCGCAAACTACGATGGGTCGACTCATAAGGGCCTGTACGTGACGACAGATGGCGGAATCTTTTACGCCCCAGACATCACCGTGGCTTCGACTTCGTCGGGCTGGACTAACTGCGATCAGACTCCCAAAACCACTCAGTTCTACTCCGTTGCAGGAGATTCGGGTACAGGCGCCATCATTGGCGGCACTCAGGACAACGGAACCCAGGCGTTCCAACTTGGCACAACGAGCGCAAGTTGGACCTTTGGTGGAGACGGCGGCTATACGTTCATCGATCCAACGGATCCTAATTACGTTTACAGCGAATACATCGGCCTTCAAATTGAGCGAAGCACAGCCGGAGCGTTCACCCGGCCAGGTGGTGATCCATCTATTTGGGCGGGTGAGAATGACCAAAACCATACGGGCAGGCTTTGGGACACTTATTACGGTCAAGCCAACTTTATTGCGCCGATACAACCCGATCCAAACAATCCTCTAATCCTCTTTGGTGGAGGTCTTTCTCTCTGGAAATCTGCGAATCCTAAAGATGGCATTCCTCATTGGACGGCACTCTCGAACAATCTAGGGGGTGACCCTTATACGCCGAACGACTACATTTCGACGATAGCGGTAGCAACCGGTCACAGCAACATCATTTGGCTTGGCCTGAACAACGGCACAGTCGCTATGACGACCAACGGTACAACTGCCAGCCCGACTTGGAACGTGATCAGCGGACCCAATAATGCTTCTGACCCGCTTCCGAATCGGATGGTCACGAAGATCCTCGTCGATCCGAATGACACCTCAGGGAACACGGTTTACTGCTGCTTTGGTGGGTTCACCTCCAACAACCTCTGGAAGACCACCAATGGCGGCGGCAACTGGGCCTCGGTCACAGGCACCGGAGGTGGGATTCTTCCGCAGGTTCCGATCCGTGCTTTGGCGATCAAGCCTCATACGGCGAGCACACTGTATGTCGGCACGGAGATCGGCATCTTCTCCACTTCGAACGGCGCAACCACTTGGACCACGTCGGGAGATGGACCGAACGATGCCACGATCTACGACCTGGAGTACATGAACAACTCGAGCGTGCTCCTTGCCGGAACCCACGGCCGCGGTGTTTGGGTCCTCAGCCACAACTCGACAGTCTCGCAGGTGCGGTGCAGCCCGAACACTTCCGAGGGAGGGAAGACCACTCATGTGATCGTGACCCTCACCTCGCCGGCGCCGGCTGGGGGACTACTCGTGAAGATCACGACGTCAGGACCGGTAACGGCGACCACGGCGATTCGTGTTCCTGCGGGCTTGAGCACCTACACGTTCTCGGCCACAACCGTTCCCGTGTCCACTCAGGCTGATGGGACCATTACAGGCACGGTCGGCGCCACGCAGCAGAGCGGAACGGTAACCGTCACGCCGCCGACGATCAAGTCGTTCTATCCGGCGGCCGCCTCGGTGGTCGGTGGAAGCAAGCCGACAACGTATGTGGTCTTGAGCTCGAAGGCGCCGGCAGGTGGAATGCCTGTGCAGATCACCTGTTCCGGAGACCCGATCTCGGTTCCAAGCGATCCGGTCGTGGTTCCGGCAGGCACCACGTTCACGACCTTCAAGACCACCACGGTCCCGGTTTCCAGCACCGTACACGGAACGCTCACGGCAACTCTAGGTTCACAAGTGGTCAACACGAACCTAACCGTCTCGCCACCCTACCCGACGAACCTGTCGATTGTTCCAAACACGGTCCAGGGTTCCTCCGCCACGTTGGTGCAAGGGACGGTGACGCTGGTTGCCAGTACTCCGCCTGCCGGTGTAACGGTGCACTTGAGCAGCGACACGCCAAGCGCCTGCTCCGTGCCCGCAACGCTCTTGGTGAAAGGAACTCATGGAACCTTCACTCTCTCGCAACACACCGTTGCCACACCGACAACCGTGACGATTACGGCCACGTACAACGGCGTCTCGGTGACTGGGACGCTCACGGTCAATCCGTGAGCCGAAGAGGGCAGAGCCATCTGGCTCTGCCCTCTTCTACTTAGAGTTCGGATAGGAAGCTGTAAACCATATCGCCGAATCCCGGCAGGCCTTCATGGCCGAAGTCCGGATAGATGACGACCCTCTTCTTCGATGGGATCTTGTTGAATGCCGCGAAGCAGGAGGAGGGCGGCGTGATGGTATCCATGAGGCCCATGCCCATCAGGACCTCCGCTTTGATGCGCGGCGCCAGGTGCTGTACATCGATATAGCCAAGGCGGTTGAATATCTCTGCCCTTCGCTCATGCCGCGGATCGTGGGAGCGGAAAAAGTTTCGCAGCTCGTCGTAGGCTGCGACGTCCAGGTCCATCTCCCAAACACGTAGGTAGTCGCTCAGGAACGGGTACCAGGGCGCCGCCCGCTTGATTCGCGGCTCGAGAGCTGCGCAGGCGAGCGTCAAGCCACCTCCCTGTGAGCCGCCAGTGCAGCCAACCCGTTCCGCGTCCACCTCGTCAAAGCCCATCACGATCTTCGCCAGTTCGGCCGTATCCAGGAAGATGTGACGGAACAGCAGCTTCTCGGGGCTGTCGTCTAGCCCGCGGATGATGTGGCCCCTCAGAGTGGTGCCTCTCATGCCTCCAACGTCTTCCGAGAGTCCACCCTGCCCGCGGCAGTCCATCGCGGCCACGCAGAAGCCGTTCGCCACGTAGTTGAGCTTGTCGTACCAGTCTCCGCTGTGCATGCTGTAGCCGTGGAACATCAGAACGGCCGGGCAGTTCTTGGCGCCCTTCGGCCGGATGTACTTGGCAAACACGCGCGCTCCGCCGAGGCCGGTGAAGCGAAGCTCGAAACATTCGGCAAAGGAGGCAGGGAAAGGGTGCGGTGCGAGCTCGATCTGCGGATCGAGCGCGTTCATCTCCGCAAGGCTGCGGTCCCAGAACGCGTCGAAGTCGGCGGGCTTGGGGTTGAGACCCTGATAGGTTTCAAGCTGTTCGAGAGGTAGGTCGACGAGGGGCATGGTGAATCTGCACGGTTTACCCCGAGGACGTCTCGCCGCGGCGAGTCAGCCGCGAGGTCATAGGCGAACAATAGCGGGCGAGCGTGGGTTCGAGGATTATCGGACGGTAGTTGAGATCAAACCGAAACGGGTCCTACCACTGAGTGTCAAACTATCGATGATGTCTCGTAAAGTCCTTTGCGGAAGTGTTGTCGCGCTCGCCCTGGCCGGTTGTGGTGGTGGAGGTGGCTCGAACCCTCCCGATTACACAGGCAAAGGGTACACGCAGTGGACGGTCGCCTCGGGAGGCAACGGACACTGGTATAAGGCCACGACCAATGCCGCTGTCAACTCTTGGACCGACGCCGAGAAGGCGTGCGAGGCCGACGGAGGCCATCTGGCAACGCTGACAAGCGCGGAGGAAAACGCCTTCGTTTTCACGCTTGTCGATCAGCCGAGCCTTTGGCAGCTCTGGAACGGCAACCATGGCATCGGATTCTGGATCGGAGGCCATGCACCGGAACCAAGGGCGACTCCCGATACAGGGTGGACCTGGGTCACGGGCGAGCCGTGGTCGTACACATCCTGGGTTTCAGGAGATCCTGGCAACGGCTCCGGAATAGAAGACGAGTTGCTGTACGCTTCGACCGACACGCAGCCGCAGCCGAACTGGGGAGACTTTTCGAGTCAGGAAACCGCCGTGCACACCTACGTGAGCGAGATCGACAGCTTCCACCCGGTCACCAACTGATTGCTTTGGATTGTCCAGAGTTCCCGACGTCCTCCGGTCGAACGCACTGTTCTAACCACCACCTTGGTGTCTCTCTGGGCCTAGCGTCTAAGGCCATAAACCCATGAAGTATCTGCCTTTCCGTTCCGGTAGAGCATGACCGAGCCATCGGCCTGCAAACCGTTGAGAATGATGTCGCTACTGTTCATGATCTCGATCGGTTTTGGTTGACGAAAAGGAA
>DASZPA010000107.1:0-13181 GCA_035550555.1 Fimbriimonas sp.
CCTTCTCCTAGTCGCCCTCGCAACCCTCGCATTCTCCCAACAGGACGAATCCAAGGAGATCCGCGCCCGGATGAAGTACGAGCGCGTGAAAATCGGCCCTTTGAACCGCAGCCTGGGCTCCAGTGGCTGGCTCCGATCTACCTAGCAGGCGAATCGCCGTGTTTCGAATCTGATCTTTAGTCGGCGCCGCCTGCAAGGAGTAGATCGCGTCCACAAATTTCCAAAACGTGAGGTTGTTCGGCGCCGACTCCGCGAAGAGCGCCGCATAGTTGGACATCGAATGGCCCGGAAGATAGCTCAGCGGCAAGTGGCGGAAGACGAGCCTCACGTTCTTCGCGTGGCCGAGAAACCGGATCAAGCGGAAGTTCATCTCACGGCATGCGGGGCAGGAGAGATCGGCAAATTCCACGATTGTCAGGCCGGGGTTTAGACTGCCCCTCCAGTGGGCATTGGCAGGCGCAAGACCCTCGGGCCGCTCCACGTTCAGGCGGGCCAGGTTGAGGCGCATAGGCCTCTCCTTTGCTCCAACGGTCTCAAAGTAGATTCCGCCTGGCAAGGCAAGCGCGACAAGGAGCCCGGCTCCAAGAGATTCCGTCACGCCCCAGCGGGTCATCCAATCCTTGGTTCTGAGCAGCAGAAGGTGGACAATCAGAAGAAGCACCATCAGGCACGCAGACGCCACGCACCAGGGACAATAGACGCCGAGATCGACCTTTCCATGGACAGTCAGCCCAACGCCGGTCAAGGAGCCGAGGCCCGAAATCGCAAGGCCGGCGATCGTCAGGCCGCGCAAGTTGAGGCCGTATCCGCGCAGTACGGCGCAGGCAAGGCAGATACAGTAGCACACGAGGCCGAAGGCGGCGATCGGGACGCCGAACAGATAGGAGGAACTGTCGGTTGCCACGACCTCGCACCCTGAAGACGCACCGCATGGAAGGACCTTCTCGGTCAGGTGGGCGAACGTGAGAACGCCCGAGTCGAACACTCCCAAACAACTGAGCAGGAACGCTGCCCGGTTAAGAGCAGCGCTGGAAGGGCTCAACCCGCACTTCCGCTAGGGGTTAGATCGGGTGGTGCAGCAACGCTAACGAGCCCAAGACGTAGATGGCCAGGTAACCGGCGATTCCCCACCGGAGCGACCGTACAACGAGGTCGGGGAACCTGTCGCGAAGCAGCTCGAGCGTGACGAGCGGCACCATGAACGATGCGCCCTTCCCGGCTAGAAATAGTTGATCGGACCTCTGCAGAAGTCCTGCCAAAAGGGGATTGGACTCTTTTGCCCATCCCATGTGAACCGCGATCAAGGTGTAAACGACGTCGATGCCGCAAATTGCGACCATCCAAACGGTTTCCGGAAGGACTTTTCTCTCCAAAAGACGCTTCATGCACAAACCCCTTATGAGCTGCTCTAAAACTCACAGACGATGATCTCGTCGGTTTTGATTCAGAGGCACCCATTGGGATTTTAGGCGAGTTTGCGTAGGATTGGAGAGCGAAGCACTTAGGGCGTCATCGTAAGAGTGATGGTTTGATCGCGGCGCCTTAGAGAAACCTCAGATTTCCCAATGGATACTACCGAGTAGCCGTTCCCGAACTTCTCACCTTTCTTGACCACGAAAGAATCCGATCCGGATTGGATGACGGCCACGCCGTCGGAACCGGGCATCAATCCTGAAAGCGTTGGCACGGGCTCCTTTTCGATCACGACGCTCGATGTCGGCAGCGGATTGAGGGGCGAGGACATGTGCGGAGGCTCCTCGAAGTTCGACGTGAACATACGGTCGCGCGGGCGCAGCGTGACGGGCCGCCGAATGACGGCGGCGGTCGCCACAGGCGCCGCCTTGGGAACGACGGATCGGAACGGGTCCGCGGTGGCCGAGGCGAACAGCGTCGGAACCTCGATCTGGTCGGATCCGTCGTCGCCCTCTCCGGCCGACGAAACCAAGGTCGCCGACGAAGGAGCGACGTTGCCCATCTCGGCAGGCGTTGCTTGGGGGGTGGTTCCGCTTCCGGGGCCGGACAGAGATACAACCTGACCTTCGGCCGCCACAGGTTCCGGAGAGGAAACCGAGTGCAGCCTCCACGCGAGAGTCACCGCTACCAGGATGATGGCCACAACGAGGCCCGTGACCTTTCCTCGGTCTTCCGGCCGTACGATCATTTGGAGCTCCCGTCCGTGTCGTGGACGATGTGGGGCGTTAAGGTGACGATCACGTCGACCTTGTTGTGGGTCGTCGTCCGGTTGCGAAACAGCTCGCCAAGAAATGGAATCTTCGACAAGATTGGGATCTCCTTGATCGTGCGGGAATAGTCGTCTCGAATCAGGCCGCCAATAGCCATCGTTTCTCCATCCCTCACCACGGCCGTCGTTTCCGCTTCTCGAGAAGCCGTCTGCGGCAGGCCGTCGTTATTGATGCTTGTGATGGTGCTTACAACGGGATTCACGTGCATCGTGATGCTTCCGTCGGCGCTCACCCGCGGGCGGATGGTGAGAATGATGCCGATCGGAAACTCGAGCGGCGTGACTCCTTGGGCGCCAAAGACTCCGACCGTCGGGATGGCGATCCGGACGGTGTCGCCGACAAAGATAAACGCGTCTTCGTTATCGCTCGCCTGGATGCGGGGGTCGGCCAAGATCTTTGCCTCACCCTTGGTGATGCCGGCGTTCAGGGTCGTGGAGAATGAAAGCGGCGTGGTTCGAGTGAACCTTCCGAATCCGATGCCCCCCGCGCCCGGCGCTCCCTCGGTGAGCGTTTGCGTATTGGTCAGGTTCCAGTCGAGGCCGAGGCTCTCTTTGAAGCTCGGCGAGACCTCAAGCACCTTGCACTCGACGACCACCTGGATGGGCTTGACGTCGAGGGTCGCCAAGAGCTGAAGCGCCTGTTCGATGTCAGGCTTCCGCCCCTTCAAGACCACGGCTTTGGACTTATCCCCCGGCTTGGCGGGTTGCACCTGCATTCCGCCGGACATTCCCTGGCTTCCGTTCTGTCCGAGACCTCCGCTTCCGTTTGAGGAGCTGCCGCCCTGGTTAAAGAAGGCGCTCGCCCCTCCTCCCAAGCTTGCCGAGAGGGGATTGAAGCGCGGCCGTGGAGTCGAGTAAATCTCCGGCGCGCTCACAGCCTCCACCGAGGGAATGGCCTTCTTGATGAACTCCACCACCTCGGGACCGCTCGCATATTTAAGCTCGTAAAGCTTGAAGATCACGTCTTCGGAGCCGTCTGACGGCTGATCCAGTTTCGCGATGGCCTGCTTCGCCTGCGCGACGTCGAGCTCAGGCCCGCTCAGTCCAACTGCGCCGGCCTTGTCTCCGGCCATCGAGGAGATCTTGACCCGCGGGAACAGTCCAGAGACGAAGGGCGCGAGGTCAGCCGCTTTGGCATATTGAAGCGGAACCACCTCGGATACGGGATGGTTCGCCTGCACTTCGGCGCGATACTCTTCGATATACACGCGGACCTGCCGGATGTCCTCCATCACGCCTGTCATCGTGATCTTGCTTCCCACCGCTGTGATCGTCGCATAGGGCACGGCGGCCTGCAGCTTCTCCGCCACGTCTTCGGCGGACGCCTCCCCCGGATTGAACGTGACCGTGTAGGCATAGGGCGCCAGTGCTTGGCGCATATCCGTCGCGGAGGCAACGATGTACGTATCGTTGACCTTTCGGTAGACGAGCCCTGCTGCGGATGTGACGCTCTTGATGGCATCTTCCGTCGTTTCAACCTTGGCGTTCAGCGAGACCTTGATCTTCTCCTTGCCGGAGTAGACGATGTTCGCTTTGGTTCGGACGCTGACGGCCTTCAAAACTTGGGCGACGTCGGTATCCGAAAACATCATCGAGATGCCGTTGTCCAGCGCATAGCCTGGCTGCCAGCAGCACATCAAGATGAGGAGGAGAACGGTGAGCTTGGTTTTCATAGGCTAGTTCCAGCAGGGCGCGCCGCCGAAGCAGTGTTGGTCGCGGCAGCGGATCCGACGTACCGGACGAGGGACATATTGAGTTCCGTCCCTGCGTCGGTTCTCTTCCAGTTAATGTTCGCGACGTTAAAGAGGCGATCCGTATCGGTCAGCCTGCTCACGAAGTGCCGCAGGGCGGGGTACGGGCCCTTCACGGTCAGATCGCACGTAATTCGGGTCATGTCCTTGAGAACGGCCATCTCCTTGGGCGACAGGACCACAGGACTGGTGTTCGTCGTGTAGTTCGAGGTTTTGGAGGTCCAGCTGGAGATCGTGGTACCAGTCTCGTGGGCCTTGAGCCGCAAATCGTCCAAGAAGGCAGTCTCCTCGGAAGGGCCTGCTCCCGTTGCGGCATAGCGAACCGCTTGGGGAAGAGCCAACACCATCGCCTTTTGTTCGGTCGCATGCTGCAGGTCCGCCGTCGCGTTGGAGTGCCTCAGCTCGGCTTGCTGCAGAGCTTGACTCTGCTGATAGATCACGACGCCGGCCCCTAACAGGACAGCGATTGGGATCAACCAGCCAAACAGGCGATAAAGACTATCGTTCATTTTCTAACCGTGCTCTCCGGAGGCAGCTTGATGTGGTTTGCGGACAGCGTGGTGCCCGACAGCTCGAACTTGATGGAGTTGGTCAAATCTTTTTCCGGACGCGAGAAGGAAACGATGCTGAGGTCTTTGAGAAGCGGTGTTCGCTTCAAGTTCTCGACCGTGTTGAGCAATCCCTTTTCGTCGGTGGCCTCGCCTTGGAAGGTGACGCGGTAGTCGTTCGAGATGCTTACCAAGGAAAGTCCGACACCTGGCTCCAAGCTGGCGACGACATAATCCATCAGCACGCCCAATGCCGACCCCTCCTTTCGGAGCACTCGGTACTGAGTCGCGTGCAGCGCTCGATCGGCCATCACCTGATCGGTCTCGGCTTTCACATTCTTGGTGCTTTGCACCACGCGGGCGGTCTCATGGTCCGCGCTAGTGATCTGTTGCGCGTACATGAAGTAGCCGACCACCCCTACGGCGACTCCCAAGAGGCTCACCAGGATAGAACCGGCAAAGTTTCTGCGAGTTTCTACTTGCTTGACGTCCGTCCGTTTCTGGCCGTACAGGTCGATGCCGGGAACGCGTAGATTGGTGGCCGGCGCCGAGTGCATGGCCAGCCCGTATGCGACGGCGAACCTGCTGCCCTGCGGGCCGCTCAGCTCCATCGACGCCTCGGGCGAATCGAGTGAGCCCGTTTGGGGCGACACGTTGAAGCAAGGCGCGCTGACCCTGTCGCTCAAGACCTCGGCCAGACAGGCAAGCTCCGGCTCGTCGAAGGAGATTCCGATCTGATCGATGAGGGCGAAGTCCGGATACTCTCGCTGCAGGTAGTCGCGGGTTCGCTGGACTTCGAGAGCAAGATCCGTGACGGCCGACATGTTCAGGTCTTGCGCGTTGAACCCTCCGTCGCCCCGGCCGCCGCTTCCCTGCCGAACCGCCACGCGCGAGTGAGACTCCTGGCAAAGCCTCTCGGCGCCAATATCGATCCGCCGGAAGGAGGTGAGGTGGCCGCCGATCAAAAACGAAATATCCGAGCTCTTGTCGCCAATCGCCAGATTGAAAATCGTGGCGTTGGTGGGTTGGGCCAAGACCGCCGTCCGTACCATTGCCAAGGTCGACGGCTCCAAAGCCAAGACCTTGAGGTTCGCCTTGTCGGCAATCTCCTGGATCGTCGTGGTTACGTCGGTCTCTACGGCGAAGCACGCCACGCTCACTGAGTCGTGCCGGTCGGCAACCGTCGGCGCCTGCATCTTGATGGCGCCGTAGCCCCCGCCTTGAGTGCGGACCAGCGAATGGTGCTCGACTTCCACGTCGACGACGGAGTCGAACTCACTGTCGGACACGGGCGGAATAACGAACTGCCGGTATGTCGTCCTTCCGTTCGGCACGCCGAAGACGGCGTTCTCGACCTGTCCGGCTCCCATGGAGTCGAGAAGGCCGCGGATCGCAAATGCAACCACGCTCGGCGAAACGGCCCGGCCATTGGAAAACGAAGACGGAGGCATGGGCGCCGACGCGACCCGAAGGACCGACGGCCTTTCATTTCTTGGCGTCATCTGAATAATGCGGATCTCAGATTCGGTCAGGTCTATTCCGACGACGGTAGAGGGTTCCTTTCGATTCATGTGCTAGTCGCCCAGTTATTGAGGGTAAGTCTGTTGAGGAGAATTCCGGAGTCGAACCAGGGTCGTGTACTGGCCATTCACGTTCGACCCGCGAGTGATTCGGGCCGTAATACCGATCGCGATAAGCTGGCCGGAGGTTGCCGAGGTTGGAAACGACGCAAACTGGCTCAAGCCGTTCGTGTGATAGGCCGAGGACGTGGACTGATAGTAAGTGAAGCTGATGCCGGCGTCCGTATAGGAACGCTGCGTGACCGTCGTCGAGGAGCCCGAATGGCCGGTTTTCGTGTCTGTGCAGAAGGTATTCGTCCCGTCTGACGAGATGTAGTATTTGACGTTCGCCAGAGTTCCGTCGGTCTGCCGGTGATAGACCGTCAATTGAGCTCCCGTCGGGCTCTCGATGGCCCCGCCGGGCCAGATGCATGGGCCGGTGGCTTGGTCGGAGGAGGTGCAGATCGTGGCGTTCCTGATGCCTGCGGCGACCGTCAGAGCCATTTGACGGGCATCCGACTGCACCGAGGGCATGGTTACGGCAAACGTCTCGGCGCTATAGATGCTCGAGACGACTGCCAAGAGGCCGCCCATGATGAGGCCGACGACGATCGTCGACACCAGCACTTCGATCATGGTCGTGGCGCGAAGCGTTCTGCGCGTCATGAACCCCCCATCACCATGGTGGTGCCCATTGAAACCAAGTTCCGAGTGGGATTGACCTGCTGCACGAACACGACCGGGCAACGCTTGCTCTGGTCGTCGAACCAGTAGGCGGAGGTGGTGCTCGTGACCGGATAGTAGTCCGTGATCTGGACCACGCTAATGAACTTCACGGCCGGCGACGTGGCCGACGTTAAGGGAAAACCGTTGACATCGTAATAGGAGTAGCCGTTGATCACGTATTTGCTGGCGCTGGTGCCACTAACCCATGTTTGGCTGGTGGGATCGTAGCTTCCCACCCACTGATAGAGTCCGTTGCTTGCCATGGAGCCAAGCGGAAGATTGAAGATCCCACTGACCTTGGCCTGCTCCAGGCACTGCCGTGCGATCTGCCCGGCCTGACTGGCCTGGCGAGCCCGATCGTAATTGTTGTAACAGGCCAGCCAAGCGACGTAGGCAGCCGTGATGCCCACCGCCATAATGACCGAAGCGGCTAACGCCTCGAGAAGAGTGAAACCGGATGTTCTCTTGCTCATCACCGCCTAGCCCCCATCCGAATAGTTAACGACGTACGCGCTCGACGCCAAATCGACAGTCGAATTGGATAGAGCGAATCCAATCTGATTTTCCTTCCAACTCGAGAAGATGTCGCAAATACAAGATCCTGCCAATTTTACGTAAGTGTTGCCGTTGTCCTGGGCAAAGAACTGGACTTCTGCTCCTTTAAGCGCACTGTTAGTGAGGTAAGGAGCCACGGCTGGCTTGGTTACAGCATAAATGCCGCCCCAAATAAGACACGTCGTGTTGGTGTCCGGCGCCTGGATCTCAAGCATGCTTCCATTGGCGCTGTCGTTCCCGTAGAAGATCCGGAAGTTCCCAGGATCCGGCGTGGTCGTACCAGCCGGATAGGTCTCCGTCATAGAGATGCCGAGCACGTCCGCGGGAGCGTTGTTAGCCGGAGGAGAGGGGTTCTCCACCCAAAACCGGATCTGTCCCGCCGTTCCGCCGCTGGCAAAAGCCTGAGGGTCCAGAAATATCTGCAAGCCGCTCATGTACGAAGCGCTAAGCTGGGTGAAGTAGTAGTCTCCCGGCTCGAAAATCAGCGACGTCTTACCGCCAAATGCGGTCGCGTTCTTCCAAGAGCCGTTCGAAGAGGAGTCAAGAACGTTTCCGCTAAACGTGTAGGGCAGAACGTTGGCGGACGTGATGTTCCCGAGGGTCTGGTTGACGTTGGCCTTGAACTGATAGACGTGAGGCGTCGAAAGATGCAATGCATTCTGCCCGCCCAAAATCGAGTAAGCCTGCGCGTCCGTGTCTGCCAGGACGCCAAGGTAGCGCTTCAGCATAGTCGCCGTCGTGGGAAAGACCACTACCGACGGATTCGACAACACTGTTCCACTCGTAGTGTTCGAAGCCTTGAGCGACGTCGTTCCGCCAGCATTGTAAACGGTTGTCCCGGTTATGTGATTGAGCTGGTTCGTACCGTTCGTGCCAAGAAGCCCCGTCACGTCGACTTGCGCGTTGCCGTTTCCGACAAATGCATTGCCTGTGCCGTCGGCAAATAGGCCGTACTGATTGAAAAACGAGTTGGCCCTGCAAGTGGCCGTGACCTTCCGCCAGTTTCCGTCGTCGGCAGCTCGGGAAACAATGTAGAACGGGTTCTGCTTGCCGTCCCAGGGAGTGTTCGTGGTGGGGTCGTTCGTCGCATAGACCCAGAAGCAGTAGTAGGGAGCAGAGGCGAGCGGGTACAGCCCGTTGGGGTCCGGTTTGTACCAGCTTGGGACGGTGGAAGGACGGCCGTAAATCGCGTGGGTCTCGCCCGGATAGGTCGCCGTCGCGCTATTCGGGTTCGTAGCGTGGTAGTCGACCGGCTGGGACGAGAAGCCTGCCTGGGTAGTGCTGCTGGCGCCGTTGGCGATCACCCGGAGCTCGTCGTTGACTCCGGCGTCCGCCAACAGGATGGCGCCTTCAGAGCGCGTCTGCTGAAAAGAAAGCGAGTAGTTCGTTTGGCTCACCAACAACGAGCCACCGATAAACAGGGATAGAACAAGACAAAAGATCAGGGCCGTAGGTAGCGCGACGCCCCGCTGCAGATGCCGGTAATTCAATGAGCGCATCTTCATGCTCTAATAATATCCCCAAAAAGTCAAATAAATTGCGTTAACAGCGATGCCCAGGCGTCCCGAAAGACGCCTGGGCAATGGTTCTTGAGGGCTTACTGGCCCAGAGTGAACGTGTGAGTGGAGTTAGCGTCGCAGTTGGAGCCGACGGCGGCCACGATGGTGACCTTCGTCTTTCCGGTGACCGTGACGGTGTAGTCGGTGGCCAGGGAGTTGCCGCCCGTGCAAGGATTCGTCGGAATCGATCCACCCAGATCGGTCGCCAAATTCACCGAGTTGTCCGATCCTGCTCCGCCGCCGCTGGCGATAACAGCCGTGTAGTCGGTACCGCCGAGGCGCACATAGTTCGACTGAATCGCTGTTGCGATCGCTCGGGCATTATTGTCGGCGGTCTTGGCTCGAGCATCGTGAACCGAGCTGAGGTAGGACGGCAGGGCGACGGCGATAAGGATGCCCAGAATAAGGACAACGACGAGCAGCTCAATGAGCGTAAAAGCCTTTCGGGCGGATTTCTTGATAGACATTGATTGGTCCTTGTGTATTGGGAGATTGGTGCAAGGGCAGTCTTTACCGCCCGTGGCAATACGATACAAGAACTTCTGCAAGAAATAAACGTTTACATGCTTCGCTCAATGTTTTTGCTATCAACAGAGCAACTAAGATTACGCCTGATTAACCCAGATGAATAGAGCACACACTGGTGTGAATAATTCTTAATCAAACCCATAAGATGCACAATCATTAGCCTCCGCTTTCGACTTGCTAGGGCTCCTATTGGCTTTTGGCCTAAAAAGATACCCAGCCTTCGCCAGGTGCGTTCGACTCGGAGCTCTGCATGAAACCTAAGTGGCTTCAGCCGGATCCTAAGAGTGGTACTTTAGGGTCCGTTGAGCTTAAAGGTCTTGAGGTTTCCGCAGCGTCCGCCCGGGTCGCCGGCCACGATCTGGAAGGACGTAGCGGTCGAGGTGATCGTATAGTCGGCCAACGAGGCGCTCCCTTTGCAAGGGTTGTTGGGCACGCCGCCGCCAAGGTCGTTTGCAAGCTGGCCACCGGTTTGATCGTTACCACCCGCATCGATTACGTCGAGGTACGACTTGGCGCCCAAGCGCATGTAGTTTGCCTGCACCGCCGTCGCGATCATCCTGGCGTTGTGATTCGCTGAGTTAGTTCGCGACGTCTCCAAAGAGCTGAGGTAGTTGCCAATGGCCGCGGCGCACAAGATTCCCAGAATGAGCACTGTAACCAGCAGCTCGACTAACGAGAAGCCTCCACCTCGCAGGCGGCCTCCAATCTGCAGTTCCCGAGCTAGTTCTCTAGAGCGCATTCAAACCTTCAATCAAAATCGTATCCGAAATCTATTGTAATAAATTGATATTTGCGGATTCTTGTCGGCAATCCATCAATATAGTCGAGCACGTACTAATACTGCCCAGCAATACTAGTTGCCTATCGTGAGGGGTCAGCCTGGCTAGGGGCCGTTGAGGGAGAAGGTGTTGAGACCGGAGCAGACACCGTTTGGGTCCTTTGCCTTGATGGTAAAGCTCCCGGCTGCCGAGGTCATGGTGTAGTCGTTTAGGGACGTTCCTCCCGTGCACGGGTTCTTCGGCACCTGCCCGCCCTGCCCCAGATCGCTGTAAAGCATTCCGTTGGTGGCGTCGACGCCGCCGGCCGTGATCACATTCAAGTACGAGTTGGCCCCCAGCCGCATATAGTTGGCTTGGACCGCCGTTGCGATCACCTTGGCATTGGTATTGGCCAAGTTCGAATTCGCCGTCTTCAACGAGCTGAGGTAGTTCGGTAACGCGACGGTCACCAAGATGCTCAGAATGAGCACCACGACAAGCAGCTCCACCAGGGTGAATGCCCGCGATCTTTTGATCCGGTGGCGCATGGCTTCCTCACAAATTCCAGGGGTCTTCATGGCAAGTTCAATTCCGACCGAACATGATAGCTCGAAAAGTTATCCACATCCAATACCCAATGAAATTTCTCCTGAAACATTGCGGTTTCTTGCGGCTTTTCTTCTTAGCTTCGGATAGGGGTCTCTTTTAGTGATCTCTAATCGCCTTACCAAGACTGAAGATCGGCATGTAAAGAGCGAGCAGAACCAGTAGCACTATGCTTCCTACCATCACGGTCATGAGCGGCTCGATTATTCTCGTCAGCCTCTCGGTCGCAGTCTCCACGTCTTGCTCATAGAAACGGTTGATCTCGTCGAGCATGGTATCGATCTGCCCACCGGACTCTCCTGCGCTGATCATACGGGTGACCATCATCGGAAACTCTCCTGTCTTGGCGAGCTCTGTGCCAATACTGGACCCGTCTCTTACGCGAAGCGCGACCTGGGTCACCGCATCGCGAATAACCGTGTTGCCCGCGGTCGCGCCGGAGATGCCAAGTGACCGCAGCACGGGCACGCCTCCCGACATTGCTCCGCTCAAGGTTTGAACAAAGCGCGCAATGGCTATTTTTCGGAACAGGGGCCCAAACACCGGCAGCTTCAGGCCGATGATGTCGAGCCTTCTGCGGCCGCCCGGAGTCTTGGCGTACCGCTGATAGGCGTAGGCTGCGGCAAGACACCCCAGCAGAACAGCCCACCACCAATGCACCGCCAGGTCGCTCAGGGCCATCAGAAGGAGGGTGGGCCCGGGCAGCGTACTGTGGAACTCGCGATAGACCGTGGCGAAAACCGGCACCACCAACAGGAGCATCAGCGCGATCGTTCCGACGCACGCCGCCAAGACGATCTTGGGGTAGAGCATGGCGCTCTTGACCTTTCTTCTGAGCGCCGCCTCCCGGTCGAGCTGCTTCGCGGCGACCTCGAGGGTGTGCTCCAGCGTTCCCGCAACTTCGCCCGCCTCGACCAGCGAAAGAACGAGCGGATTGAAGATGTCCGGGAACTTCCGCATTCCGACAGACAGGGACTGTCCTTCCATAACCAGAAGCTGGATCTCGCGGAATGCGATCTGCATTCGGACCTTGTCAGACTGGGATCCCACGATTTCCAAGGTCTCGGCCATCGGCATGCCGGCACGGATCAGGGTTCCGAGCTGCCTTGTCGCAATGACCAGATCCTGGATATTGGGCTTCGCATCGAAGACCGTGGCTTTTGTTGGCGTTGGAGCGGCTTGCTGCCCCGTCACTGCCGTTCCGATGACGCCGGCGTTCTTCAGGCGGATCAGGTACAGGTCGTTGAGGCGAAGAATACGCCGGACTTCGCCGTGGTCGTCGGCCTCGATGACCCCGGCGGCGGCGTTCCCCGCGCGGTCGCGTGCTTCGTAGCGAAACTTTGGCATGAGCAGTTATTCTCCGGTCGAAAAAACACGCACGAGCTCTTCAGGCGGGACTTTGAGCTCCAACACCTTATCGACAGCCGATTCGTGCATGGTTGCCATTCCTTCATAGCGAACCTGGTCGGCGATCGTGGAGCTCGAAGCCCCGTCCAACACGAGCTGCCGGATACCCTCCGACATTCCAAAAACCTCAAAAGCGGCTGAGCGGCCGCTTGTGCCTCTTCCCCCGCAGCGCCGGCAGCCTTTCCCTCGCGCGACGACCGTCGGCTCTTCCCTCTCCGGCAATCCAAGGGCCAGCGCCTCGTCGGGCTTGATCGTCAAGGTCTCGGTGCAGTGGGGGCACACATTGCGAACGAGCCGCTGTCCGATGACCCCCACCATGGCGGAGCTGATCAAGAAGCGCTCGACCCCCATGTTTTGAAGCCGGACCAAGGCGCCTGCCGCATCGTTCGTGTGCAAGGTGCTGAGAACCAAGTGACCGGTCAGGGCGGCCTGAATCGCGATCTCCGCCGTGTCCCGGTCCCGGATCTCGCCGACCAGGATCACGTCAGGGTCCTGGCGAACCAACGTTCGAAGACCGTTCGCAAAGGTCACGTCGATCTTGGGGTTCACCTGCATCTGGTTGACGCCGGCGAGCTTGTACTCCACGGGATCTTCGATGGTGTTGACGTTCTTAGTGGAATCGCTGATGCTCTGAAGAGCCGCGTAAAGCGTCGTGGACTTTCCCGAACCGGTCGGCCCGGTCACAAGGATCAGGCCGTGAGGACGGCGGATGAACTTGTCGAAAAGCGCCCTCTGGGCCGGCATGAATCCGAGCTTGTCAAGGTGAGCGATCGAGTTGGCCTTCTCCAGAAGCCGCATGCACGCCTTTTCGCCATAGACAGTCGGCATGATGCTGAGCCGCACGTCGTACTCGCCGCCTCGGTCGTCGCGCGTGGTGAGACGTCCATCTTGCGGCCTGCGGCGCTCGGCGATGTCGAGAGAAGCCATGACCTTGAGGCGCGA
>DASZPA010000108.1:0-55446 GCA_035550555.1 Fimbriimonas sp.
GGAGCTGTTGGTGGTCACCGCGAAGAAGTTCATGTCGCCGGAGATATCGACCGCCGGCTTTCGCTTCTCGAGTCGGGAAACCCGCTCCTGCAGGTCGCCGAGGTCCTTCTTCATCGCCTCGACGTCCACGCCGAGGCTGCGCAGCTCTCGGTCGAACTCTTCCGTCGCCTTCTTCAAAGCGGCGATGTCGTCGCCCCAGCCCTTCATCGCGTTGATCTCGTCCTGAAGGTGAGCGATCTGGTCCTTCAGGTTCTGAATGTCCTGAGGATTCACGTTTTGCAGCGCCTTCACCTGATCGGTCAGACCGTCGATGAGGCTCTTGAGGTGGCTGTAAGCCGCATGCAGAGCGACCGCAAGCTCATAGCGAGATGCGGGTCGCGGGCCGCGGAACAGGCCGTCGGGATAGCCGACCAGAATTCCGTCAGCCTTGAGCTTGGCGACTGCGTCGTAAGCCCAATGGTTGGCCGGAACGTCTGGGAAATTGTCTTGCGCCAATGCCGGAACTACCGAACCGGCCGCAAGAGCAATCGTAAGTGCAAGCTTAGTGCTTCGCTTCATTAAGTAGATGCTCCTTGCTAGTTATGTGTGCTCTAACCCCTGAACACATTCATCGCTTTGGAGATCGTTCGGCCCTACTTTCCTTAAGTTTCTTATGGGCTCAGCAATCCCTGCAGTTCGACTGGTGCGTTCATTCCTTCGAGGCACCACTGGCATTATGACGAGGTCGCCACGAAAATGCAATCGTTTTTATGCTGGCGGTGGGATTCCAGTAGGTCTTTTGGCCCATTGGCGGGCCGTCGCACACCAAATGAGGCGGCATTTACGTCCGAGGCGCGAGCTAAAACCTGATTGAAAGCTGGGTGGTCAGCAAGCCCCCATGGAAGCTGGCTCCGTTGGTTGCCTGGTAGTCGTTGTCGATGTCTGAGAACTCGTACTGGATGTTCAAACGGGAGTTGGCGCTCAGGCCATAACCGATTCCAAACGTCGCCCACCGGTAGCTCGGGTCTCCGCTGCCGGCAAAGTTTGCCGGAGCCGCCAGGCTCCCAAACCGTGTCGCTTCGTAGGCTCCGAAGAGGTTGAAATTCGGTCTCAGGAAGTAGTCAAGGCGGATGTCATAGCGGCTGATGTTCGTGTCGGAATCCAGGAAGGTGCTGGGCGCGAAGTCGTCCGAGACGCCTTTGTCGATTTCGGCTCCGCCCGCCAACTTGAGCTTCGGACCGAGGTCGACGGATCCGCCGACCCGCCAGCCCTTGATGTTGGTTGGATCTCGGAGGATGCCGAGACGTCCCCAATCGCCAGGTGCGAGATAGTTCGCCTCTACCTGGCGGTACTCGCCGTATAGGCTGAAATGTCTCTGATCGGTTGATACGCGGACGTTCCAAGCGCCGTTGTCCGATCCGTTCGAAACCGAGCCGTCGTCCTGCAAGTCCGACTTGTGATAGCCGCCTTCGACCTTGACTCCTTTGAGCAGGTAGTCCAGGTCGCCTCCGTACACCGCCAACTGGTTCGCGAAGTTGCCCAAGTCGATAGGGGTGGTCGTGTCGCTTTGGAGGAGGAGATAGCCAAGCGACAAGTGGCCAGAGCGTCCCAGTCCGACGTTCAGGTTCGCGCCGACGGATCGGTCGATGTCGAATCTGGCGCCTGAGGCGGCGTTTGGTCCGCCGGAGAAGGGCCCGTCAAGCGTGCCGGTACGCATCGGGTTGATTTCGACGCCCTTCGCGGACCGTATCCCCGAGTTTCGGCCAGCGAGAATATCCAACTTCGCGGCACCAAAGTTGAACCCAAGGATCGCGCCGTCAAAGTAGTATTCGCCGTTGTCCCAGCGGTCGTTGGTGTAGTAGCTGGTGTTGTCGATCCTCTGCAGCATGTAGGGACTGCCTTTGTAGCCCAGCCGCCCGAACTCCAGGTGCGCCCGCTCGGTTCCAACCTTCAGACCGAGGTTCTGAATGTAGACGTCTTCGTTTGCGACCGCGATGCTGAGGAGTCCGCTGGCAGGGATGTTGGCACTGCCGTAGGAAGGACTGAAAATGTCGGATTGATTTCCAAAGGCGACCGTCGGCGTGGCCGCATCGAAGTTGCCGAACATGTCTGTGACCACGACCGTACCGTTCCAACGAAGCCCGCTCGTGCCGGTACTGGCCAGATCGAATGCCGCTTCGTGGAGGATGGTCATGTCGTGGCCCAGGCCAACCGCGCCGATAACGGGAGGATTGACGTTGACGATGCCGCTGGGGATGCCGCTGCCCTCCAGCCGGCCATCGCGGCTGAGCCCGTACGAGTCTTCGCGGCTGTTGCTGGTACCCATCCAGAAATCGATGTCCCCGTGAATGTCGATTGCCGGCTTCTTCTCCTCGAGCTTCTTGACCCGGTCTTGCAGGCCGCCAAGCTCGTGCTTCATTGCTTCGACGTCGACGCCGATCTGCTCCAGTTCGAGCTCGAACGTGTCGGCGGCGCGCTTCAGGTTGGCGATGTCGTCGGCGTAGCCTTTTATGGAGTCGACTTCCTTTTGAAGATCGTCGACTTGAGCGCGCAGGTTGCTTGTGTCGTTGGGATTCACCTGCTGGACGGCGCCCAGTTGGGCCGTCATGCCGTCGATGAGGCCCTTGAGGTGGCTGTATGCAGCGTGAAGGGCCACTGCCATTTCGTACCGGGATGCTGGACGAGGGCCGCGGAAAAGGCCGTCTGGATAACCGACCAGAATCCCATCTGCCTTTAGCTTCTGAAGCGCGGAATAGGCCCAGTGGTTGGCGGGCGTGTCGGGAAAGGCGTCTTGAGCACGCGCGACGGCAGCCATACAGAGAACCGAAAACAGCAAGAGACGCTTCATCACCAAACCCAACCTAGCAACAGCCGAAAACGGAAGACATCCATTTTATCGGAGTCTTTTTCATTCGGGTTAAATGACCCGACGTGTTAGACCGGGAAATAATTCGCCGAGACCCCGAAACTGTTCGAACGGGCATTCGCCGCAAGCGGCTGGACCCGTCGTCGGTCGACGAGTTTCTGCAGGTCGACTCCCAGTGGCGCGCCACGGTTACCGAATTGGAGCAGAAGCAGGCGGAGGCAAATCGGATCAACAAGTCGATCGGCCAACTGATGGGTCAGGGCAAGCGGGAGGAGGCCGAGCAGGCAAAGGCTCAGACCAAAGAGCTGAAGGAGCAGATTCAAGCCGGCGAGCAGACGGCCCGCGAGTTGGAGGCAAGGCTCCGCACGGTGGAACTCGGCTTTCCCAACCTTCCCCACGAATCGACGCCGGATGGAGACGGTGAGGAGGACAATCCCGTCATTCGAACATGGGGCGAGAAGCCAGGGTTCGAAGGCGCCCCTCGTCCACACTGGGAGATCGGCGAGAGCCTCGGCCTATTCGACCTTCCTCGCGGCGCCAAGATCACGGGCAGCGGCTTTGTGGCCTACACCGGAATGGGTGCACGATTGCAGCGCGGCCTGGCGACGTTTATGATCGACCACCAGACGCTGCGGAACGGATACCGCGAGGTTTATCCGCCGTTTCTGGTCAACGCCGCCGCCTTGGTCGGCACAGGGAATCTTCCGAAGTTCGAAGAAGATTTATATAAGGTTGACGACGATCTCTATCTGATTCCAACTGCGGAGGTGCCGTTGACGAACCTCTATCGCGAGGAGATCCTGGACGGAACGAAGCTCCCCATCAAGATCGCCGGGTTCAGCGGATGCTTCCGTCGCGAGGCCGGGGCCGCAGGCAAGGACACCCGCGGCTTGCTGCGGATCCATCAGTTCGACAAGGTTGAAATGGTCAAGTTCTGCAGGCCGGAGGATAGCTACAAGGAACTGGAGTCGATGACGGTCGACGCCGAGAGCGTGCTCCAGGCGCTCGGGCTCCACTATCGGATTATCGAGCTGTGCACTGGGGACATCGGCGCTAAGGCGAGCAAGGCGTACGACGTCGAGCTATGGGCTCCTGGAGTCGACAAGTATCTGGAGATTTCGAGCGTCTCGAACTTCGAGGCGTACCAGGCTCGGAGGGCGAACATACGGTTCCGGCGGGAGCCTGGAGCCAAGCCTGAGTTCGTGCATATCCTCAATGGAAGCGGCCTTGCCATCCCAAGGCTTTATGCCGCGATTTTGGAATGCGGTCAGCAGCCAGATGGCTCCGTGACGTTGCCCGAGGTGCTTCGTCCCTACGTTGGAACGGACCGCCTCACGGCCTAGTCTGGTGTTCCTGTCAGGGTGGGGGGAGCCTGTCCTTTTCCGATTATAAGCTGGGAAAAGCCCAACGGAAGGGAAAGGAACAGATGTCCAACGCATTCGGCACCAGGCAGCGGCTCGAAACGAGCGTCCGCATCGACCCGCGAGTGGTGCTCTCGAGCCACTTGCTGCAGCTCGCCCAAGCCGACCTGGAGCAGGCCATCGAAGCCGAGCTCGCTGAGAACCCCGCGCTCGAAAAGCTGCAAGACGATACAGAGCCGATTCTGAACGACCAAATCTTGCAGACGGTGGCGCCCAGCGAGCTGCGCTTCAAGGGTGAGGATTACGAGTACATCCGCAGCTCGTCTAACGACGACGCTTCCACCGACTGGACCGAACTGACCCCCGCTCTGCCGGATTTGCGAGCCTATCTCGTGGCGCAGCTTCTCCCACGCGTTCCCGCGAACCTCACCTCGCTGGCCCACTACGTGATCGACAGCTTGAACGAAAAGGGCTATCTGGAGGAACCCGACGAGGAGATAGCGCTCGCATTGAACTGTTCCCTCGAAGATGTTCAGGCGGTGGTAACCGCGCTGCAGTCGTGCGAGCCGGCCGGCGTGGGGGCGCGAAATCTGACCGACTGCCTTCTGTTGCAGCTTCGAACCGCGGAATCGATCGAGCAGCGGTTGGCCCGTGCAATTCTAAGAACGCGCATGGATGACTTCCTGGCGCGCCGGACCATGCGAATCGCACGGCGATATGGGGTCATGCCGGACCTCGTGGAGTCGGCCTTTGCCGAGATCGTCAAATTGACGCCATATCCCGGGGAATCCTTTCAGATAGGTCCAGCTTCGAGACAGCCGAAGATGTCGACCGCGTCGCCCGACCTGATTATCACGCGCTCCGATACCGGCTGGTCGGTGGATATACGCGGGCCGGAGTCAACCTCGCTTTGCATCTCTCGCTCCTATCGGCAGCGTGAGGAGCAGCTTCGGGAATCTTCAAAGGACTACCGCGACGAGAAGCGGCACGTTCAGCACTATGTGCAGCGTGCGGGCGACTTCATCTCCAGCCTCGAGCAGCGCAAGAAGACGCTCCGAGCGATCGGCGAGTATCTGCTTCGCGAGCAGGCAGGGTTTCTGAACACTGGCAGCTATCAGTTTCTCCGTCCGCTGACAAGGACCCAGATGGCTGCCGATTTGAACCTTCACGAGAGTACGGTGAGCCGTGCGACCGCGGACAAGTTCGTCCAGATCCCAACCGGATCGGTCGTGAGCTTCGACGTGTTCTTCCGGCCGGCGCTGCGGGTTCAGAAGATGATCGAGGAGATTCTCGCCTCCGAGAACCCCGACAACCCCCTCTCGGACGACCGGATCGCGGAGCTGTTGAAAGGGCAAGGGGTGCATGTCGCGAGGCGAACCGTGAACAAATACCGCGACCGGACGAAGCTGCTTTCCTCGCGGAAGCGACGCAGCGCATAGCTGATCGCCCTCACGGTTTGTAGGTTCCGGGGCCGCATAGGTAGCCTGCGGGTGTGAAGTGCTTTATATCCGCCGACATTGAGGGGATCACCGGCTTAGTTTCTTGGTCACAGTGCGGGCGCGCGGATGGGGACCACTACGACTTCCCTTTCGCACGGCGCATGATGACGCACGACGTGAATGCCGCGGTCCGAGGTGCTCGAGCGGCGGGCGCCGATGAGATCGTCATCAAAGACGCCCATGGAAACTCCAAGAGTCTGCTTATCGACGAGCTCGAGCCAGGAGTTCGATTGGTGAGCGGCCAAGGTGCCGGCACGGACGGGATGATGATGGGCATCGACGGTTCTTTCGATGCGGCGCTGCTTGTCGGTTACCACGGAATGGCGGGTTCGATGGGCGGGATCATGGAGCATACGATCACAGGCGGGATCCACCGGCTGACGGTCAACGGACGGCCTTGCGGAGAGATGGGGCTCTCGGCGGGAGTCGCTGGGCGGTTCGGCGTGCCTATCGTTTTTGTGTCTTCCGATGTCGTCGGCTGCTTGGAGGCTCAAGAGCTGATTCCCGGCGTGGCCACCGCGGCCGTCAAGGAGGGCATTGGGCGGTATATGGGCAAGATGCGGCACCCGAGCGAGACGGGTCCCATGATCCAGTCACAGGTGGAAAAGGCCGTGAGGGCCAGGGCTCAGGTGAAGCCCTTTACTTGGGACGAGCCTTGCACGATCCGCGTCGAATTCAATCGCGCCGAAGAGGCGGACATGGGAGCCAAGGTTCCCCGTGTCGACAGGGTGGATGGCTACACGTTGGAGGTCTCGCGGCCCACGTTTCAGGAGGCGCATCAGGTGTTATGGGTGCTGGTTGCGCTGTCGTTCCAGGGTATCCAGTCGCAACAGTAGCAAAGAGAACTGTGGGGCCAAAGATGACTGAGTCGAGTATCAAGTGGCTACCGTTCGGCCGTTCTAACGGTGACTTCGTGTCAGGCTTCCGCTTGTTCAGCCAGATCCGTTTCGAACTGAATCTCGTAGAGCCGGCTGTACTCTCCCTCGAGGGCTAAGAGCTCTTCGTGTGTTCCCTGCTCGACGATCTGCCCCCTTGCCATCACGATGATCTGGTCGGCGGATCGGATGGTCGACAGACGGTGAGCGATGGCGAAGGTCGTTCGGCCCTCCATCAGGGGTTCCAGCGCCGCTTGGATGAGCCGTTCCGATTGGGTGTCGAGGGCGGAGGTCGCTTCGTCAAGAATGAGGATGCGGGGGTCTTTGAGAATGGCTCGCGCAATACTGACGCGCTGCTTTTCTCCGCCGGACAGCTTGTAGCCGCGCTCGCCGACGACGGTGTCGTATCCATCGGGGAGTGAGGCGATGTGGCTATGAATGGCGGCCGCTTTGGCCGCGGCTTCGAGCTGCTCGTCCGTTGCGTCCGGGTTCCCGTATCGCAGGTTTTCGCGGATGGTGTCGTGAACAAGGTAGGTCTCTTGGGTGACAACCGAAATGGTCTGACCAAGGGATTCGAGCTTGATCTCTTTGAGGTCGACTTCGTCGATCGTAACCGAGCCTTCGTCGGGATCGTACAGTCGCGGGATCATGTAGGTCAGCGTGGTCTTGCCGGCGCCCGACGCGCCCACGAGAGCGACGAGCTGTCCTGGCTGGGCGGTAAGCGTGACGTGGTTCAGGCTCGGCTCGGCCTGTGTGGCATCGTAGCGGAACGTGACGTCGTGGAACTCCACCTTTCCTTTCATCTGGGATGGCTCGAGCGCCCTCGCATCAGGAGCGTCGACGATGTCTTGCTTGAGGTCCAAGTACTCGAAGATCCGATCGAAGAGCGCCATCGCGCTTCCAATCTCGACTTGGATGTTCAGAAGTCCGGTGAGCGGGAAGAAGAGGCGGCTTTGGAGAGCGGTGAAGGCGACGATCGTGCCGATCGTCAGGTGCGTCTCGGCTGGATTCGAGAGGAGGTAGCCCGCGAGCCAGTAGACGAACGCGCTGGTGAGCTGGAAGGTGAACCCGATGAGATTGAAGAAGATCTTCATGATCATGTTGATCTTCACGGTCGTGTCGGTCATGGCCTCGTTAAGGCCCGCGAACCGTTGGAACGCCAGCTCTTGCCGGCCGCTGGTCTTAATGAGCAGGGCGCCGGAGACGCTGAGCGTCTCGTTCATGGCCGAGTTGAGGTCGGCCATTTGGGACTGAATCGTGCCGCGCCACTTTCGGGCGACTCCGCCGACTTTGAAGGCAACCCAGGCGAAGAGCGGAAGAAGGCCTACGCTGAGCAAAGTCAGACGCCAGTCCATCAGGATCATCCCCACGAGGGTTCCGATGACCAGGCTTACGTTGCTGAGCATGTTCGCGACCGTGTCTGAGACCACGCCCTGAATGCCTCCCACGTCGTTGGCGAGACGGCTCTGTATCTCTCCGGTCCGGGTTCCTGTGAAGAACCGAAGCGACATGCCTTGGAGGTGACGGTACAGAGCGCTCCGCAAGTCCCGCATGATGTGCTGGCCGACGAGGGTGCTGACCCAGCCGAAGCCAAGCGCAGCAGCTGTGGAGCCGCAAATCACAAGCAGCGAGAAGATCGAGTAGCGAGTGACCACGCTAAGATCGCGATGGGCAAATCCCTGATTGATGATCGTCTGGAGAAAAAACGGTGCAATGGGGGAGAGCGCCGACGAGACCAAGACGAGAACGACCGTGAGCGCAACCTGCCCTCGGTAGGGATCAAACAGCGTTACGACGCGCCGGAGAGTGGCTTTGTTGATGCCCTTCTTGCCCTGCTGATAAGCCCCCCAAGCCATTGCGCCCATAGGCGGATAGGTTACACGGTCTGTGCGAGACACGATCTTAGGAGTGATCGTGACGAAGGAACCCGGGTCTCAGTTCTCTTAGAGCATCTTCTGTTTTGGAGCTATCGGCCCATGTGCGGTCAGTTGGTTCGCAGGGTATTGAACACCAAGACGCCTGATTGCTCGCCTTCCAGATTCTGTCGGTATCGTAGGTTCTTGTCCGTGATCTCCGGGTGCGAATCTAAAAACGTTTTGGAGGTCCTTGGGAATGGCCAACGCTCCGCCTCGATCGAAGTACGGATTCCATGAGCTTCCAATAGAGGCTAAAGAATCCCGGCGAATGTGCCGATAGCCTAATTGGAGATGAACGTCTCGAGTATTCAGCCAGGAGCGGATGTGCAGGCGGCGTCGCCGGCGCAGTCACCGGATCAGGTTCGGCTGGCGTTCCAGACGACCCTCCTCAAAAAGACGCTCGACATGCAGAAGCAGCAGGCGGAGCAGATGCTGAGCGCCTTCGAGGGCAAGGGGCAGGTCGTGGACTTGCGCGTCTAGGACCCCAGGAACCTTCGTTTTCCAGCGCGGGTAAAATCAGGCAGAGTGAGTCAACAGAAGACGCCTGCGGTACCCCACTGGTATAAGAACACCTATTTTTGGATTGCGGCGATTCTGATCGTGGTCGGAGCCATCGGGCTCGTCCGTGGAGATAGCTCGATTCGAGACCCTGGCCAGACCGTGGAGCATGGCCTCTGGTGGCTTTATTTCTTGGCAGCGATCGTCATGCTGCTAAACGGTTTTGTCAGCCACCGCCAGACTATGCAGCAGTACCAGGAAGACAAGGAAGCCCGTTCATGATTCAATGCAGCAGCTGCGGAAAGCAGATCGACAAAGTGCCGGAGTGGCTTCAGAGCGCCAAGGTGGAGTTCGTTTGCAACAACTGTCCCAACCGGACGGCGAAGAACATCGCCTTTGTGACTCTTGATGCGGAGCCGAAGGCAGCCTCGCCCGCAATCGATGAGGACATCGATCTGGATGAGGAAGAACTGCCCGACGAGTGATCGTTAGTCGTTTCGTCCGGCGATAAGCAGAATTTCGCTCGGGGTCTGAGTCGATCCGATGTGGGCGACACAGACTCCCTTGAGAGCAATTTCGTCAATGGCGGAGCCTGGCGCCCGGGTGACGTGAGCCCTGAGCGCGCCTCCGTCGATCCAAACCGACGCATCAAGTACGTCTTCTTGCATCAGCAAGAAATCCTCTGTAATTTTGGGATCGACCGTGATTGTGCCCATATTTGAATAATACGGCAGCTTTACCGGGTTCTATAGCTCTTTGCAAGATAAGTTAAACAAATCGTCAAAGCGCGAGTTTCCTGGTTCGTCTGCCCTCCGGCCGCTTAGAAGAAAACCAGGCGCCTTGGGTTCCCTACCGTCGGCCGGCGTATACACTTATTGAGGCCTCGACAGAGGAGAGGAAAAGAGCATGAGCAGTGTCCCTAGCATTGGCATTCCGCCACTGGCCGGATTGGCCACCTACGATCAGGCAGCAAGACCCGGTTATGGAGTGGACCAGAACGTGGACCTGATGCGGCGTTACAACTACGTCGAGTCCAGGCTGTACGAGATCTCGGCGGCGTTCATCAATCCGACTCCCGAGTGGGAGATCAAGGGTGCACTCAGTCTTCACCTCTATTTAGACGCCGAGCACAGCCAAGCTTTCCGGCAACGGGTGGCCGAGCTGCGGCGCCCGCCTCTCTACCTGGACCAGTCTCCTGACGACAAGCTCGAAGCTTTTTTGAACGAAGCGATTCGCGCCGGAAACTCGGTGGAGGTCATCGCAGGGATCTTCGGCGTCGTTCGGCCCGCCCTCATGGAGGCTTATAGGCAGCATCTGGCCGACGTGAACCCCGTATTCGACTATCCGACCGTCCGAATCCTCAAGGTCGCTATTGCGGACGAGGAGCAGATGGTTGAGTGGGGGAACCAGGCGCTTGCGGCGCTCACCGAGGCTGGAGAAGACAAAGCCATCGCCACTGCCTGGCAAGCCCATTTGAGAAGCTATCTGGCGGCGGCTGGAGGGATCCGAGGAGATTCGCCCGTTCCCCAGGAACTCGTTTTGCCGGAGCCCCGAGCTGAAAGGCCCTTTGTGGCCGATGTGGACCCGAAGCGGGACTGGCGGTCAGGCGAGATCTACAATTTCTGCTACCGGGCCAACGACGTTTATTTGGACCCGAAAGCGGGCTGGGAAGAGCGCGTGGCTTCGCTCATGTACAAGCGGTTCCACGAGATGGATGTTCCCGAAATGATGGCGAGCATCGTTCTACAGACTCCCGGCAAGCCCTGGGAGTACTACCGCGACATGGGTCGTCAGCTTTGGGACGAGGCGCGTCACTCGATGATGGGCGAGGTGTGGTTCGCCAAGACTGGCTACGACTGGAGCCGGTATCCCAACCACGTCGGCTGGTCGATGCATTTGAACCTGGACCGATCGCCATTGGAGCGCCACATCATTCTCTACTTTATCGAGCAGAGCCTCATGGACGGCAAGACGGGCAAGCGTTTGGAATGGCAGATCGCGCAGAAGGCCAACGACGAGCTGGCGGTGTACTTCCAAGATTACGACTGGGCTGACGAGGTTCTGCACGCTCAGATCGGTCGGCGATGGCTGAAGCCGGCCGTCGGCGATGTGAAAACCATCTTGTCCAAGGCGCAAGAGATCGCGGCTCGCAAGAGTCCAACGATGGAAGCGCGAGCAAAGACCACTCCCCAGATCGACTGGTGGCCAGATTTCGTTCGCGAGGTCGTGGGTAAGGAAAGCACGTCGGTTACGGGGATGGAGAACGGGTTGATCCCGACGTTCCAGTCGACGGCATCGGGTTAGTTCCGTAGCCGCGACCTGAGAGGCTGTTGCATTGGAGCGTCATGTGCCGAAAGGCTCCCACAACCTTTCAAGCTAGTCTTTCGTTCCGCAGGGCTCATATAGGTCGCGCCGTTGGCGCTGAAGAACCAATCGGCCCTCGACAGTATGCAGTTGTGGGAGAATCGCCTATCGGCGCGCGTTCCCGCAACAGTCTCCAGGTCGCGGCTATAGAGGTTCGTTCACTTGTAGCTGGCTCTTGCCTCCGCTGCCATCAACGGTTGACTTCTGCTGGCGGCCTTCTTGAAGATGTCGGCCAGGAACATGCCGGTGTGGGAGCGGGGATTGAGGGCTACTTCTTCGGGGGTGCCGGTTGCGACCACGGCGCCGCCAGCGTTTCCGCCCTCGGGGCCCATGTCGATGAGATAGTCCGCGGTCTTGATGACGTCGAGGTTGTGTTCAATCACCAGGACGGTGTTGCCCTGTTCCACAAGACGATGGAGCACGGCCAGCAGCTTCCGAACGTCCTCGAAATGGAGACCGGTGGTCGGCTCGTCCAGGATATAGATAGTCTTTCCTGTGGATCGCTTGGAGAGCTCGGACGAGAGCTTGATGCGCTGCGCCTCTCCGCCGGAGAGCGTGGTGGCGGGCTGGCCCATGCGGATGTAGCCGAGTCCGACCTCCTGGAGGGTCTCCAGCTTTCTATAGATTTTAGGGATCGGGCGGAATAGATCGGCGGCGTCGTCGATCGTCATCTCCAACACTTCGGAAATGTTCTTGCCTTTGTACCGGACCTCCAGCGTCTCGCGGTTGTAGCGCTTCCCTTTGCAGATCTCACAAGGCACATAGACGTCCGGCAGGAAGACCATCTCGATCTTCAAGACTCCGTCGCCCTTGCACGCCTCACAACGTCCGCCTTTCACGTTGAAGCTGAAGCGGCCGTTTTTGTAGCCCCGGACCTTTGCGTCCTGAGTCAGTGAGAAGAGCTCGCGGATCATGTCGAACGTCCCGGTGTAGGTAGCGGGGTTCGAGCGAGGCGTCCGGCCGATGGGTGACTGGTCGATATCGATGACCTTGTCGAAGTTCTCGAGCCCCGAAACCGAGTCGTGGGGCTCCCAGACTGTTCTAGTGCCATACACCTCGTACATAAGGCGTGGAAAGAGGGTGTCTTGGATGAGGGTCGACTTTCCGCTTCCGGAGACGCCCGTCACACAAACAAACAGACCGAGCGGGATCGCAACGTCGACGTTCTTGAGGTTGTTGCCCCGGGCGTTGTGGATCACGAGCCAGCCGGGCGCTTCAGACTCGCTCATTTGCCCTTCGCTCCCACCGGCGGCTTCCTAACTTTTCGGCCGTTGGAGCGCGGGGGTGTCTTCCCGTCGATCACACCTTTCTTGAGAAGCGGCATCGGAGTTCTTGGTGTTCGACGGAATGCCGGGATCTCGATCTCGCGGCTACCGGTGAGGTACTGGGCCGTGATCGCGCTGCTTTTGAGGAACTCATCGACCGTTCCTTCGGCAACGACCTCGCCGCCATGCTCGCCGGCGCCCGGTCCGAGTTCCAGCAGGTGATCAGCTTCCAGCATCGTTTCTTCGTCGTGTTCGACGACGAGGACGGTGTTGCCAAGGTCTCGGAGGCGTTTGAGCGTTGCGATCAGCTTCCGGTTGTCTCTCTGATGAAGGCCAATCGAGGGTTCGTCCAGCACGTAGAGGCAGCCCATGAGGCCGCTTCCGATCTGTGTGGCGAGGCGAATCCGTTGGGCTTCCCCACCCGCGAGGGTTCGAGCGTTCCGGTCGAGCGTGAGATAGCCGAGGCCCACGTCCAAGAGAAATCGAAGCCGCTCCAGAACCTCTTTGATCGCGCGCTCGCCGATGGCGAGTTGCCGTTTGTTCAGCTTGCGGTTCAGCGATTCAAAGAAGGCCGTCGCGTCTTCGATCGAAAGGCAGGTGATTTCCGACATGTCCCGCTGGGCGAGCTTCACCGCAAGCGCCTCAGGCTTGAGCCTGCGGCCCTGGCAGACAGGGCATGGCTTGGTCGACATGTACTGCTGAAGGTCGTTTTTGACCCACTCGCTCTCCGTCTCGTCATACCGCTTGCGAAGGCTGGCTAACACACCGCGCCACTGGCTCATGAACGAGCGCTCGCCGCGCGAATACTTCATTACGACTTTGATTGGCTCGTCGAGTCCGTACCAGACTGCGTGCATGCCGTCTGCAGGAATATTCCTGACCGGCTGATGTGCGTCGAATCCGCACGAACGGCCAACCGCATCGAGCATCTCGGGCCACCACTCCTTGACCTCGCCCGACTTGTACACGAAAGGCACGATGGCCCCGTCTCGGAGGGGTTTGTTGTGGTCTGGCGCGACAAGCTCCGGATCGAATTCGGTTTTGGTTCCAAGCCCGGTGCACTCGGGGCATGCGCCGTACGGCGAGTTGAACGAGAACAGCCTGGGCTCAAGCTCCGGAAGCGAATATCCGCACACGGGGCAGGAGTAGGATTCGGAGAAGAGGACGTCGACCGTATCGGTATCCGCCGGCACATCTCCGGCGTTGTCGTCGCGCTGTTGAGCGGTGAGATTCCTAACCATCTCTGGCAGCTCGGCCCCTGCGGGTAGCTGAAGAGAGAGGCTGACGAGGCCCGAGCCCATCTTGAGCGCGGCTTCGATCGAATCGCTCAGGCGGCGATCCAAGCCCTCCTTTCGGATCAGCCGGTCAACCACCACCTCGATGGTGTGCTGCTTATAGCGATCCATCGGAATGTCGTCGGTGACCTCATACATCGTTCCGTCGACGCGGACGCGCACGTAGCCGGCCTTGCTGATATCTTGCAGAACCGACTTGTACTCGCCCTTTCTGCCCCGAACCACCGGCGCGAGGACTTGGATTCTCGTTCCTTCCGGAAGGCTCATCGCCACGTCGACGATCTGCTCGGTGGACTGCCTCTCAATCGGTCCGTGGCCGTTGATACAGTAGGGAGTTCCCACGCGCGCGTAGAGGATTCGGAGGTAGTCGTAGATCTCTGTGACCGTTCCCACCGTCGAACGGGGATTCTTGCTGGCGCTCTTCTGATCGATCGATACCGCTGGGGAGAGGCCCTCGATGTGATCGACGTCGGGCTTTTCCATCTGCCCCAAGAACTGGCGTGCGTAGGCGCTGAGCGATTCCACGTACCGTCGCTGGCCTTCCGCGTAGATCGTGTCGAACGCGAGCGAGGATTTCCCCGAGCCCGAGAGGCCGGTGATCACGACCAGCTTGTCGCGAGGGATCTCCACCGTGACGTTCTTTAGGTTGTTCTCGCGCGCCCCGACGACCACGATCTTGTCCTGCGGCATGACCCGCCTATTTTACACTTTTGCGTAGACGGATGAATACAGGTTTTGTAAGAATTAATCGGGTATCTATTGGTCGATAGAGGCAGTCTTTAGGGATAGATGCGGGTGACTGGGCCGTTGGATTCAGACTATCAGACGAGAGTAACCGAGCCGGCTAGAGGGTTGCTAGTGGCGCGATGGATCGGAATAGCTGTCTTGGCGGCGGTCGCCTACGGCATCTCGAACGATCAGATAACCGTCACCCTGTCGCCGGAATATTTCTCCGTCTTCAAAGCGAGGCAGTTCGCTCCTTTTCTCCGTACGGCCGGTTTGGCGGATGCTCCAATCCGGGTTCAAGCGGTCGCTGTGGGCGTGCTGGCTACTTGGTGGTTCGGCTTGCTCCTGGGAGTGCTTCTCAGCCTTGCGGGCGCACTTGGATCTCGCAATCCAATCTCCAACCGGACCTATTGTCTGAGCGTCCTGAGCACTATGCTGTTCGCCTTGGTGCTTTCGGCCGTTTTCGGCGCCATCGGATATTCGGTTGAGCCGGTCCTCCAACCCACGGGCTCGAAGTGGCCGTTCCTGGATGGAATCCACGACGTGCGAAGAGCTTTCGCAGTGGGCTTCTGGCACACTGGGGCGTATCTGGGCGGATTCGTGGGAGTTATCGCAGCAGCGGTCTGGATCGTTTGGTCGAGGGTGCGTCGATAGCCGGCGAGCCAAAGCTATCGGCTCAGCTCGGCAACGATCTGGCTTAACTCATCACTCATGTTTTGCCGGGCCGCGGGTTCTAATGCCTGGAAATAGGGCGTCTTGAAGATCTGGTGTCTTCCCAACATGGCTTCCAGGAAAGTCTTGCGGCCTTGGAGCCACAGGGCATGGAAAGCAGATGGAACCTCCGAGGCGGCGAGATATTCGGCGTAGACCGCCCTTCGATACTCACCGTACTCTTTTACGTTAGAGCCGAGGATCTCCAGGTCCAGATCATGGAGAAGATGTACTGATGCGACCAGATTTGCGTCTTCCAGTTGCTCCTCGCGAACGGGCTCGTGCGATCGTGTGCTTTCGATCGCAATCAGGTCGTCTTTCCCGATGCGGCGATAGGCCGACATCTCTTGAAGGAGCCGATCCATCTCTCTCGCGGAGCTCGTTTCATTGTCCGCGGCGCCTGGGCTGTAGACCAAGTCGTGAGCGAAGATCCATGTTGCCAGCCGAGGCAATGCTCGGTTGCCGGTGGCATCACACCACTCGCGATATTTCGCAGTCATGCGATCCAGGTGAGACACCGAGTGGTAGCCACCCCTGGCCTGCATCGCTGTCTTGATTGTGTGGAAGGCGACGCGGTGTCTCAAGGAGTCCGCGAGCCACCACCGGTTGGCGAAGAGCCAGGCATCATCGAGCGTGCCTATGGAGCTGCCATAGCTCTTGCTCTCAAGCACGTGCGGAACCAAGGTTTTGAAGAGCTGCTCGGTTCTAGCCTCAAGCTCTTCAAGAGTGCCGTCATTGTGGAGGCGGAGCGTTGCCCGGCCGGCTTTTTCTTGTTGGGACAGCTGAAGGCCTTGGCGCTGGTCGTACTGCTCGGACGTCCATCCACTTCGGGCCAGGGCGCGCCGTTTGCGAACGTTGTCGTCAGCGGTCACGAGGAGCGTGAGATCGCAGATTCGCTCACTTCCGGCCTCGAAGAGCAGCGGGGCGTCGTAGACGAAGTACTCGGAGCTCGAGGCCTCGATCATCTCTCGTGCTCGTGCCTGGGTTCGCGGCCAAAGGTAGCTGCACAGGTCGTTGTAGCTATCGCGATGGGTGAAGACGTCATCCGCGATGAGGCGAGAGGAGAGCTTGCCGGCCTCAAACCAATGGGGATGGCCTTCACGAAGTTCCGCGGCGCCCGCGATGAGGATGTTCCTGGCGATCAAGTCCGCGTCTGCAACTTCGCAGCCAAGCGTTTTGAGCTTGCTGGCGACGGCCGTCTTCCCCACTCCCGTGCTGCCTGTGAGGCCGATTACCTTGGGCAAGTCGTTCTCTCCCGAGCGTAGTTCATGCGTCGACCTTCAGCCATCAAGCAGGCTCAGCCCCCAGTCATTATGTTTCGGCCGTTCGCTCAGGCTACGATTCGGCTCGGACTGCTTCCTTGAACACCGCCGCCGTGTCGCTCAGGAACGGTAAGTTGGATGGGCGCCCTTTTCATGCCCTCAAACAAGCCTACGATTCCTTGCGTTGAAAAACGCAATAAACTGAGGCCCCCTAACATGGGCACATTAGTCGTAATAGGTGTTGGTTCGCAGGCGGGCGCTCTCCCCTAGACCGCATGCAATCCTCAAAACCTGATCTGGCTCCGGAGAAATACCGGAGCCTTTCCTTTTTTAGATCACGCCTTCGGCGCGAAGCGAGCGGTAGTGGCACTCTTTGAACTTTTTGCCGCTTCCGCAAGGGCACGGATCGTTTCGGCCGACGCGTTTCCAATCGACTTTGGCCAGCTCCGCATCCGTCAGGATTCGGTTCTGGCTCGATTCCATCGGCTCTCCGCGGCTTTCCTGAAGCTCGGGCGGCAGGTTGTTTGCGTCGAACTCGTCCATGTTGACCATGAGCGGGATCTGCTCGTCGAACGACTGCTGTCGAGGCTGGGCTCGCATGAGGAAGATCATCTTGGACGCTTGATCGCGGATGTTCTTGAGCGTGTTCTGGAAAGTGTCGTAAGTCTCCCGCTTGTAGGCGACGAGCGGATCGACCTGGCCATACCCGCGAAGACCGATGCCTTCCCGGATATATTCGACCGTCTGAAGGTGGTCCATCCATCGGTCGTTGACGGCGCGGAGCAATACGATCCGCTCCATGTCGCGCATCGTCTCATCGCCGGTGTCGTCGATCTTGGCGTCATAGGCCTGCATGGCGAGGTCTTGGACGAATCGCACCAATTCCGGTCCCGGCGCGTACTTCTCCAGGTCGCTGATCGTTGCGTAGTCGACGATCGGAAAGATCTCGCTGAGGTCCTCAAACAGGACGGCGTGATCATAGACTCGGCTGTCGGTCTCCTCATCGATCATCCACGCATTCTCGACCACGTCGGTCAGCGCATTCTGGACGTACTGACGGAGCTCCGCGCGGACATCCTTTCCAAGCAGGATCTCCCGCCGGAGGCCGTAAATGTGCTCGCGTTGGGCGTTGAGGACGTCGTCGTATTCGAGAACGTTCTTTCGTGCTTCGAAGAAGTGGTTCTCGATGCGCTCCTGGGTTTTGCGGATCATGCCGGAGAGGAAACCTTGCGTCACCTCTTCCATTGGCGGCCAGAGCCTTAGCGCCGGGTGCTCCATCATGTTCGCGTTGAAGATCTTCCACAGGTTGTCTTCCAGAGCGACGAAGAAGCGGCTCTCGCCAGGGTCACCCTGACGGCCTGAACGGCCTCGGAGCTGGTTATCGATTCGCCGGCTCTCATGTCGTTCCGTACCGAGAATGAAAAGGCCGCCGAGTGCGCGAACCTCTTCTGCCAAGGTTCGACGCTCTTGGTCGTCGAGTGGGAGCGGCGGCGCAGCCCGTTCCTTGCCGCCTCGACGGTAGCTGGCAAAGGTTTCACCGTATTGCTCCGCAACATCGCTGCCGCCCTCGGAGTGTTCCCTCGCCATCTTGACCAGGTCGTCTTCGATACGACCGCCGAGCAATATGTCGACGCCGCGGCCGGCCATGTTGGTGGCGATGGTGACCTGGCCCTTGCGGCCGGCTTCGGCGATGATCAGAGCTTCTTGCTCGTGGAACTTCGCGTTAAGGACGTTGTGGGGAATGCCGTGGAGGAGGGTCTCGGTCAGGTGCTCCCTGTTCTCCTCAGGCAGCTTCCACTGCTCGAGGCACCAGTCGAGCCAGTCGCCCTTCATGACGTCTGTTTCATAGTCCAACTGTCCTAAGAGGTTGGCTAGGGACTGCCGGTCAATATCGTCGATGTTTGTTTCGTAAAGCCGCTTGGCTTCGTCCTTCGTGTCCCCTTTAAGATCCTTCTTGACTTCCAGTCGCTCTTTCAGCCGTTGAGAAACGATCAGCCGGCGCAGCATATCGCTGGTGAGGCGGCTGGAGACACGCTCGGACATTTCGATCGAGCGAGTCCCGACCAGAACCGGCTGCTGTTTGACGTGCAGGCGGAGGATCTCCCAGGCGATGCCCCGGAACTTCGCTTCCAGCGTTTTATAGATAACGTCTGCTTGGTCCACGCGCTGGTTGGGGCGGTGCGTCGGAATGCTGACGACGTCGAGACCGTAGATCTTGCGGAACTCGTCCTCTTCCGTTTTCGCTGTGCCGGTCATGCCCGCGAGGCGGTTGTAGAGGCGGAACAGGTTCTGGAAAGTGATGGTGGCGACGGTCTGGCTTTCGCGCTGGACTTCGACCTTTTCTTTTGCTTCAAGGGCCTGGTGGAGGCCGTCGCTGAACCGTCGGCCGAACATCATACGGCCCGTGTTCTCGTCGACGATGACCACTTCGCCGCTCTTCACGACGTAGTCGATGTCCCGGTCGAAGAGCGCGTAAGCCTTGACCGACGCGTTGACGTGGTGGAAAAGGCGCGGGTCGGCGGCGATGTTGTCGATGCCGAGCAGCTCCTCGATGTAGTCCATTCCCTCTTCGGTGAGCGATGCGGAATGGTTCTTCTTGTCAGCCGTGTAATGAAGCTCGGGCTGGAGCTGGCGAACCACAACGTCGACCGTCTTATAGACCGAAACGTCCTCGGCGGAAGGGCCGGAGATGATATGCGGGGTACGTGCTTCATCGATGAGGATTGAGTCCACCTCGTCGACCATCGCGTAGTTCAGCTCGCGCATGACCAAGTCCTGCTCTGAGAACGACATGTTGTCGCGCAGGTAGTCGAAGCCGAACTCGTGGTTCGTTCCGTAGGTGATGTCGGCGCCGTAGGCGTCCCGCCGCGTGCAGGGGACCAGATTCTGGTAGCGCGGGTCCTCCATCACGTTGGCGCCTGGCTCGTACATGTAGGAGCCGCCGAGCTCGTCCGAATCTTGGGACTGGCCTTGGATGATGCCGACTGTGAGGCCCATAAAGTGATAGATCGGGCCCATCCACACTGCGTCGCGTCGTGCGAGATAGTCGTTGACCGTAACCAGATGGGTTCCGCGGCCGGTGAGGGCGTTTAGAACGAGCGGCGCCGCGGCAACCAGCGTTTTTCCTTCACCGGTCTTCATCTCCGCGATGCGGCCCTGATGGAGCACGACGCCTCCGACAAGCTGCACGTCGAACTGGCGCATTCCCAGGGTTCGCTTCGATACTTCGCGGACGGCGGCGAAGACCTCGGGAAGGAGCGCGTCCAGGCTTTCGCCTGCCATCGCGCGGTCTTTGAAGTTGACGGCGCGCTCACGAAGCTTGTCGTCGGACAGAGCCGCAAATTCTGGCTCGAGGTCGTTGATTTGGTTGACGATCGGACTGACGTTCTCCACGTCGCGCTTGCTGGTGTCGAAAAGTTTTCTTAGTAGTTGGAGCATCTGAATTCGATTGCTGGGTCAGGCACGCGCAATGCAGCCTGAGAAGGTGAACAAGAGGGCCCATAGGGGCTAAGCAATCGAGGCAGGTCCGTCGCGGGACCGTTGCAGACGCCGGAGCGCGTCCAAACCCGTCTTGGCCGGCGTCTCAAAGAAGGTTGCCGGATGCATTTCGGCCGGCAAGTTTTGGAGAGGCGCCTTCGGGTTTTGGATCGCCTGGAACAGCTCGATCAGTGCCTGCGCGACGTCGGGATCCTGTGAAGCCGCCACCCAGGAGGCGAGTGCCGTTCTACTGGAGATGGAGCCGAGCGAGCGATGCGTCGCAGCAAGCTGGATCGCCCGAACCGCCTCTCCTGTCCGCATATGGGCGCTGGTCCGCTCCGGACTGGAGGGACCTTGCAGAAACAGCAGGATCAAGGCGGGAAGGAAAGGAAGCATCCCCTACTTTCAAAATTATAGACGCTTAGGGAGTTCCGGCTGAGCGCGAATGGGGCGATTTTGGGCAAGAACGGGAGCGGAAGTTGGTATTTGGTTATGGACTTTTGGCTTGTTCGAACCGGAAGGCCCGTCGCCCGTTCGTTCGGCTTTCGCCAAAGCTACGGCAGACCTGCCCTCACCGACCTTTCCTCAAGGGAGCGAGGTTTGGCTTTCGCGGAAACCAAATTGTCGCGATTCGGAGATATCAAAAAGCCGTTCTTGTCTGCAAGCCTCGGGTACAGGAGAGAAGCGACCTACCTGAGGCCTTCCTGCTTACTCAGAAAAGCGTCGTGAGGGCCTTCACGCAACTGGCTGCGAGGTCGCGGCTGAATTCGTTAGGGGGTTTGCGTCTCTTTGTCCGCCGTGCGGTGGAGCGAGTGCATGTAGAGGAGGATGCCTCGATTGGCGATGAGGGACGAGACCAGGCCCATGACCAAGAGCAGCAGGGTTCGGACGATTATGCCCACGAACTGGCCGCCCGATTGGGCAAGGTCGACGGTTTTGGTGCCTTTGATCTTCAGCGCGTCCTCGGGTGGAACGTTGAACATGTCGAAAGCCAGCTTGAAGGTGAGGGCGAGCAGCGCAATACCGCCCAGAAAAACTAATAGGCCGATAAACGAGCCCAGCCAGTCACGGTGGTTGCGCGCCACTTAGAACGTATACCGGAAAAGATGCCTAAGTTTGTCGTGGAGAGGTCCACGTTTCGTTCCGACAATCACCGTATCGGACGGTTTGGTCCGGAGGGATTTAGCAATTGGCTTACGCAAACCAAGCTTTTGAGTATCGCAAACAAGCCGTTAACGGCGCTTCACCTGTCGGTCTGGTCGTGATTCTCTACGATGCGGCCATTCGTTTTATGGAAGCTGGAAAGGCCGCCATTCTCAAGAAAGATCTCGACTCTCAAAACCGAGAGCTTCAGAAGGCACAAAAGATCGTTTTCCACCTGATGGCGACCTTGGACATGGACAGAGGCGAGCACATCAGCTCCAACCTCCTCTCTTTGTACAACTACGTGATCGAGCAGCTGGTGCACGCCAACGTTCACGATGAGACCGAGCCTATCGACAACGCCCTCAAGGTGTTCGTGGAGCTTCGGTCGGGCTGGATCGCTTTGGACGAGATGACCAAGCAGCAGCAGGACCGGGAGCAGCTCGTTGCCGCATGACCGGCTGATCGCTCTGACACTTTGTTTAAGAGAGGCCGCCGACTCGGGCGACACGGACCAGCTCGCGCTGCTTTTGGCGCAGCGCGACGCCTACATCACCGATCTGTACAGCCGGGGCGAAAGGCTTTCCCCCGAAACAATGGAGCGAGTACAGAGTGCCGAGAAGCTCGTCTTCGCGGCTTTCGCACAGCGCAAGACTCGGATCGTGGGACGGCTTCGAGAGATCAATTCCGTGAAGCAGGCGCGCAAGACCTACCGAGCCGCTTAGCCGGTATCATCACCCTCATGCTGAATTTAGATCAGCAGGAAGCGCTGTCCAAGTCTCGCGGGAGACTGGACGCTATCAGGGGGCATCTTTGACCTACCTGGCCTGCAAGCTCAAATAAGGGAACTTGAGGAGCGCACCTCCGAGGCGTCCATCTGGGACGATCCGACCTCTGCCAACAAAATGCTTCAGCGCCTCTCGCGCTTGAAGGGCATTGCCGCGCCATTTCTGGCTTTGGATAAGGCCGAGAGGGACGTTGGCGAGCTCTATGAGATGCTCAAAGAGGAGCCGGATCAAGAGCTTGAGAGGGAGGCCGACAAGATGGCCTTGAAGTTCCTCAACGACCTCGATGTTTATGAGCTGAAGACGCTCTTGAGCGGCGAGCACGACGCCCGCAACGCCCTCTTGGAAGTGAATGCCGGCGCTGGGGGATCCGAGGCTTGCGACTGGGCAGAGATGCTGGCTCGCATGTACACGCGGTGGGCTGAGGAGCACAACTATAAGGTCGAGATTCTCAGTGAGACGCCCGGCGATGTGACGGGGTACCGATCGGTTCAGTTCCTCATCTCGGGCGAGAACGCTTACGGCTATCTGAAAGGTGAGAATGGAGTTCACCGCCTGGTTCGAATATCTCCATTCGACGCGGCTGCTCGGCGACACACCTCGTTCGCCAAAGTCGAGGTTTTGCCTGAGATCGAGGAATCTGAAGTTTCGATCAATCCCGACGATCTGAAGGTAGAGACCCTTCGGGCTGGAGGGGCCGGCGGACAGCATGTGAACAAAACCGAGTCCGCGGTCCGCATTACGCATCTTCCGACAGGCATCGTCGTTCAGTGTCAGAACGAACGTAGCCAGCATAAGAACCGAGCGAGCGCAATGTCGGTGTTACTGGCGCGACTGAGTGAGCTCGACCGCGCGCAATCTCAGGAGCGCGTCCAGGCACTGAAGGGCGAGGGAGGTCCTGCGGCGTGGGGCAGACAGATCCGGAGCTACGTCATGCAGCCTTACACGATGGTCAAAGACCACCGCACTGGCCATGAGACTGGGAACGTGACGGGTGTGATGGACGGCGGGATAGACGGCTTTATTGAAGCTTTCCTCAAGCAAGCGCCCTCAGAGGATCAGTACATCGAGTAGCGAATGAGATAAGTTTGCAAGCAATGTGGCTTGCGATCCTTGCGTGCGGTAGCCTGCTTGCCTTGGCTCCGCATACTCAACCCATCGGCATTTTCGAGGACCATTCCGACGTTGGAACGGTTCTTCATCCTGGTACGGCGTCGTTCGATGCTGCAAGCCAGACCTATACCGTGGCTGGCTGTGGCGAAAACATGTGGCTCAAGGCCGACGCCTTTCATTTCGTCTGGAAGAAGGTCTCGGGCGATGTCTCGCTTGCTGCCGACATTGCGTTTCTCGGCAGCGGCAAGAATCCGCACAGAAAAGCTTGTCTGTTGGTTCGGCAGAGCTTGGACGCCGATTCGGCTTATGCCGACGTGGCACTGCATGGCGTTGGGCTGACGTCCCTGCAGTTTCGCGATGAGAAGGGAGAGACGACTCGCGAAGTTCAGTCGAATGTAGATGGTCCCAAGCGTGTTCGGATTGAGAAGCTTGGGGACTACGTGACGATCTCAGTCACGGGAGCTGACGGGAAGTTGGCGCCTTCCGGCGGCTCGGCGAAGGTTCCGCTCCAAGGCTCCTTTTACGTCGGCTTGGGCGTGTGCTCGCACGAGAAGGATGTGACGGAGACAGCCACCTTCTCCAACGTGGAGCTCAAGGCGCTCGTACCGGGGCCGACCAAGCTGCAGAGCACGTTGGAGGTCGTCGACGTCGGATCAGCTGATCGGAAGACCGTTCACATGTTCGATAGCCACATCGAAGCTCCCAATTGGACGCCCGACGGCAAATGGCTGATCTACAACAGCGGCGGACGACTATATAAGATTCCGGCGAAAGGCGGAACGCCTGATGTGATTGATACAGGGTTCGCGGATCGGTGCAACAACGACCACGGGCTGTCACCTGACGGGAAGACCATTGTGATCAGCGACCAATCGCAGGACCCGCACCAGTCGATCATCTACACCCTGCCGATCGAAGGTGGAACGCCCAAGAGGATCACTGATCATTTCCCTTCGTACTGGCATGGCTGGTCGCCCGATGGGAAGACCCTCGCCTACTGCGCGCAGAGGGACAGCAAGTTCGGGATCTTTACGATTCCGGCTGAGGGTGGAGCGGAGACTCGGCTGACCAGCACCGATGGGCTCGACGACGGTCCGGAGTATTCGCCGGATGGGAAGCACATTTACTTCAACTCGGATCGGTCCGGCCGCATGCAGATCTGGCGGATGCGTCCGGACGGGAGCGATCTCGAGCAAGTCACGAACGACGAGTTCAACAACTGGTTCCCGCACTTCTCACCAGATGGCAAGCGGATGGTGATCTTGTCCTACGACAAGTCGGTGAAAGGGCATCCGCCGAACAAGGACGTACAGTTGCGACTGGTTTCGGTGGCTGACGGGTCAGTGTCGATACTGGCGAAGCTCTTCGGCGGACAGGGGACGATCAACGTGCCGTCTTGGGCTCCGGATGGGAAGAGTCTGGCCTTCGTGAGCTATCAGTTAGTGCGGAAAAGTCTTTGACCGCTGAATTGCGAGACGTATAATTTCGATCTGAGACAGGCGTTTGTCTATTCGGGAGAAAGTGGCTTTTGGGTAGCAGAAGTCCCAAATCTGCCTGGATGTATAAGCCAGGGAAAGACACGGGAAGAAGCGCTTGTCAACATTCGCGAGGCGATCTCTCTTCATGTGGAGACTCTTTTAGCGGAAGGCCTTCCTATTCCCGACGATCGTTTGGACGCCATGCTGGCTGCTATTTGAGCAAGTTGCCCGTCGTATCAGGTGACGAAAGCCGGAAAGCTCTTGAGAAGGGTTGGGTTCGAGTTCAAGCGTCAGAAAGGAAGCCACATGACACTCATTCGTAAAGAACCCTTTGCTGTTGTCACAGTGTCACGGCATAAGGAACTGGATTCCGGCACTCTGCGGGCCATCCTGCGAAGTGCAGGTCTATCAGTCGAAGCGTTCGGCGATCTGGTGTAAGAACTTAGGGCAGGCTCTCGCCTGCCCTAATCTTCCTATTTGCCTTCCAAACAGCTCGCTTCGAAGGCTTTGACATCCTCGTGAAGCTTGTGTCGAGAGGACTTCTCGATGTACATCATGTGACCGGCTGGGAAGTACTGGAACGAGATATGGGATCTCGTTTCGTGGTCCAAGCCCATGTGGTTCACGGTGTAGATCGTGGCGTTGAGGGGGCAGGCGAGGTCGTAGTATCCGCAGCAGTAGAGCACTCGGAAGTGCTGGTTGCGGGCGAGGACGGCTCGCAGGTTAGAAGCGGTTTCGGCGTAGCTTCCCTCCGGCTCCGTCCAAGGCCGGACGTTGCCGGAGTTCAGGTACGGGATGGTGGTATTGATGCCGAGGTCGTTTTCCAGATAGTCGTTGATTGAGGATGTAAAAGGCGCCGTCGTGGCGTCGTCGCTGGGGTCTCCTGAGCCTCGGTCCCCGACCTTCAGCTCCTCTTTGCCGGTGAGGCGTCCGTCGTACCGGCCGATGGAGAGGCCTTCTTTTCGGAGCAGCTCCCGAAAGAACTGGAACTCGGTGATGCGCAGGTTGGAGCCGAGGCAGTAATCCTTACTGATCCCCAGGTACTCGGAGAGCTTTTCGGCGATGTGCTCCTTCTCTTTGTCGCTCAGGCTGTCGCCACGCTGAAGGGCGGGAGCGTACTCCTTGTCGATCCAGTCCTGGACTTCGTGGACGAGGCTTGCCACATCTTTGAACCGGGGTCCGAGCTTGTGGTGGTACCAGGCACAGGCCGCCATCGAGGGGAGAAAGCCGATAAACGTCAGGTCGTTGCCCCGCATGCCGTCCAGCGTCATGAAGTTGCTAGTACCCGAGATGCTGACGAACCCGTTGAGGGCGATGCCGGCGCGCCACAGGCTGTTGCTCAGACCGGAGCCTCGGATTCCGCCATAGCTCTCACCTGCAACGAAGAGCGGAGAGGTCCAGCGTTTGTGCTCGGTGAGCCAGTTGCGGACGAAGGTAGTGAAGGCATTAATGTCCGGCTGGACACCGAAGTATTTGCTGGCGAGGTCTGCGCGGGCGAGGCGGCTGAATCCGGTGCCGGGCGCATCGATCACGACCACGTCGGTGAAGTCGAGCCAGGTGTCCATGTTGTCAACGGCCTGGTAAGGAGGCGCGGGAAGCGTGCCGTCGTCGTTCATGGGCGCTCGCTTGGGTCCGAGGGCGCCCATGTGGAGCCACAGTGTGGCGCTACCCGGGCCTCCGTTGAAAGCGAAGGTGACGGGACGAGTGTGGGGCGCCGCTCCGTCTTTGGCGTAAGTCACCGAGAACATGCGGCATTCGATCTCACCGGTGTCGCTACGAAGAGGGATCTGCTCCGCCGTTGCCGTGTAGCTTAGGGGGCCGCTTGGGAGACTGATGGTGTGATGGGTCTCCGATTTGGCAATCTCGATCATCGGCGCTGGAGGCTGCTGTGGGTTCTGGCCTGTTGACGGCTCGTCGGGCAGCCGGGTTGGACGACCTTGCCGATTGCCTTGACGCTGACCTTGAAAGCCGCCGGGAGGTCCCTGCTGCTGGCCTTGGGAAGGACTCACGACGCACGCAAAAACAAGGGCGGATAAAAACGGCATGGGACCAATATAACCAATCGAGTTGGAAAAGGGGAATGGGTTGGCGAGTTGGACGGTTTGTGGGCGTCCAGGAGGGAATTAGGGCTTGCTCCACCAGGTTCTTGGGTCTTTTCGTTTGCCGTGGCCCAGTTTCTTGTCGATCCTAAGAAGCAGCCGTCTCAATGGCGTGTTCGATAGGCGGAGCCACAGTCGGTTGAGAGGCTTTTTGAAGTCTCGATTGTAGGGACAGACGCGGATGCAGATGGCGCAGTCCGTTCCCTGGCTGGTCCAGAACTTGAAGCACTTCTCTGGGTCGACTGTCCACTTGCGAACCTTTTTCAGATTCGAGACCGTGATGGGCTCTTGTTGAGGGGCTCCTGCTGGAATCGCCTTGGGCGGGCATGACGCCGCGCAAAGGCCGCACTGTTCGCAGAACTTTTTCACACCGAAGTCGATCGGCTGGTCGGGAGTTAGGGGAAGGTCGGTGAATATCTTTGCGATGCGGACTCTCGGACCGTGCTCCGGTGTGATAAGCAGTCCGTGACGGCCGTATTCGCCCAGGCCGGCCTGCACAGCCAGCGGTATGGAAAGCGCCGTGTCGTTCAGCGTGGCCACCGCCCGATAGCCGAGGTTGCGGATGAAGGCTGCCAGGGAGAGAACCGCGATGATGTCTTTGCTGTAGCCCTGTCCCGTGGCGGCGCCGCTGAGTGCGGAGGGAAACGTCTCCATAATCTCCCGATTCATCTCGTTGGCGATCACCACCACCCATGGAAGGTCTTCGGGCAAGTCGATGGGTTTCTCCCGATCCGTTTCGCGGCTGTAGTTGTGGCTGTAGACCCAGCGGTCGTCATACTCGCAGATACCGACCATGTCTGCGCCAAGGAACTTCGCCGCCCGCTTGACGTCGAGGCTGTTCTGCTTGGGAGTTCCCTCGGCCTTTACCGTAGCGCCTGGGCGGAGTTCCGTATAACTGTCGAGAAAGCCCTCCTTACGGTCCTTCGACTCGACGAACATGTCCGCCGTGAAGTCCGCGACGTACCATGAGGAGTTCCTTAACGCGAAGTCTCGGTGGCCAAAGCCGGCCGCTTGGCGGAAGGTCGCCTTGTCCGTGAAGTAGGCCTCGAAGAACCGGCGTGCCTTCTCGGACATGACCTCCGGGTCCCAAGTCGACCGGTTGAACACGTCCAACTTCTGACGAAATCTCTCGAAGCCTTCGTCTACCTGGAACCCCGTCTGGGCGTCGATGGGTTTACAGCAATTGCAGTTGCCGCACTTGGTTTCAGACTTGGGTCGGAGCTCGATCTCCATAACCTTGCTTTAAGTTTATCGTGATTCGTGCGGCTTTCCCTGATTTGAACCGAATTCGAAAACGCAACGGACGCGCTGAGACGTCGTGATAGTGGATGGTTTCCTCGACTCGGGTAGGTTTCTTGTGATGCTGTTGGCTTTGACCCTCACCTTGGCAATGCACCAAACTTCGGCTCCAATTCTGTCGCCGGGCGCCCGCACGGAAATGCACGATGCCGTTCTGCAGGTAGAAAGACAGCTCGCAAAGGGGGACTTTGAAGGGGCCAAAGAGTCCCTTAACTTGCTTCCCAAGGGGGAATTCACTATCGGTTGGGACGACTCGGGCCTGCCGCCTCAATTGCGCGAGAAGGTGGCCATGTGCAGAGACCAGGCCATTCAGCTTTGGCAGCGCATCCAGGGTCTCAAGGCAAAGGTAGCGCCGACCGGCGATCTCAATATCTCTTTCGTAGATAAGCTTCCGAATGGGCCTCAGGGCATTCCCTTGGGCGTTCGCATCACCTTCGGCAAGAATCCCCGGGTCGCCGCCGAAATCGGCGAACATCGCGGGAACCCGCCCCAGGCGATCATTCTTCAAGACTACATCCAGTCGATCGGACGGGCGATCGGCACTTACCTCGGCGTTGCGGACGATCCTCTTGCAGGCAACGTCATGTTCTCCGACGACCGGCCTGCTTTGCGCTTGGGAGGGCCTTCGTACGCCCAGCTCTTCACGGCCTCGGGCAATCTGAAGGCCGCGCTGCAGCTCCAGCTTCTCGTCCAGAACAAGGAGTCTGTGCCGATCACGGAGCCAGGCGCCGCCCTCTCCCCGCTGAAAGGCGATCTGGGAACCGTGCTGCAAGGCTCCCTGGTGCCTTTGGAGTTCAACCTTTCAAATCCTGGAACCGCTCCGCTCATCTACAACCTGGTACCCGACTGCGGGTGCTTCAGCCACGTCCCGGCCGGCGTCCTTCAACCGGGCCAGTCGGCGAAGCTGAAGACCATGGTGAACACCCAGGAGTACACAGGCACGATCAACAAGCTGCTCGTTCTCTACACGAACGACCCAAAGAATCCGGCCCTGCAGATCCCCGTGACCTTCCGGGCGCGGCCGGCGTTCCGCCTGTTTCGCCCCGAGGGCGACCGCATCGTGGTCCCGGATCAGGGCGCAACCATCGACGTGTATCTATTCAGCCCAAAAGACTCGAATCTGAAGCCGGATCGATATGAGTGGGACGGGATCGACGGCAAAGTTACGATGGAGAAGTGGCAGGGTGTGCTGGCCGATCCCGAAATGGGTGAGGCGGCAATGCCCCGCGATGGCTACCGGTTTCAGATCAAGCTTTCCGGCAACATTCCGCCGGGACGGCCGACGGGGACGCTCTTGATCGAAACCGGAGACGCGAAATTTGGAGAGCTTCGGTACACGATCAACGCGCAGAAGGGGGTTATCGCCGATCCAGGCTTCCTGATTTTGGGAGACGTGGTAGGCAATACCCGGGCAAGCTTCGACGTGAGCCGTCCCGGCAAACCGTTCCGAATCCTAAGCGTCACCACAGGCAGTCCTTCCCTCAAAGCCGTCGTGGCAACGGGGACTGCGAAGGACCAGTATCGAATAGACGTGATTTGTGACGGGACTGGCCCCAAAGGCGACTTCTCGTCATGGATTCGGCTGAAACTGGACGATCCCAAGCAGCCCAAGCTCGATGTTTCGGTCACCGGTACGATCGATTGAAGATCCTCGCCGGGCTGTTTTGTATCGTAGGGGTGGTCGCGGCCCTTCGACACACGGACCCAGCGGCCTCCGTGCCTTCCATAGTTCTCATCGGCGACCATATGGGTTACCTCTCTCCTTGCGGGTGTACCGAGCCGATGAGCGGCGGAATCCAGCGTCAAGCCACTATCATCCAATCACTCCAGCAGCAGGGCAATTCGTTGTTGTTGGACACGGGAGGAATGGTTGCCGGCGACGACCGGCAGAGCGTCTTGAAGGCGGAGACCCTTGGGCGGGTCTTGGGGAAGCTGAACGTGGCGGGCGTCAACCTGACTGTGGACGACGCCAAACTCGGACCCGGTGAGCTGCAGAACGTTTTTCGGCTGACCCGTGGCCGAATCACGAGCGGGTCGCTTGAAAGCGGCGCCTTTCCCTACCAGACTGCGGGCGAGTTTCTAATCGCGGGAGCTTCCGCCCAACCAGAGCTGCTGGCAGGTCGATTGAAGGAGCACGGCGTGGAGCTGCACGACGCTGTCTCGAAGGCTGTTTCGGCCGCCGAATTGGATAGGAAGCGGCTCATTCTGATGCTGGACGGCGACGAGAATCAGGCGAGAGACCTTGCCAGCCAATTTCCGACGGTGGCTCTGATTGCCTATCGATCGAAGGGCGCGCCAAGTCCGGGCCTGATCCGTGTCGGAAACGTGGCTCTGGTTACGGTCGGCGAACGAGGCGAGTACGTGGTGTCACTGCAGCTTCCCGCCGGCGGCCAGCCCATCTACCAGATTTACGATTTGAAGCCCAACGTGCCTGACGACGATAATACGTCCAAGATTTACAGGCAATACCTGTCTGAAATCGGGTCAGAGAAGCTTTGGGAGAACCGGGTGAGGGGCAATAGCCTTGTCTTTGCGGGCTCCCAGCGCTGCGGAGATTGCCACCAGAAGGACTACCGGATCTGGCACTCGTCGCAGCATGCAGGCGCCTTGAAGACCCTCGAGCACGTAGGGCATGAGCTGGACCCGGAGTGTCTGCCTTGTCACACCACTGGGGGAGACTTCGTGAGCGGATTCCGCACTGCCAAGTCGACTCCAAAGTTCGGGAACGTCGGATGCGAGCAGTGCCATGGGGCCGGCGCCGACCACTCAAGAGCCCCGCACAAGTATCCGCTTAAGAGGATCGGCGCGGATGTTTGCCTTTCTTGTCACAAACCGTTAAATAGCCCGAATTTTGATTTCGATACCTATTGGGCGCAAATCCGTCACTGATATTGAACAACTGGTGGAAAGCCAGAAAATTTTAAAAACAACAGCCGAGGAAAATTGTGCATGTTTGGTTTCGCGAACATGTCAAAGCGTTTGATCTTCGAACCCATTGACCGGCATTTTTCCTCCCTTGACGGCTCGGATCACGTTGTTGAACAATGACTGCCGGGAGTTAGTGGCGCCGACGGCGCTGGTTAAGAAGATGGGGATTGTTAACCAACTGGATGTTCACTCAAGCCCTCCGCGACTGTCGGATGTGCTTTTCGAGAAAAATAGTCCAACGTTTGCTGCCCTTGCCCCGCTGCCTTCCAATGTGGAGGCTATCGATGCAGCGATCCGTTTTTCCACAGGAGACGAGAACTTCGTCGTATTGGTAGGCCCAAGCGGTTGGGGAAAATCACACCTCTTAGGCGCCATCGAAGGAAGGCTTAGAACCAGCGGGCGGGAGTCGTCGCGACCTATCGCCGCTGGAAAATTTGTGGAAAACCAGCCGAGACTCGCGTCGCCGGGGCCTCTGTTGCTCGACGACTGCCAAGAGGTCCTGGCGAACAGCAAGCAGCGTGTGATGCTGCGGCTCGCCTTGGAGCATCAGATGCGTGCGGGCAGGGCGACCTGTCTGAGCTTTACGAGCCCCAAGATCACGCGGCCTATCCGGAACTTCCTTCCTCATCCTCGCGAGTGGACGATCTGCCTGATCGGCAACCCCGAGCCGGCGGAGCGGAAGCCCCTGATCTCCCAGATGGCAGCGGCGGATGGGCTTTCTTTATCGTCGACGTTGATCCGAATCATCGCCCAGGAGATGCACGGGAACGGCCGAACTCTGTCGGGCGCTCTCAAGCGACTCCGCTTGGCAGGAACGACCTGGCAGGACGGACACGGAACCGTTCGGGCCTGCGGATTGCTCGACCCGTTCTTTGCCGACAACAGCAGCTGGGACCTCAAGCACCGGATTCTTCGTACCACTGAGAACTTGCGCTCGATGCTGAAGGATCTATCGCCCGCCGATCTTTCAATCTACGTCATGTTGCGAGTGGCTTCGCTCTCCGAATCGGAGGTCGCCCGGGCCACCGACACGGAGCCTGCGGAGGTCTACCTGAGAGCGTGCAAGTTCGAGCGCGAGATTCTTAAAGATCAATCGAAGAGCTCAACGATTCGTCAGTACCTCGAAGCGGTGGCGAACTCGCTCACGGGCGAATGAGCGGTTCTTCTTCTCGACCCTTTCTTCGCGCAAAAACAGTTCATTTCCAACGCGCCACCCTCGTGCGCGCGTATTTACATTTATATGCCCGGTGAGTCCAGCCGCTCGATAGAGCTCTTCCACAAAGTCGTCGAACAGGCGCCGCAAGAGAATCAACGCCTCGCGAACTACCTTTCTGCCCTTCGCTCCTCGCTTGAGCAGGATGCGAAGCGGCGCGAAGAAAACGATCAGGTTCTTGAGGAGTACGAGAAGGCCTATGAGAAGCTCACTGCCCCCGCCAACCGGCTGGGCGTGTTTATTCAGTGGCTCGACCCAGACGAGCGCCCCATAGAGGGCGATGAGGCGAACGAGCAGCCTTTACCTCTGGCCCTCATTGCCCTGGGAGACCAAGAGTTTGTTGCGCAGGTCGACCCGAAGGTGGATTCGTCTGCCTTGGTGACCGGCGTTCGGGTCAAAGTGAACGACGCCTATGCGGTTGTGGGCCATCTGCCGTCCAGCGGAAACGGCCCCATGATCAAAGTGAGCGACGCGCTCCCCGACGGCAGGCTGCGCGTGGGAAGCGAGACTCCCGGCTCGGATGGCCGGCTCATCACGCGTGGCGAGGGCTTGAAGGACGTCAAGATCAACTCGGGCGACGAGGTTCGGCTGGATCCGACGGGACGGATTGCTCTCGAGCATTACGAGCGGCAGGAAAGCCGCGACTACTTCCTGGAGCAGGTGCCAGAGATACCGTGGGAAAACGTTGGCGGCCAACGCGAGGCGATCCAGCTGATCCGCGACACGATCGAGCAGCCGCTCCTGTATCCCGAGATTTTCGAGCGGTTCGACAAGAAGCCGATCAAAGGCATCCTTCTCTACGGCCCTCCCGGCTGCGGCAAGACCCTCATTGGAAAGGCGACCGCCTACAACCTGACACGCGAGTACTCCAAGCGCACCGGCAAGGAGGTCAAGGAGTATTTCATGGCGATCTCCGGGCCCAAGATCCTGAACATGTGGCTCGGTGAGACCGAACGAATCGTGCGCGAGATCTTCAAGACCGCTCGAGAGAAGGCAAAGGAAGGACGACTCGTGTTCATCTTCATGGATGAGGCCGAGTCAGTGCTTCGCACCAGGTCCAGCGGCCGATACTTGAACATTTCGAACACGGTCGTTCCGCAGTTCTGCGCGGAGCTGGACGGGCTCCAGTCGCTTGATAACGTTGTGCTGATGCTTACCAGCAATCGGCCCGACTTCATCGATCCTGCGGTGCTTCGCCCCGAGCGGATCGATCGAAAAGTAAAGGTTTCGCGCCCAGACCGAGACTCAGCGCTACAGATCTTGAGCATCTACCTGCATGACCGCATTCCGCTCGACGCGGAGGTCATGAAGCGCAACCATGGAGAGGTCGACTGTGCCCGTAAAGAGCTGGTGGAGGCGCTGACCGACCACATTTGGAAGCGGTCCAGAGACAACGAGTTTTTGAAAGTCTTTTTGCGCAACGGCTCGACGGAGACCCTCTATTTCAAGGACTTGGTCTCCGGCGCCCTGTTGAAGAGCATCGTGGACCGCGCAAAAGACACTGCTATCAAGAGAGCGATCGCCGACCCGAAAGGACAGGCCGGAGTATCGCTCGACGACCTGATCGAGGCAGCCAACAGAGAGTACAAGGAGAACGAGATCTTCCCTCGTACCGACACGATGGAAGATTGGCTGCAACTCATTGATTACGCCCCGGAGAACGTGGCGTCGGTCAAGCCGATAGGACGCCACCGGGGCGAGGAGCTAGCGAGAAAATCGGTGATTTAGATGGTTCAAGGCATTTCGACTTCCGTGTATGGGTTGGGAATCCTGCTGGCGCTTGCGCTGGACGCTCAGCCTAAACCGTTTCCGCCGATCGACAGGATCGTGGGGAGCGACAGCTACGTGGAGCAACCGTCGATCGGGCTTGCCACCAACGTTCGAGAGTGGAACGCCGTTTGGCAACGTCACAAGGGCATCACCCCCATCGGGAACGGAGCAACGGGCAACTTCCCAACCGCAGAAGTGCCGCCCTCCGTGGATTTCGATCACAACGTGGTTCTGGTGATCTTTGGCGGGCTCGCGCCCGCTGCGGGTTACGACGTATTTGAATCGACGGTCGCGAAAAAGACGGTAACTATCCGTCTCAAGCCGATCTCTCTCAACCTCAACGGCGGGCCAGCCAAGGCGAGCTTTCGAGCAAATCCGTACTCGTTCTATGTCTACCCACGAACGAAGTATCCGTTTGTCGTCCAGATGCCGGCGGCGGACCAAAACGGAAACCTCACATGGCGAACCGTGGGAAAAGTGGGCGGCACGGCTGGAAGGAATCCCAGCCACCCCTCACGTTAGCTGCTAGGGCAGGGCTTTCAGCACCGGATCGGCAGGTTCTACCGGCCTGTTTGTGATCTTGAAAGTGTCGCTTAGGTGTGCGGCCGCGGTTTGAGCCTGAGTTTCACCGGCGGCGTGAACCGTGCAGAGCGGCTTGCCCTCGACGACGGCATCTCCCACGGCGCCGGCCAAGACAACGCCTACCGAATAGTCGATCGCGGCGCCCTTCCTCTTCCTTCCACCGCCCAACTCGATCACGATCTCCCCGACGCTTGCCGCGTCAATTCTTTCTATGAAGCCCGTCTGCCTCGCGGAGACAACAAGTTGGATCCTGGACTTTGGGAGCTGTTGCGAGGCTAACTCGAGGTTCTCGGGGCCGCCTTGGGCGGCGATCCAGTGCGCCGCCTTCTGTGCTGCCTTTCCAAGCGAGAGGCATCTCTGTGCGGCTTCCTGTCCTTCCTTTTCGTTTTTCGCGAGCCCAGCGGCCGCGAGCGCCTCGCCGGCGAAATAGATGCAGAGGCGCCGGAAGCGACGTGTGGGCCCGGGAAGCTGCTCGGGCTCTTTCGTCAGCACGTCGATGGCTTCCCGGACTTCGAGCGCGTTGCCAACTGCCGATCCCAGGGGTTGATTCATGTCGGTGATGGTCGTCCGGATATTCAGGCCGCAGTTTCGGCCGACCCGAAGCAGCCAGGCAGCAAGCTCCTCGGCTTCTGGGAGCGTTGTCATGAATCCCCCGGAGCCGCACTTGACGTCCAAGACGATCGTCTCCGCGCCGCCTGCTATCTTCTTGCTGAGGATGCTGCTAACGATCAGGGGCACCGACTGCGTGGTGGCGGTCGCGTTGCGAAGGTCGTACAGGGCCTTGTCGGCGGGAGCAAGATCCGGTGTTTGACCGGTAATCGCGACGCCTATCCTTTTGGCCTGCTCAAGCAGCTCCTCGGGAGAGAGCTCCATTCGGAAACCCGGGATGCTCTTCAGCTTGTCCACGGTCCCGCCCGTGATTCCGAGGCCGGGGCCGGACATCTTGACCACGGTCGCTCCACACGCGGCGAGCAGGGGCAGGAGCACGATACTCGTCTTGTCACCGATGCCACCGGTGCTGTGCTTGTCGATCCACGGCTTGGGAAGTCCGCTCAGATCGAGGCGAGCGCCACTGCCGGCCATCGCTTGCGTCAGCCAAGTGGTCTCATCAAGGTCGAGAGGGTGGAGGAAAGCGGCCATGAGCCACGCTGAGAGCTGGTAACTCGGGACCGAGTGGCGTGCTGCCGCTTCGGCGATCTGCTCCAGCTCTTCTCGCGAGTGTCGATGACCATCCCGCTTCGCCGCGATGAGGGATCGAAAGTCGGTGCTCATGAGAATCGGTAGAGCGGGCGGTGGACGCCCTTCTCGGTAATGATCGCGGAGATCAGCTCGCCTGGCGTAACGTCGAACGCCGGATTGTAGACATGGCAATCGTCCGGGGCGATCTGCGTCTCCTCGATGTGTGTCAATTCGCGGCCCGGGCGCTCCTCAATCGGGATCCGCTCGCCGCTTGCCAGGGCGGGATCAAGCGTCGAGGAGGGCGCCGCGATGTAGAAGGGCAGGTCATGGTACTTGGCCAACACCGCCAGCATGTAGGTTCCGATCTTGTTCGCGCTGTCGCCGTTCGCAGCGATTCGGTCCGCGCCGGCGACGACGCAGTCGACCCTTCCCGCGGCCATCAAGGAAGCCGCGGCGCTGTCTGCGATGCTGTGAAATGGAATGCCCTCTCTTTGCAGCTCATACGCGGTGAGCCGCAAACCTTGCTGGCGCGGGCGTGTCTCGCAGGACCAGACGTGGATCTTTTTGCCTTCTTCGTGGGCCGAACGGATGATGCCGAGGGCCGTTCCATGGCCAGCCGTTGCCAAGGCTCCCGTGTTGCAGACCGTGAGAACATTCCCTTCCGGCGGAATCAGGTCCGCGCCGTTGCGGCCGATAGCCAGGTTCATCTCAAGGTCTTCGCGCTCAATCTGTCGCGCCTCTTGCAGGATGGATTCAAAGGAGGCGTCAGCGAGGTTGCCGACGCGGTTGAGCGCCCAGAAAAGGTTGACCGCCGTTGGGCGCGAGTTCCACAGTCGCTGGCGCGCGGTTTCCAGGTCCTCGGCGTTTTGCGCCGCCAGAGCCATGCCGTAAGCGGCAGCGATGCCAATGGCGGGTGCGCCACGGACGGCCATGTCGCGAATGGCGCTCGCCACTTCGCTCGAGGTTCGAAGCTCCAGCCACTTCTCCTGCAAGGGCAGCAGCCTCTGGTCCAGAAGGAGAAGCTTGCCTTCGTTCCAGACCATCGGGCGGATCATTGGCTTAGAGGCTGTTTCCGGCCGGAACCTCGCCTTGGCGGCGAAAGCCTTGCTTGCGCGCCAGCTCCTCACGCCCGAGGCTGGAGCCGATGTGTGCCTCCACCTCCAGGTCTTGGGCGTGACGGCGCTCCGCGGCGCGCATCTCGCCGATCTGCTGCACAGTGATCTTCTGCTGCTGGGTGTAAACCTGCCAGGGACGAATGCTCACGGCGATGCCGACGCCGACCGCGGCTGCGACGAGGAACACATTGAGAAAGAGTCTCTTCATTGGTTAGCGAACCTGTTGGGTGAGGATCATATTGGTATTGCCCGGAGTGCCTGCTGGCACGCCGGCGGTGACGATGACGTTGTCGCCGCAGTCGAGCTTGTGCTTCCGGAGGAGCGCATCGATTGCGGTGTGGATGGTTTCGTCCGTGTTCGTGGGGGGCGGCACGAGCACGGCCTCCACACCCCAGACGATAGCGAGCTGGCGCATGACCTTCTCATTCCAGGTCGCGCACAGGATGGGGGTTTTCGAGCGGAAGCGGCTGACGAGTCTCGGCGTTTGGCCGCTCGTGGAGGGTGTTACGATCGCGGCGGGTTTGATGAGACTTGCCAGCTGCGCCACCACATGCGCGATGGCATCCGTGTTGCCGAGGCCCTCCTTGCGCGTCTTTTCTTGAAATCTCCTTTCGAGATTGGCTTGGCTGAAGTAGGGTTCAGCCTTCTCGGCGATGCGAACCATCGTTTTGACCGCCTCGATGGGAAAGCCTCCGGAGGCTGTTTCGGCGCTGAGCATGAGCGCGTCGGTGCCGTCCAGAACCGCATTTGCGACGTCCGTGGCTTCGGCGCGCGTGGGTCTGGAGTTGGTGATCATGCTCTCCAGCATTTGCGTGGCGGTGATCACGGGCTTCCCGGCCCACAGACACTGGTCGATGATCCTCTTCTGCATCAGCGGGACCTCTTCCAACTCCATCTGAAGGCCCATGTCTCCGCGGGCGACCATCACGATATCTGCAACTTTGAGAATGTTTTCTAGATCTTTAATCGCTTCCCGCGTCTCAATTTTCGCGCAGATGCCTAGGTCGGGGTCGAGACGGTTGACGATCCGGCGCAGCTCTCGTACGTCCGCGGCGTCCTTTACATAGCTAAGAGCCAGGTAGTCGACTCCGGCCTTGACGGCCTCCCGGACGTCCTCAATGTCCTTGTCGGTCAGAGCGGGAGAGTCGAAGACCTTGTGGACGAGTGTCACGCCCTTGCGGCTTTTCAGGGTTCCGCCGTTGATCGTCTTCGCCCGAAACGCAGGACTTTGCCCACCGGTGATCTTGAGCTCGATCTCACCGTCTCCCATCAAGAGCCGCGCTCCGACGGTCATCGCCTTGATGATCTCGAGCTGCTCGATCGGAATCTCGACATCCCCTTGGCCGATGGTGACGTTCTGTCCCATCGTGAGCTCGATCTCGCCTCCGGGAAGCTCCCCGATCCGGAACTTGGGTCCTTGAAGGTCGGCAAGCACAGCCACCGGAGCGACGTCCAGGCTGAGCTCGCGGATCCATTCGATCCATTGACGCTTGGTGTCCCAGTCACCGTGGCTGCAGTTGAGACGAGCCACGTTCATGCCCGCCTCTATCAGCGCCCGTATCCTTTCCTTGGTGTTAACCGCCGGACCGAGTGTGCAAACGATCTTTGTACGACGTTTCATGGGGCCTCCGTGCCTCCGTCGAATTGTATCAGTTTGGCACTAATCAGTAGTCCCAATCGGCATCGCTACGTTGCTTTGCTTGTTGTTCGATATATTCGCGGCGCGGCTCCACCTTTTCGCCCATGAGTCGGCTGAACTGCATCTCGATGTTCATCTCTCGCTGAGGGTCCAGTTTGACTTGCACCAACCGGCGATTGGCGGGAGACATCGTGGTTTCTTCCAGGTGCTCGGCATTCATTTCGCCAAGGCCTTTGAAGCGGGTGACCGTGACGTTCTTCTTCTTGAGACCTTTGAGGATGTCGTCGAGCTCCTCTTGGTTCATTGCATAGTGTCGCTCGTTATTTCCGACCTTGACGACGAACAGAGGCGGCTGAGCCAGATAGATGTGGCCGTCCGTCATCAGCGGCTTCATGAAGCGATAGAAGAAGGTGAGAAGCAGCGTGCGGATGTGTTCTCCATCGACGTCTGCGTCCGTCATAATGATCACCTTTCCGTATCGCAACTTGCTGATATCGAAAACAATATCCTCGGTTCGGTCCCGCTTTTCCTTCTTGGACTTGCCGTTGGAAGAGCCGCCGTTTGCCCCCGGCATCGTGTCGGCAACGGTCATTTCGAAATCGAGAGCGCTGTCTCCCTCGTCGCTGCTCTTTGCGGCCATGGAGCGACCGAGCGTGAGATCGATGCCCGTGCCGAGCGCCCTGATGAGCGACTTGATCTCTTCGTTGTCCAGCGCCTTGTCGATTCGGGCTCGCTCGACGTTGAGGATCTTGCCTCGAAGAGGGAGGACAGCTTGCGTATTTCGATCTCGGGCGCCTTTGGCCGAACCACCTGCCGAGTCGCCTTCGACGAGGAAAAGCTCGCACTCTTCAACGTTTTTGCTGCGGCAGTCTGTGAGTTTTCCCGGCAATCCGAACGAGTCCATCGCATTTCCGCGGCGAATACTCTCGGCGGCCTTTCGAGCTGCCTCGCGGGCTCGCTGGGCGTTGATGCCCTTGTCGATGATTAGTTTGGCGATTTTCGGATTCTCTTCGAGATAGGTGTTGAGACCGTCGCCCACGAGGGAGTTGGTGAGTCCCTGGACCTCAGGCGTCACCAGCTTCACCTTGTCTTGCGAGTTGTAGGACGGGTTCTCCAGGCGGAGAGAAATCACCGCCGTAAGCCCCTCGCTCACATCGTCGTTGGTGAGGGTGTTGTCCTTCTCTTTGAGAAAGCCCATTCGGCGCGCGTACGAATTGATCACGCGCGTGAGAGCGGCGTTAAAGCCGCTGACGTGAGTGCCGCCGTCCGGGTTGTGGATGTTGTTGCTGAACGCGAGGATCGTCTCGTTGTAGCCGTCGTGATATTGGATGGCGACCTCGACCTCGGAGTTGTCCTTGACTCGCCGGAAGAAGACAACGGGGTGCAGAGCATCTTTGCCCTCGTTGAGGTCCTCAACGAGCTGCGGGATGCCACGGGTGTAGTGGAACACCTCGCTCTCGTCCGGATGCTGCTCGTCGATGTACTCGAAGCGGACCCTGCCGTTGAGGTAAGCCAGCTCGCGAATACGCGTTTTGAGGATGTTGACGTCGTAGGTGGTATCGGTCAGAACCGTATCGTCAGGCATCCAGTGTTGGGTCGTTCCGGTCGAACCGTCGGGCACTTTGCCGATCTCTTTGACGTCGCCCTGAGGAATGCCGGCTTCGAACCGCTGCTGATAGACCTTGCCGTTTCGCTTAACGGTGGTGAGCATCCATTTGCTCAACGCATTCGTGCAGGAGACGCCGACGCCGTGGAGGCCGCCGGCGGTCTTATATCCGCCACCGCCGAACTTTCCGCCCGCGTGCAGCACGGTCATGACGACCTGCAGCGCGCTGACGCCCATCTTCTCGTGCTTGTCCACCGGGATGCCTCGGCCGTTGTCCTCGACTGAGAGGGAGTTGTCCGCGAACAGCTTGACGGTTATGCGGTCGCAGTGGCCGGCCAGCGCCTCATCGACGGAGTTGTCCAGCACCTCTTTGAACATCTGGTGCAGGCCGCGCTTGGCGTTGTCTCCCACGTACATGCCGGGCCGCTTTCGAACGGCTTCCAGCCCTTCCAAAACCTGGATTTGGTCTGCGTTATAGTCGCCGGTAACCTTGCTGGTGATCGCTTCGATGTGGTCGAACTGATCGTCGCCGGTGGAGGGCACAGGCTTTGGCTGATCGTCATCAAAAGGGAGGGCGTTGTCTTCGGGCATGAGGGGTTCAAGAGAAGCGGCTTCCATTCCGCAATTCGAACCTAAATGATACCTTATATACTAGGGTCCTATGGCGGTGCGGCGAGGGAGTTCTTGCTCCTTTTTCGTGTTCTCCGAAACTTGCTCTTGGATGGTATTTGAATGAACTATCTTTATCGCTTCTTAGCGTCTTTGCCGCTTGCTTCGCTGGCGATCGGTGGCATGGCGGCGGGTGGCTCTCAGATGGGCGGATTGACGGCCACCGTCAAGGTGGCGCGGACCCGGCACATCCATCCGCACGCTTCGCTGCCTCGCTGGTTCGATTGGGACCGGACGCATCGTGGGCTGCTTTTTCTTGATGGCAGGCGCGAAGATATCATGCAAATCGTCGGTGGCACTTCGCTGATTTCCACCTACGCTTGCCGAGACATTACGCCCATCTTGATGCATACCGGGAGGCTTCCGAAGGACTATGTCCAAAGGCTGAAGGAAACGGCCGATTGGGTCGATCAGATTTTGTCGCGTACCGACGATCTGGCTGCGTTCAAGTCAGTCAACTATAAGCGGGCTGTGGACCTGGGCAACCTGCATGCGGGAATCGGCCGTCAGATCTCGCCAGCGATGCTCGGGTGGGACCGCCACCAGCGCGTCGCGATCAACCAACAGGCGTTTGCTTTCGTGCTTTACTCGTTCGCATGGCAGCCGATCGAGTCCTTGGAGAGAGTGGGCAAGCTGGATCCGGTTAAGGACGCTCGTGCAATCGACGATTGGTTCTACCTGTGGCGCGTGTTGGGCTATGGCCTTGGAGTCGAGGACGCACTGTTGCCAAGGAACCTGGGACAAGTCAGGCGCGTCGTCAGCGTGCTGCGAGCGTCGCAATACGGCGCACCCGCTCCCAAGGGCGCGGATCTGCTCCTGCGAAATCAGTACGCGTCACTGGTCGGCTATTTGAAAGCCCACAAGATGCCCGAGAATGACGCGAAAACCAAGGGTCGGTCCATACTCGTGGACGAGATCCGGGCCTCCCCAGGGCTCTGCCAAGCACTGGGTCTGGGCAGGGATCCGGAGAAGGGCGTGGGACGGTTACTCGACGGCGCCAGGTAAGGTTCCGATGCACCGGAAGCCCAGGCAGCGTCCTCTGGCCCCCGGCGGCCTGCCTCGCCGGTAGGTGACGTCGGCAAGGTGGCTTGGACCTACCCAACTGCCTCCTCGTTCGGAGCGGATACCGGTCTCGCAAATGCACACGGGGTCCATTTGGTCACCATGGCTGTAAAAGTGCGGGTCGTACCAGTCCCGGCACCACTCCCAGACGTTGCCGGACATGTGGAGGAGTCCGTACTCGGAAGCGCCGATGTGAGCGGTGACAGGGGCGGTCGGAAGGACTCGCGAATAGGTTTCGCCAGCCTTGTGTTTGGCAGCCCAGCCGTTTGTGGCGCCACGAGCGGCATTTTCCCATTGCGCCTCTGAAGGGAGCATCGACAACTCTGCATCGCGCCAGTCAAGGCCGTTCGCCCAGAGCGAATAAGCGTTAGCTCCGAACCAGGAGACCATCACCACCGGATGGTCCTCCATCTCCGATACGCACTGGAACAGGCCGTCCCTAGGGACGATTGCCAAGTTTTCCTTTCGCTTATCGTCCTCATCCGTGCCGTAGAGGTCTCTCGGCGGGGCGTCGATTTCATTGAGGAAGCGGACGAAGGCTGCGTTGGATACCGGCTCCGCGTCGATGAGATAGCTCGACAGCCTTACCGGATGAGCAGGCGCCTGCTCGGGACGTGCGCCATCAATCCCGATCGTGACGGTGCATTCGGGTATGAGGATGCACCGCATGCCGTCCGTTTTTCGCCGGAACTGAGCAAAGCCCTGGTCGTTCGTTCCCATCTTTTCGAAGAGGCGGGGTTGGTTGGTCTCGACATGAGTGAACGGCACTTGCGCAGGTTCGGATTCGACAGGGCCATGGGGGAATGGCTTGCCGCTCGCGGGCGTGGGAGCGTCCAGAGCTTCGGTCACGATCCGCTCAAGATCCCCAAGGGTCTTCAGGGGGCCGACGAAGAAGTCTCTGCCCGCGGTCTCCAGTGGCGGAATTCCGAACTCGTCTTCGACGGCCATGAGGAACTCAAGGATTGCCAGGCTGTCGAAGTCGAGGTCCTCAATGATTCTGGTGCTTGGGGACATCGATGCGAGCGGCTTCCCCGTTTCCTCCGCCGCTACCTTGCATAGCCGCATGAGAACGTCCGACATGCCCTGCCCTCGTGAGTCCGGCATGGCTCGATTATGAGGGCCGTTCCATTCGCCAGACGGGTCCAATCCAATCTCCGGGACGATCGCCTCAGCTCGGCATCGGTCGGCAAGAAAAGGTAGGGCGTGGTGCCGAGGATGAGCAGCCAAGGCCGTCTTATTTCTCAGCTCCACACCTGGTCCCCTACGGGCCGTCCTCCAAGAGAGCTTTGGCGAGGTCTTCGAAGGTAACGACGGAACGGCTGAAGACTTCAAACTCAGACGTTTTCGAAGCAATGCCAAACTCATCTTCCACCGCCATCACAAGCTGGACCGTGTTGAGGCTGTCCATCTCAAGCACGTCCGAGATCCGTGACGAGGGAGTGATTTCGGAACGCGGTTGGCCTGAGATGTCGGCGGCGACTTCACAGAGTCTCTGGAGAACCTGCTCAAAGCGCCGTCGACGTGCTTCGCCCATGCTTCATTCTGTCCTTGACGGGCCCGTCTCGGTAAGCTCGTGGGACCCATGGCTCTCGTGCAATCGAACGTCGTTCCCGACTTGTGGGATAACTCCAAGGCTCCGAAAGATCCCGTGGATCTTCTGGTCTACGCGAGCAACCTGCTTGGCGCCGATCCGCGCATCACGAACTATGGCGGCGGCAACACCAGCTCGAAGGTTGAGATGCGTGACCCCCTGACAGACGACCCGGTCGACGTGCTTTGGGTGAAGGCTTCGGGCGGCGATTTGGGCAGCGCAAAACGCTCGAACTTCGCGTCGCTTTATCAAGAGAAAGTGGTCGGCCTGGAGAAGAGATACCGGAGCGGACTCCACGAAGACGAGATCGTGCCCCTTTACATGCGGTGCATCTTCGACAATAACCCTGCGGCGCCGAGCATCGACACCCCTCTGCACGCGTTCGTGCCCTTCAAGTGCGTCAGCCACATGCACAGCGACGCGGTGATCGCCTTGGCGGCGAGCGCAGAGGTCGGGGATCTTACTCGGGAGGTTTACAAGGGGCGCGTCGGCTTGTTGCCTTGGAAGCGGCCCGGATTTGAGCTGGGATTGATGCTGAAAGAGCTCATCGACGGCGAACCGGGGTTGGAGGGGGCCATGATGGCAGGCCACGGCTTCATCTGTTGGGCGGACGATTGGGAGGAGTGCTACAAACTGACCCTCCGGCTCATCAACGATGCGACGGAGTTTTTGGAGAGCAGCCCGAACAAGCATCCCTTTGGAAAGCGCGTGGAGTGGGCCCACGGCGGCTCAGACTGGGTCTTGACGGAGCTGCTGCCGAAGCTGCGAGGGAAAGTGGCATTTGAGGGACAGCGGCTCATCGCGAGCGTCGACACCTCAACGCCGGCGATCGAGTTCACAACTCACCAGAAGTTTGAGAAGCTGGCCGCTCTGGGCACGAGCTGCCCTGACCACTTCTTGCGCACCAAGATCCGGCCGATGGTGCTGAACCCGGGAGCGGACATCGACGCTGAGCTGGACGCGTTTCGCAAGGGCTATGCGCAGTATTACGAGCGGTGCAAACGGCCGGACAGCCCGGCGATGCGGAATCCAAATCCGAGCGTCGTGCTGATCCCCCGCGTGGGAATCGTGTCGTTCGGCAAGAACGCGCAAGAGGCGAAGGTGACGGGCCAGTTCTACCGGAATGCCATCGAGGTGATGCGTGGGGCGGAGACGGTCAGCACTTACGCCGCCTTGCCAGAGCAGGAGGCCTTCGACATCGAGTACTGGCTGCTTGAGGAGGCGAAGCTGCGGCGGCAGCCGCCCGAGCGGGAGCTCTCGCGCCAGGTGGCCGTCATTAGCGGAGCCGCGCAGGGGATCGGCAAGGCGACCGCTCTCAAGCTTTCCGCCCTGGGCGCTTCGGTGATTCTCCTGGACATCCATGCGGAGAGGCTCAAAGAGGCGGAAGAAGAGGTGCTGAAGGCTTCGGGCGTTCCTGGATCGGCCAAAGGCGTCGTGTGCGACGTGACCGACGCCAAGAGTCTTCAGGACGCCTTCGATGAGGCGATTTTGACCTTTGGCGGCGTGGACATTCTGGTGGTCAACGCGGGCAATGCCCGGCGCGGAAACGTCGCAGACACCACCGCCGAGGATTACAGACTCTTGGATTCTCTGCTTATCAAGGGTTACTTCGACACGATGGGCGCCGGCATCCGGGCGATGGAATCTCAGGGCACCGGAGGAAGCGTGGTCGTGGTCGGAAGCAAGAACGGAACTGCGGCCGGCGCCAACGCGGCGCTGTACAGCGCCGCCAAGGCGTTCGAGCTTCATCTGGCGCGGTGCACGGCGCTCGATTTCGCCTCAAAGGGCATCCGAGTCAACGCGGTCAATCCTGATGGAGTTGTGACCGGCTCCGGCATCTGGACGGAGGCGTGGAAGGAGCAGACGGCAAAGTCTCTCGGCATTCACCCGGACGAGCTGATCGAGCATTACCGGAAGCGATCGCTGCTCGGGGTGGTGGTGACGCCGGACGACATTGCGGAAGCGATCGCTTGGCTGGCAAGCGAGAAGCGATCCAGCCGGACGACGGGATGCACGATCACCGTCGACGGCGGAAACAAAGAAGGGTTTGTCCGCTAGGCGGCGACCTGCAGCTCTTCCCTTTCGATCAAAGTCCAAAAGGCTTCGACCAGTCGCGGATCGAAGTGGGCGCCCGCGGACTCCTCGATGTGGCGATAGGCCTCTTCCGGGCGCCATGCGCGCTTGTATGGCCTTTCCGAGGTGAGAGCGTCATAGACGTCGGCCAGCGCGACGATACGGCCGGAGAGAGGAATCTCGTCGCCCTTCAGTCCAAGTGGATAGCCAGAGCCGTCCCACTTCTCGTGGTGGGAGAGCGCGATCTCCTCACCCATCTTGAGAACGGGCGACTCGCTTCCCGCCAAGATCCTTCCGCCGATTTCGGAGTGGCTCTTCATGATCTCGAATTCCTCCTTGTCGAGCTTGGCGGGCTTGAGGAGCACGGCATCCGGCACTCCAATCTTGCCAACGTCGTGAAGCGGAGCTGCCATTCTGATGAGCTCCACGAACACGGAGTCTTGACCCGCCGCCTCGGCGATCCGGGCTGAAAGGTCTCCGACGCGCTTGGCGTGCTCGCCCGTGTTGTCGTCTCTGAATTCCGCGGCGCGCGCGAGGGTTTCCAAGGCTTCCATCCTCGCTTGTTCGAGCTCTTTGGTTCGGCGCTGCACCAGACTTTCGAGGTCTGCGTTCTTGTTCTCCAACTCCTTGTGCAGCCAGCGCGTCTCGAGGAAGTTGTGGACTCGCAGCATCACCTCGGTGGCGTCATACGGCTTCGTGAGAAAATCGTCCGCTCCGAGGGAGAGCGCCTTTCGGCGGGTCTCGGCGTTCGCGTCGGCGGTCAGCACGAGGACTGGCACATAGTCGTTGCGTTCGTTCTTATATTTGATCCAGTCGAGAACCTGGAAGCCGTCCAAGCCGGGCATATGAAGGTCCAGAAGGATGATGTCCGGTGGATCGTTTCTGAACGTTTCCAGAGCCTTTTGCGGGTCTGAGAACCCGCTGACCCGCTTATACTTTGCCCATTCGAGAGTCCTTTTGAGGACCGCCACGTTTGCCTGCACGTCGTCAATGACGACGATATGGGCATCCCGATAGAGTTGATTCTTACGCAACCAGTTTCTCCCTGCTCAAGATTCCGTCCAGAACGCTGAGGAAGCCCGGGATATCCAAGGGCTTCGTGATGTAGTCGTCGGCGCCGGCCGCTTGCAGCGTGCGCACCTGTTTTGGCGTCGCATCGGCGCTCGTTACGATGATCGGAATATTCTTCGTCTCTTCTAGGTTTCGGAGTATTCGCAAAACCTCTTGCCCCTGAATATCGGGAAGGTTGAGATCGAGAAAGACGACGTCGGGCTGATGGCGTGTGGCAAGGTCGATGCCGAGCCTTCCCTGCATGGCGACGAGCAGGCTGACCCCTGGGCGCGTTTCCAAGATTCGCTCGACCAGCTCGATGTTGGCCGCGTTGTCTTCGATCAGAAGGACCGTGCGACTGCCTTCCCAAACGTGACCCGCTTCCACGATATTCGTGACCTCCGCTTCACGCCGAACGATTTCGCTTTGGGCGCCGGGAAGCTCTACCGAAAAGATGCTTCCGGAGGGCTCGTTCGCCTTGAAGGTGAGCGTTCCACCCATCGATTCGACCAATCCCTTCGACAGAGCGAGCCCAAGACCCGTCCCCTCGATTTCAAGCCTCTCCGCTCCGAGCCGGGCAAACGGACTGAACAGATTCTCAACTTCGGAAGCCTCTATTCCGATGCCGGTGTCGGCAACGCTGACTAGAACGCGGTCTTTGTCAGCCGACTCGACCGTTATGGTTACGGAGCCGTGGTCGACGTTGTATTTGATCGCGTTTGAAAGAAGATTGAGGCAGACTTGCAGGAGCCTTTGACGGTCTGCGAACGCGTGGACATCCCGGCATTTGCTCTCGTCGAAAACCAACCGCACGGGCTTCGTGTCAGCGATGGGTTTGACGAGATTGACCGCCTCGCGCAGTGTTGTGCAGATCTCGACCGGCTCCAGCGACATACCGAACGTGCCGGATTCGATGCGCGAGATGTCGAGGATCTCGTTGATCATGTTGAGCAGGTGTTTTCCGCCTCTCGCGATCTGGTGGACGCTCTCCAGCTTCTTTTTGGGCAGACCCTCCAGCTCGAGGAGCTGCGCAAAGCCGAGAATCGAGTTGAGGGGCGTCCTTAGCTCGTGGCTCATACGTGACAGGAATTCGCTTTTGGCTTTGTTGGCGCGTTCGGCTTCTCTCATGGCGGCCACCACGCGCCTTTCGGCTGCCTGCCGTTCCGAAAGGTCGAAGATCGTCGTTCGGCTGCTGACGAACCGGCCCTCCTCGTCGACGGCCTTTGCCGCCATCGCAATCACCGGCAGCTCGGCGCCGTCTTTTCGGATCAGGCAAAGCTCTACTTCCCGAGAAGGGACGTTTTCCTGAAGGCTTGCGAACCCTTCGACGAAGTCTTGCTTGAACCCCGGCGCGATGAGGTCGATGTACTTGGCCTTGCCAACGACTTCCTCCCGCGTATAGCCAAGCCACCTCAGCTCGGTCTCGTTCATCAGGATCACCGTGCCATCGGGTCCGAGGGAGTGGTAGCCGCACGGCGCCTGATCGTAGAGGTCTTGGATCTGCTGGGCTGCGCTTGCCAACTGCGATTCGTGGTTCACCCTGTCCGTCACATCCGTCGAAATGCCGAGGACGTGATATTCGCTTCCGGAGAATGAACGGATGCGCTTTTTGATGGTTTGAAGCCAATGCGTGTGCCCTTCGACTCCGGTGATCCTTTCGTTGGGCAGCCAAAGCTCTTCTCCCGTGTCGATCACCCGGCGATCGGCATTGAGGAAGCGCTGGATCTCCTCGTGCTCGGACGAGAGCTCCATTTCGGTGCAGCCGACCAGCTCCTCCGGAGTCTTGCCAAAGACGCTGGCGCACATCTTGTTCGCCAAGATGAAGCGCCCGTCGCGATCCTTGATGAAAATGAGGTTAGGATCGCAGTCCAGGATCTCTCGAAGGTACTCCTTTGTCTGACGATTCTCGGCCTCTGCTTTGCGAAGACTCTCTTCGCTTCTGTGGGCGAAGACGCTTCCCATCCAAATCGTCAGTCCCAAAGCGCCGGAGATCGCCGTCGCAAGGAGAGCCTCTCCGGTCGCAGTCGAGACTCCTCCGGCCTGTTGGAGTTTCTGGATAGCCAGACAGAGGCCCAATGGAACTAGCAGTGTCGACCAGAGTAGGCGCCTTGAGACCAGAGAGGCGCTCGTGTTCGACGACAAGCTGGTGAGCGCGCCCTCTTTGCCTGAGAGGATGAACGCGCTTGCTGCGACCGCGCCGAACATCCAAGCCGTGTGAAGCGCCATCGGGATGGTGGGTCCGTTCGGATCGACCGTTCTGAGCGCATAGCAATCGAGAACGAAGAGAATCGTCAGCGTGCTGATGGACGCCGCAATCTGCGCGATCAGCTTCGCCACCGCATTTCGCTGATTCGTCAAGATCATCGACATGCCGAGCGTAACGAACATCACGCTGGTGATCAGGGCCATTCGGTTGGGCTCGTGTCTGTTCGACACTGCCTTTTGAAACAGAAGCTGGTCCATCGGAAACGTCGCGCCCAATACGTAGGCTCCGATCCTGGCAGCCCCGACCAAGACGACGGCGCCGGAGATCAGATCAGCCAGCTTGGGCGCCTTCAGCCTGAGGAGGAGCTGTCCTCCCAGTCCAAGGAAACAGACGGCCGTGAGCGGATTCACAGGGGTCAGGCCGTTGAAGCAGCGCTTGAGGGCCGAAATATCGAATGCCCACCCAAGCAGCACCAGCCCGCTAGAGACGGTGAGGACGACCGCGATCAGGGGCAAGAGGCTTTTAGGTCTCCATCGACCGATTGGCGCAACGCTTGAGTCCATGCAGGTAACCCGGGAATCCTCCCTTCTATATCGGAGCAATTCGCGAAGTCCTCAACGGTTCGGTACTGATGTAAATGACTGGTGTCACTCAAACGCGCCCTCGAAGATAGCGCGGAGCAGGGATATCGGGCGCTTGGAAAGCTCTCTTGCCGGTTGTCGTCATCGCCCACATTTCGAGCCGTGTCTGGGCCTTCGTCGAGCCGCTTATGCGTTTATTGCGATGTTACGGAGATTTGCGAATGCCTGAAAATCGATTGCCGTGGAAGGGACATGGGTTCTTGGAGGACAACGGCAGGGCCGTCCGAGGCATGGAATTCGAGTCTGGACGGCGTTTGCAGCGATTGCACAGCATCCTCGACCCTTTGATTGCCGGCGGATCGATTTGATTTCGACCGAGTCGTCGATCCGGCCCAGATCTTGCCATGTCTGCACAAGGCTCTCTTGCCGAGTACGCGATGCAACACGATTGGAGCTCCTTCTTCGACGCGTTTGGGATCACGGCTCTTGTTCTCGGCCTGTTCTGGCTCGGCCTTCGGAGCAAGTCACTTTCCAGGTTCTTTCCCGCTCAGCCCGAGCGGATCAGCTCGATCGACGGCCTGAGAGGCTTTCTGGCGCTGGCCGTCCTGTTCTCGCACCTCCTTAGCTTTCGAACCTACTTGCGGACCGGAGAGTGGACTTTCCCCGGGCATTTCTTTGAGTTCGCTCCGGTGACAGCCGTCCAGCTCTTCTTCTGCATCACCGGGTTTCTCTTCTGGTCCAAGGCCATTCGCCGCAAGGGACGGTTGGATGTCAAGGAGTTTTACGTCCGAAGGTTCTTGCGAATCTTCCCCTTGTATGTGGCCGTCGTCGCGGCCACTGCTGCGACCTTGATGGCTCACGGCAGGGGAGCCCTGTCAGCGGCGGATTTCGAGAGCGCCGCACAGCTCTTGTATCCCCGCACCGCAAGCGGGGACTGGCCGACCATCAGAGGCCAAACTCCCTTCTTCTATCTCGCCCAGTGCTGGACGCTGGCTTTCGAAGTCTGCTTCTATGCGATCTTCCCTGTGCTCGCATGGATCTTCGCGCGGTCTCTGAAAAGCTTCGTCGCGTTCCTGCCAGTGGCTCTTGCCATCTTGCTGATCGGCTTGAGAGTGTCAAGGCTGGAGGACTTGGCGCAGTGCGCGCCTTTTCTCGTAGGAATGATCTCCGCCGAAGTGGTCGAGCGTAAGGTCGCCCTTTCGTTCCTCAGGGGCATAGGCGGCACCGTTCTCGTCGTCGCCGGTTTGGCGGTGCTCTATATGCACCACTCGAAGTTCTCCGACGTGATGCTCCTGCTTTGCTTCGTCCCGATTGCCGCAGGCAATACGCTGTTCGGGTTGCTCGCCTGGAAGCCCTGTCGCGCCCTGGGGGATATCAGCTACAGCGTCTACCTGATCCATCTTCTGGCGATTCACTGGCTCGTCTTTGCATGGCCTTACTCTGTCGCCGGTGCGTCTGTGCGGGGGTTCTGGCTTTTTGGCACCCTCAGCGTGTTGGCGACGGTTCTTTGCAGTCTTGTCACCTACAGGCTGTTCGAGGAGCCGTTCATGAGGAGCCGTGGCTCGTTCAGCCAGGTCAAGCCAGCGCTCGCGGCGTAGTCAGGGGCATCCTCGGCTTCCGACTGGCCGGCGAAGAGCCGGCCCGTCGGGAGCCCACCTAGGAGGTCGAAATGCCGTACCTCTCCAATATGTGGTTCACATCGGGGCTTCCATGCAGCTTGGTCGGCCGGGGCGAGCCCGCCTCCAACAGCAGCTCTACGCTCCGTGGAAAGTTGCCGTCCTTACGCCAAGAGTGGATCGAGCCGTAGACGCATGCCCGCAAAGGCGTTCCGCCAAACTCGTTCTCTACGGTGAGCGAGGGATTGTACGGCAGGACGGCCTCAATCACGTCGTCGAAGCCGTGAAATGCGGCCCGGTCAAGGGGCGTCGAGCGATGGATCCCGGCCGCGTCGGGGTTGAATCCCAGCTCGAGCATCAGCTTGATCGAGTCGGTCCTTCGATCCCAAGCCGCCTCGGCCAAGAGCGAGGCGTCCCGAGTGGACAGATCTCCGACATGGCTCGCAAGCCGATGGGCTTTCGCCGAGTCGTTCATCCAGCAGGCGGCCAGCAGTCTCAGAGCGGGGCTCGAGTGACTGTCGATGACCTCCATCGCGAGGCGCTTATCGTAATGGGCGGCTATTTGGAAAGGCCGGCCCAGACCGATGTTGTAGGTGTAGACGGGAAACCCTGGAGCCTGCGGAATCATCGGATTACCGAGGTCCATCGGCGTTCGGAACAGACACTTGGGATCGGCCACGATCAGTGCCTCCAGAAGCGGCGCGTCTTCCAGCATGACCGCCATGTAGACGTCGGGACTGGCCCCACGCTCAAGCAGCCGCTTGCAGACGTCCGGATCTTGAATACGAAACTGGGCCGCAGTGCTGACGTGATCCAGATCCCGCGCGTCGAGGACAGACCCGGCGTCCACCAAGAGGTCCACGATCTCCGGAGTCTTTGAAAAGTGGAGCGGATACTGTCCGTCTCCGCCTCTTTCAAAGACAACGTCCGGGTCCTTCCGGATCATCTCGCGAAGCTGATCGGCGTGGCCGAGACGCGCCGCTGCGTGAGCCGTGATCTTGGCCCCCTTCTTCAGAAGGTACGCGCTCGTTGATTCGCCGGCGAGGTCGAGCGCACCAAAGCTGCCGGCCCACCAGTCGCTGCGCGCATCAATGTCCGCACCGCGGTCGAGCACCAGATCGATTAGCGGAAGGTCGTCGCGCTCGGCAGCGATCGTGATGACGGCTGCTCCAAACGCCCCTTCGTCGCGCGCGCGCACCAGGGAGGGCTCTTGGTCAAGTATCCGCGCGACGGTGGTTCGGTCCCCGCCTCGAAGCGCTTGAAAGAAGGCCATGCGACGGTCTTTCGCTCCTTCCACATGCTGCTTGAGCTTGGCCCAGCTCGCATGGCCGTACTCGCGCGCGAGAATCCGCTGAGCATCCGCGAGACGATAGTCGCTTTGGGTACCGCCAGCGCGAGCAAGGGCGTCGGAATCTCCGTTTCGGAGCGATTGAAGGAGCGCTTTTGCTTCGTCCTTGAGGTGCTCAAGGTCGGGGCGCTCTGGTAGATGCTTGTTCATAAACCTCCATGCGTTCAGCCCGAGGTCCGCGATCAGGCCGCATAGGGTTATTGGATTTGACAGAGCTCGATTCGGTGGGTTGAACCCATTTCCGCGGACCCGGTGGCGTCCGAAGCGCCTGCCCCCATTATATCAAAGTGGAGCCGCGGGCCAAAACGGGGGTCCTTGAGTGTCGATGTCTTTACAGAGCGCACCTTGGATTTCAGGCGAGGCGAGCCAACAATTCTCATGCCGGGCGAGTGCATGCTCGCGCTCAGGGCCGACAGCTTCGTCGGCCCGATGAGCAGCCGGTACTGCAACTGCGCCGTCTTGGCTCGGGGCTCGTAGAATCCCGGCCAAGTACGGCGTTCCCCCTGAGGCTCCAATCCCAGAGGGGTCCGATGGCTCCCCTTGGTGGTGAAGAATGGGCATTCCAGCCGATAAGGACCTAATCGCTGGCAATGCTGACTGTCTTCTTCTGGCGCCCGGACCCAACACATTCTCGGCGAAAGGTCCGGCGCCGTGCGTAGCGAATTTCGTGTACAAAGATTTGTCCGCGCGATTCGAAAGATCCGCGGCGGCGTGACCTGGGAAAGATGGTTTGATTGCTGAAAGTGTCAGAACAGTTACGACAAGAGCTTTGCGAGTCCGACCCCTCGGAACCTCACAAATCAGGTTCGAATTAGGCTTGGCGCCCTCGATTGGATTCGAACCAACGACCATCCGCTTAGAAGGCGGGTGCGGTTGTTTTTACGCGTTGTTAAAGGTGCACTTTTGAACCTGAAATGTGTCTTTTCATCGCATAACTTTTCTTAGCATTTACAAACGGTCGTCACCATGGTCGTCACCATAATAAAAGGGGCCTGAGCCGGTACCAGGCTTTAGGCATTCAAGATCCGATCGTATTCGCCGTGGGTTCCGATCCAAAACCAGATGCATGTGTCCTCATCGCGAATGCAAAGGGCGCGGTAATTTCGACCGATGCGGCACGACCAGATAGATTCACCGGAATCCACCTCCTTGAAGTGAAGACCAGGATGGTTGAGATCCTGCAACCAAAGGTCGTGGTTCTTGCGGGCAGTCCTGCGCACTTGCTCGGGCAGACCGTAGTAAAGTTCCCAGAACTCGTCCGTCGTCTGAGAGGTCACTCTTGCGGGAACGGCTTAGTTAGACCGGCGCGGTGATCGGCAAGAGCCTTGCGGGCCATCCCACGGAAGGGGCTTGTCGGACTCATCACCTCTCGCTCTTCGGTTCGGGGCGCCTTGCGCACAGAGACGAGCGGCGCAACATTGGATGTTACGAGCCCAGTGCACTTCATCGCGTCGTTTCGAACTTTCATTGCCGCCCCGTAGGAAGTCTGGTCAAGACTTCCTCCACCAATTATTGACGAGATTTCCCCGGAATTCCTCTCAAATCGTTACACATCTGGTCCTTTTGCACGGTTTTAGGTGGTTTTGCACGGTTTCGCCGGACGCTAGACTGCGAGAAGCATAGGAGAGACACAACAAATGGAAGAACCAGAAGTAACCCCCGCGGGGGGCAACATCTTTGCCGACCTCGGTTTGCCCGACGCTGAAGAGCGTTTACGCAAATCCAAACTCGTGGGCGCCATCCAACGCGAGATGGAAACCCAAGGCCTTAACCAAGTGAAAGCCGCCAAGCTCATGGGCGTCTCTCGTCCGGATCTAAATCAGCTTCTCGGCGGCAAATACGCTCGTTTCAGCATCGAGCGAATGGCCGACATGCTCAACAAGCTAGGCCTTGACGTCGAAATGACGATCAAGCCGCGGACGGGTGAGAAGGCCGAGTTCCGCATCCTTCGAGCCAGCTAAGTAGTAACGCTATCGAAAAAATTAAGTCAACCCTTCCATCCAGGGCCGACTTGTCAAGAAGGTTGATATATAGATATCAGCCTCCTTGCCTAAACAGCAAAAAAGCCCCCGATCTTCACCGATCCGGGGCTTTAACTTGTAGGATTCCTGTTGCACTCAGGCGAAGTACAGCCCATCCTTTGCGAAGCGTACCAAAAGGGATCCCTTCACGTCCCATGATCTGCGCCGCACCTTTGGAACCCACTTCGCCGACACCGAGCCACGCATGCATATCGTCTCGTCGGTGATGGGGCACAAGCGGATCGAGACGACCGCGAAGCACTACGTTTGTGCCCAGGAGAAGATCAAAAAGGAAGCGGTCGGCAAACTAAAGCTCGGAAACAAAAGGAAGGCCTAGACCATATGATCCGGGGTTAAGCCTAGTGCAACAGAAGCGTTTTGTGGGCGGCTCACGTCCTTCTCTTTGAGCGCGAAACTTCGCGCAGAGCGCCCCCGCTATTGGAAATAGGTCCCGGCTTCGTAACTGGGGAACTGAGAGTTCGAATCTCTCCGTGGGCGCACCACTATACTAAACGCCTTTCTGACGCTCAATGTTTGGACGGGCTCACTGGCAAACTCGATTCGTCAAGTATTGTTTCTTAACATACAATAGATGGCCCGCCATGGCCGATGATCTCACTCAGGGAAAGACCAGCAAAACGTATCGGTTGCCAAATCTCGTACTCCTTGAGTTGGCCGACTACTGCCACTGCGAGAAGAAGAAGTACACCGACACCGTCAAATTGGCAATCATGGAGTATGTCCACCAAGGCAAGATAAGACGAGGCGAACCGTATCCACCCAGCCCAAATCGAGAGAAGATCCTCACTTCGCGCAAAGACAATGATGAGGATTAGCAAGCTTTTTAGAATACAAGAGCTGCTTTTGGGAGTGACCCCTAAAGCATTGACGATCCGGTCTGTCGGCGAAAACTGGATAAATTTGCAGGGCGTTCCGTTGAGCTCGTAAAGGCGTAATCTTCAAAGATCAGCACCATAGACCGAAAAGTGAGAGAACCCATGGCTTAAAACCCACCCGTTTTTGGGTTCAAATTGGGTGGCGCCCTCGATTGGACTCGAACCAACGACCATCCGCTTAGAAGGCGGGTGCTCTATCCACTGAGCTACGAGGGCTTTGGAGATTGAATTTTACTTGACGACTCCGGGGCCGAAATGTTTTGGTCAGTCCTCGCAGGTCCTTGGGATCA
>DASZPA010000109.1:0-5110 GCA_035550555.1 Fimbriimonas sp.
CGCAGCCACATAGATGTAGTCCTTGTCGTACGCAATCCAGAAGGTGGCCGCATCGGGCGCCTTCTCCCCCGTTCCCAAATCCACCAGGCCCTCCAAAGAGGGAACGCCCTTCCACTCCCCGTCCTCATGAACGATCCCATCGATCGTGGGAGGAGTGGGAATCCGATAGCCTTGAATCGTAATTGGGACTGCCGAGAAGGCTGAACCGAGCAATGTAGCAAAAACGATCCCAACGGCCAGGCCCCGACGCACGGAAAACAGACGGATGCATCGGCCAGAATAGTTAGGCCATTTTTGACAAAGTATGGCAAGAACCTTAGCCGTTCTTGGCCTTGCGGGGATGGCTGCTGCCGATCTGCAGAGGTATGGCCACCTTTAGAATCACGCTCGGGCGGAACGTCGTCGCGTTGGGATCGCCAACGATCAGGTAGTACTCGGCGCCAAGGTTTCCACTTCTTCGGTAAGCCAAATAGCCTCCAATCTCTCCATCCTGGGCCGCCAGCCGGCCATAAACAGCCTGCTCGTGGCCGATGTCGCAGCTCACGTCGAAGATTGCCTGGTCGGTCACCCCGTCGTAGTTCACCACTTGATACCGCCCGATGAACTGGAGCCGATTGAAGAACCGCTTGTTGGCGGTAAGCGCAACGCTTGTATAAGGGATTCCGGCCTCCACTCCCGAGGCTAGCGTCGCTCCTGCGGAGTTGTAGGGATCGCCTCTTGGATAAAGCGCGGAGAGCGTCGTCAGATGGTCGTTAGACCCTTCGAATTGGGCGAAATCCTGATCGAGGGTTAGACGGAAACCGTTGCGCAGCGTCCCAAAGATGTTGTAGTCGACGTCCCTTCGATAATCGTCGCCGTTGACATGATCATAGGTCACGTAAGTGAGCCCACCCCCGGCTTCACTCAGTGGTCCGTGGTTCCACGGCTTCGTATAGTTGAAGAGCCCGTCAAAGCCTCGATAGTCGACCTCGGGGAAGAACCCGAGGCGAGGGTTGAAGTTGGGATCGACCCGCGAATATTCTGCGAGAGCGAAGATCCCCGAGCCCACATAGAAGATCTCCGCATTATCGTTGTCCCCGTAGCCAAGCTTGTCGTCCTGGCTGGCCATGTCCCGCAAGAAGATCGTCCAGGGTCCGAACGTCTTCTGGTATCTCGCGAGGAACGCTTCGTTGTGGATACCCTCGCCCTGAAGGCTGGTTACGCCAAAGCGGTAGCTCGAGTCCGCATCGGGCGCGTAAGTACCGTTCGCAACGATATCGGTTTGCGCCCCGTACTGGGTGGTGGCTAACGCGCCGAAGCTGGTCTTATCGTTCAGCTTGCCGTATGTATTGACTCCGACATCAAATCGCGGAACCAGCTGGCTGGCAAACAGAGCAGACCCGACGTACTGGGAACCCTCGAGAAAGAACGGCCGGGACTCGTTTGCGAGCCGCTGAAAACGGCTGAAATCGAGCGAAAGAATCTGGTTCTCAATGTTCCGGAAGTCTGGGTTGATCGACGCAACAAGCTGAGTCTGATCGCTCAAAGCAGTCTTCAAGTCGAGCCCCATGTTCCCGATGACGCCTTCGTGCGAGTCGTATCCCGCATACGCGTAGGGGAGCAGCTTGATAGAGCGGTCGATGATCTCTTTCGGAACGGCGACCCCTTTCCAGATTGGAGTATTGCTGGTGCCCGAACCTAAATACACGTTCGAGTAGGATCGGTTGGTCCGAGCTAGAAAACGCTCAAAGAGGAAGCGCAAGTCTTTTGGGCCGGCGGGCGGCAGCTTCATCACCTGCCACGGAATCCTCATCTCCGTTTCCCAACCTGTGGCGGTGATGCGGCTTGCCGCTTGAAACTCGCCGGCCCACTCCCTCTTCGCGGCGCGCCCGCCTGCCAACTGGATGTTCGTCGCGCCCTTGGGATTCACCTGGAAAGTGCTGAAATCGGTCGCGGTCCCACTGACGTCGAGATCGAACGATAAGGAGTCGTCACCTTGCAGACTCACGTTGGTTTGGTACTGCTGGGCACGGATTTGGCCAGACTTGGAGTCATCCAACCGAGCCGCTATATAAATGAAATCGGCGTCGTAGGCGATCCAAAATGTGCCGTTATCGGCAGCCTTTTCGTTCGTGTTCTCATCCAGTAGGCCAGAGATGCTCGGAACACCCTTCCATTCGCCGCTCTCGTCGATCACCCCATCGACCTTGGGTGGGTGGTCGATCTTATATCCGGGTAGCACCTGGGGCGCCGCGAAGGCCGCGACTGGCAAGGCGAGGCAGCAAGAAGCAAACAAAAAGGTTACGAGGCGAATGGGAGAACATACCGCTCTCAGAGAACAGTTTGTTCCACTCCGCTGCAATTGTCGGGAATGGCGTTGAGAAGGCGAAGGTTCTCCTAAGAATGGGCTGCCGGCACGTTCGCCAGCCTGTCCAGGGCCGCCTGAAGATCCATGTCATGGCCGTCCTGGTCGAACTCGGAAGGCACAGCCACGTCCGGCGTGACTCCCCGGCCCTCCAAGCGCTTTCCATCCGTGATCACGTCTTCGATCGGGATTTCGATATACGACCAGTCGTTGATTCGGATGGGAAAGGTCCCCAGCACGTTTCCCGCGGTGGTTTGTCCGATCAAGGTGGCGCGCTTGCTCTTCTTGAAGATGTAGCTGAGCACCTCCTTTGCGCTCCTCGAGCCTCCGTTGATCAGCAATACCAAAGGTCGCTGATAGCCGAAGAGCTCTTTCGTTCCAGACCTGGGATTCCACTTGTATTCGATCCAGGATTCCGGACGAAAGAACGCGTCTCCGTAGCCGTTCGGCCGTCCGCCGAATCCGTCGCGCATGTCCAAAATGAAGGCATCGGTGTCCCGCAGCTTGCCGAGGACTGCACCGTCCAGCGCCTGCTGGAACGCAGGGCTGCTTTGAGTCCACAGGTGGAAGTAGCCGATCTTGCGGCCATTCCTCTCGATGACCTTGGCGCTGTCTCGCGAGGCCTGGAGAAACATCTCGAGGCACCGTTCGTCGGAGACGCTTACCTTGGGCGTGAGCGTCCGGTCACCCCGGCGAACGGTCAGAGTCACGGACCGGTTGACCTTGTCTCTCAAACTGTCGACCGGTGTGAACGGGTGCCCGTCGATCAGGGTGATCAGGTCACCCTTTCTCAACCCGGCCCTTTCCGCCTCCGATCCCTCCAAGACCATGGTAACGGTGTAGCCGTCGGCAGCTGGAACAAACCACGCTCCGATCTCTGGCATCGCCCGGCTCGACTGGGGCCGAGCCAACCCATCCATCAGGTAGTACCCCTGGTCGGAATCGGTGAGAAAGGCGAAGTGCGAATCTTTGAAGTCGTGGATCATGGCATTCACGATCCGGTCGAACTCCTCTCTCGTCTGCGCCGCCTTTGCTTTCGGTCCGTACTCGGCGAGTAGGGAGTTCATTTCCGACCGGCGAGTCTCGCGAGCGTAATACCGGGTCGTGATAGCCTCGGAAACGGCCTGCCACGTCTTGGAAAAATCGTCGTTTTGGACAAGCAGGACCAGCAGCGGAGCGATAAACGCCATCGTGATGGATTAGACGCCTTTGCCGCCTCTTGCGACCGGGGTCAACCCCGGAACTGGCTCTTGGTTGTGCGCGTACTTGAGCCCCGCCGCGGCGTATTGGATCACAAACGCCTTGCGCATATGATCGCTTACGTTCAATCCGCTCTTGTGCATGGTCTGAGACCAAAATGCTGCGATCGAACCTGCAGGGAGCGGTGCGGGAACCCCTTGGTCCGCCGCTTCCAGCGAGTAGCACGATTTGCCGATCGGTGTGTCCTCGTGCGGAACAACGCCTCTCTTGTGGCTCCCGGGAAGAAACCAGACGCAGCCGTTCTCAAGGGTCACGTCGTTGATCGCGAGCCAAAGCGTGAGATAGGGCGCGGGATCGACCTCCATGTATCCGTCGTCCTGGTGCCACGGAAACTGTTTCGTGCCGCCGGGCGCCTTATAGACCGACTGGTTCCAATAGAGGTCGGTATCGGGGCCCAGAAAGGCGCATGTAACCTCGACGAACTCAGGGCGCTTCACAAACCGCATGATCTCGGGATCGGCCTCAGCCAGGTGATCCGTAAAGGTGATCTCATCGGCGCGTGAGATGCTGCCGTCTGTGCCGCCTTGCGCTCGCAGCCGCTCCTCATGGCGGCGCTGGTGATTCTCGATGAGTTCGGCCAGCTCGTTCATCTCTTCCGGTGTGAAGAGGCCTTCGAGCACCGTGTAGCCTTGCGAGTCCATCTCTCGTCGATGGTGGTCCTGAATAATCGGCATCGTTACCTCTGGCGTGAGATTCTACAAGCATTTTCTTCGCCTCTTCCGGACATGAGATACTTGAATTCGGATGTCCAGTCCGCCCCACCACCTGCTTTGCCTGGCAGGCAGCCTCCGATCCCCGTCCTACAGTCTTGCGACCTGCAAAGCCGTTCGCGATCTGGCCAAGCATTCGGTATTTTCGGTGGAGATTATGGACCCGCGCGAGCTGGACCTCCCCATGTACGTGCCGGATCTGGAGCTGGCGGACTACGATCCGGAACAGCAACCGAGCATCGAGCGGCTGGTCGGAGCCTATCGAAAGTCGCACGCGATGGTCTGGGTGAGTCCCACCTATCACGGAACCGTGAGTGGAGTCTTCAAGAACATGATCGACTTCGCGGAGTTGCTGAGCGGAGACGATCCGCCATACTTCCAGGGCCGACCCGTCGGAATGATCTCGATCAACGACTCCACCACCTTTGCCGCCATGCGAGACTGCGCCCGCGAGCTGAGGGCCTGGCTGGCGCCCACCCACATCGAGCTCACGGCCAAAGATTTCGCGGACGACCTGACGGTTTCGAACGAGCGATCGCGGAAGCGAATCGAACGGTTGGTCGGAGAGTTGGCGACCTTCGTCCAAGCCCACAATCGATAAGGGTGCCGGTCCTACGTATCAATAGACCAATCGATTCGGCCGCAAATAATCGTGCAATCGGAAGACCCTGAGCGGCCATTCATGCGCTTTCTGGAACGGCCAAGCTCCCAAAAGGCGGAGCACGTTTCAACCTGACGCTGGGTGAGGCCTTGCTGGTTTCTACGTCCACCTGGCGCCACGGAACTGATTATGAAG
>DASZPA010000110.1:0-15667 GCA_035550555.1 Fimbriimonas sp.
CGGATGAAGAATCGAAAGATCGGAAACGACGAGGTGGGCGAGATCGGGCTTGGCTGCATGGGAATGAGCTGGGCCTATGGGACTCCCGACGACGATCAATCACTCTCCGTCTTGCGCCGCTCTCTGGAGCTTGGAGTCAACCACTGGGATACGGCGGACCTCTATGGCGCCGGACAAAACGAGCTCTTGCTGGCTAAGGCCCTAAAGAACGTCCGCGACCAGGTGTTCCTTGCGACAAAGTTTGGCAACGTCACCGACCGGAGTCTGACCTCTCATCAAGATCTGGTTCGGCAGAACGAGCCGCTGATCGTGGACGGCACGCCCGAATATGTCCGCAAGTGCTGCGAAAGAAGTCTGGAGCGCCTTGGAATCGAGACGATCGACCTCTACTACCAGCACCGAGTCGATCCGCGCGTGGCGATCGAGGAGACTGTCGGCGCCATGGCGGAGTTGGTCAAGCAAGGAAAGGTCCGCTATCTGGGGCTCTCCGAAGCCGCCGCGGATACGCTTCGCCGCGCCAATAAAGTTCACCCGATTGCCGCTCTGCAGACCGAATACTCGCTATGGACTCGAGACGTGGAGGATGAGATCCTACCGACCGTGAACGAGCTTGGAATGGCATTCGTGCCTTATAGCCCTCTTGGACGAGGGTTTCTTACCGGAGAGATCAAATCCCTGGACGACTTGTCGGCAGATGACTGGCGGCGGACCAACCCGCGGTTTCAAGGCTCGAACCTCGAGGACAACCTCTTGATCGTCGAGAAGGTGAAGGAAGTCGCCAAGAGGAAGGGAGTTGCGGTGGGTCAAGTCGCTCTCGCATGGATGCTGACGCGGGGCGAGAACGTCCTGCCGATCCCCGGAACCAAGCGGCTCAAGTATCTGGAAGAGAACGCTGGGGCCAGCGAAGTCACGTTGAACCAACAGGAGATGAATGAGCTTTCAAGCTTTAAGGCATCGGGCGCTCGGTACTCCGAACTGGCAATGCAATTCATTAACGGTTAGCCGTTTTTGCTCATCTGGTCCGGGACCGGCGCAATGGGCCGGTTCCAGCTTCCACAATCTATGAATGGCAGTTGCCGATATTTCGCTCGAGTCCGAGTCGACGGTAGCCGAGAATTCGGCGCTCGTCGTGTGGGCTCTTGCATGGCCGGCTGTACTGCTCAACTCGCTGCAGGTCATCAACACCCTGCTCGACCGGTTCTTCACCGGCACGCTTCCCTCTGCAGCCTTAACCGCTTACGGCGCATCCACGGTGGTCACGTTCCTCATGTTCTCCTTGGGGATGGCGCTGGCTACCGGGGCGACCGCCATCGTGAGCCGGGCGTTCGGGGCCGAGAACGCGGACGAATACAGGCGCGGGGCGCAGGAGTCGCTCAGCCTTTCCGTTTTCGGCGGAATCGGGATCGGGCTGCTGACGGCCTCGATCGCCGGATTTGCTTCGTCGCTTGTCCTTCCAAGCCATGACTCCGCCGCGATCGGGCATATGACCCGTTTCCTGACCGCGTACGCGTTCGGGCTGCCCGCGCTGTTCATTATTCAGACCTTGGCCGGATCGCTGCGTGGAATCGGCGATACCAAGAGCCCGATGTACATCTCAGGCATTCAAATCTGCCTGCACATCACGCTCAACTTCTTCTTGATCTTTCCCACGCGGCACTTTGCAGGCGTTACCGTTCCTGGCGCCGGCCTGGGCTTGACCGGCGCCGCCTGCGCTCTGGCGGGCAGCGCCTGGATTTCAGCGATCGGCTATGTGATCTATATTCGGCGAACGCCGCTCGGGCCGCTTTCACCTTTTCGAGTGCCCGACTCGCACTGGGCCTTCCGAATTCTTCGCATCGCGATTCCCGCAGGCGTGATGGCGACGTTGCGAGTATTTTCGCTCGGGGCGTTCACATTGGTCTTGAAGCAGGTCTCCGATGCCTCCGCCGCGATTGCCGCTATGAGTATCGGCTTCGCTCTGGAGTCGATCATGTTCATGCCTCCGTTCGGCCTTTCCGCCGCTGCGGCAGCACTCGTGGGTCAAAGCTTGGGCATGAAGAAGCCAGACCGCGCCGAGCGGCTTGCGTGGACCGCCGCCCACCACGCCGCACTCGTAACGGTCGCCGTCGCGTTCCCCCTCTTCGTTTCTGCCATGTTTGTGGCGATGGGGCTCACTTCCGGCAAGGCCGACATCTCGAGCGACGCCGCGTTGCTCCTGCGGTGCCTCTGCGGAACCGAGTTCCTATTTGCCTACGCCATGGTCCTCATGGGCGCGATGCAGGGCGCGGGCGATACGGTCCGTCCGCTGTGGATCACTGTCTTCTGCCTGTGGGGCCTGCGGGTTCCCCTTGCGGCTGTGTTCGCGCTGCCTCATGGGTTTCGGCTCGGCGGAGTTGTTCCGCTGCCGGTGGGTTTCGGCTGGGGCACGCCCGGCGCCTGGGTCGCGATGAGCGCCACGCAGGGGCTTCAGGGCGTTCTGGCGATGATCGCTTTCAAGCTGGGGCACTGGAAGACGGAGAAGGTCTAAGTTGGCAAGTTTGCTAGTTTGCAGGTTGTCAAGGGGAGACTGAGAGGCGCGTCTGGTCTGGCTCTCTTCTTACAAACTCAACGATTCAATCACTGTCGCCGCCCTTCGGGCCGCTCGGACGTCGTGGGTTCTAAGGATGGCCGCGCCGGCTAACTGGGCGTAGATTTGAAGCGCAAGCGTTCCTTCCAGACGATCTTTTGCGGGCGCCGGTGACTCTCTGCTTCCGAGAAGGCGACCGATAAAACCCTTCCTGCTGATGCCGATCAGGACTGGATAGCCGGTCTCGGTCAAGACCCTCAGATCTCGGATCACCGTGAGGTTGTGGGTGTCGTTTTTTCCGAATCCGATTCCCGGGTCGATCCAGATCCTCTCTTTCGGAATGCCTTGAGTCTTGGCGAAAGCGGCTCTTTCGAGGAGGAACTGCTTGACCTCTTCAACCACGTCGCCGTAACTCGGATTCTGTTGCATCGTCTGGGGCGTGCCTTGCATATGCATGAGGCAGACCGTGCACTCTACTTCCGCACAAACGCCCGGCATTTCCGGGTCCCGCAGGGCTGTGACGTCGTTGACGATCTGGGCGCCGGCTTGCAGGGCTTCTCGCGCCACGGCTGCTTTGTAGGTGTCGATGGAGATCCGAACGCTTTGGCCGGCCAAGCCTTCGATCACCGGCAAAACTCGTTGCTTTTCTATGTCCAGAGGGACTGGCTGAGAGCCCGGACGGGTCGATTCGCCTCCGACGTCGACGATGTCGGCGCCTTCTTCGACCATCCGCAATCCGGCGTCGATTGCGTCTTGAACACAGCCATATGAGCCGCCATCGCTGAACGAGTCTGGTGTGACGTTCAGAATCCCCATCAGGAGGGGCTTACGAGGCGGCTTCGAGTTGAAATCGGTCATGAAGGAGGCGCACGGCGCGGTTCGTTTCGGCCTCGGGGACCAGCACGCTGAGGGAGTAGTCGCTGTCGCTCGTTTGCAGAACGGGAACCTGACCATCCATCAATGTCGTGAGAACGTTCAGGAATAGCCCCGGCTGCTGCATGTAGTCGTGACCCACCAGGCTCACCATCGTGCAGCCCTCAGTTAGCTCAGCTTTCACCCTCCGGACGGTGCCGAAAGGTTCGAGGAGCGTCGCCTGGGTCTCGACCTCCCTACTGGCTGTGCCGATCTGGAACAGGTACACCCGCCGCTCCTCACCGAGCGGGATCACCAGCCCATCGAGCACGTCTCGAACCATCGGGTACTGCGTTCTTGGCACCGCAAATCCCGTTGAACTTGGGTTCAGGTTCAGCATGAACAGGTTCACGCCGTACTTGGCCATTGTTTGGTAGATGCGGCTCTCGAGGCCGATGCGGTCCTCTTGAGCAGCCACGCTTAGGTCGAATTGGACATACACCAGTTTCCCCGTGTGGGTGACACCCGTTACGCGGCGGCCGGGGTGGTCTTCCCTCTTGACGATCACGGTTCCTGGGTCGTCGGAGAAGGTGTTCTTGACCCAAAGAGGAATATCGTACTGCATGGCGATCTCGGCAGCCCGAGGGTGGACCACGCTTGCCCCAAGGTGGGCGATCTCAGCCACCTCGTCGTAGGTGACTCGGCGCAAGGTCGGGGCCGCAGGGACGGCATCGGGGTCGGCCGTCTTCACTCCGTCGACGTCGGTGTAGATCTCCACCGCCTCCGCCTTGAGCGCGGCGCCGAGGGCCGATGCGGTGGTATCGGAGCCACCTCGGCCAAGCGTCGTCAGCTCCCCGCCCGGTGCGCCGTCTCCCGCCACGTACACTCCCTGGAACCCGCAGACCACCACGATGTTGCCCTGCTCCAGGGCCTTCACGAGGCTGACCGGATTGATCCCGACGATCCTGGCGTTGCCATACACGCCGTCTGTCCGGATGCCCGCTTGACCTCCTCGAAAAGCTTGGGCCGAATGGCCAAGGGTCTTCAGCAGGTGGGCGAAGATGACCGAGCTCATGATCTCGCCGCAGGCGATCAACAGGTCGAGCTCGCGCGGATCGGGATCGACGCTCGGATCGATTTCCTTGAGAACTCCTATGAGAGTGTCGGTCGCATACGGCGCGCCTCGGCGGCCGATAGCGCTCACGACGACGACCGGGCGGAACCCCTGCTCCTTGGCTTGGATGACCCGCATGGCCGAAGCAAGACGCGCCTCCGCGGTGGCGACGCTCGTGCCCCCGAACTTCATCACCTTGATCCTCATGCGCTTTTCGTCAACCTCTTTTGCCGCCAAACCCCGCCCATCAAGGTCTGCTCGAAATGCGCCGCGATCTGCGGCGCGTGCTCGGAGCTGAGAACGAGCAGCAGGTGATCGTGGCCATCCCCGATGTGGTCGATCTGGGCGCCGCTGGCGATCGCGCTCTCCACGATTTCGGCGATCAGACCCTCCTCGTCTCGCATGTTGACGGCGTGAACCATGATGATCGTCCGGTCCGGGCGGGTGCTGTGCTGCACCCCCAACCCTTGAAGCACATCGACCAGGGTCGTCCGAAGGCCCTCGGGCACAACGAATGAGAGCCCGCTTGGCGTCAGCTTGAGAAAGTCGATGGAGATGCCTGAGGAGGCGATGGCTCGAAGGACCGCCAGACGATGGACGCTTAACGGCTGTGAAAGCTGTCCCACGTACACTTGGCAAAAGCCAACACGAGTCTCGACGCGGCTGATGCCGCGCTGCTTCTCGAACGCAGTTTCTTGAGCGGCCACCGGCGGGGTGGTCGGCGAATCGTCGCAGCTGATCGTCTCAGTTCGGTTGTTGGAGCGCCTCATTCCTAGCGCAGAATCTCCTCCGCCTGCTCCCAAAGCGCCTCGTCCACCTTTAGCTCGCTTGCGGCAACGTTCGTCTCGATCTGCTCAGGACTCGTCGCTCCGACGATCACGCTGCTGATCGCGGGCTTTCGAAGGCACCATGCCAGGGCGAACTGCGGCAACGGGAATCCGTGGCTCTCGGTGAATGCCTTCAGGTTCTGGATTCTCTGCAACGCTTTGTCGTCTTTGAGCAGACCCTGCATGAACATATTGCTCGTGTCATCCGATCCCCGGCTGCCTGCCGGAGCGCTTTGACCAGGCAGATACTTGCCGGAAAGCACGCCCTGAGCGAGCGGTGAGAACACGACCGACCCGAGTCCGTACTGCTCGCAGGTCGGTAGAACGCTCTCCTCAATGTAACGGGTGAGCATGTTGTAGACCGGCTGGTTGCTGGCCGGTTGATTGGCATTGAACTGCTTTGCAAGCGATACGGCTTCGGCGATCTGGTGGGCTCGCCACTCGCTGACGCCCCAATAAAGGACCTTGCCTTGGCGAATTAGGTCGTCGATCGCGCGGACGGTCTCATCGAGCGGAGTTTCCGAGTCCCATCGGTGAAACTGCATCAGGTCGATGTAATCCGTGTTCAGCCGCTTCAGGCTCTTGTGAACCGATTCCGTGATGTGTTTTCGGCTGAGGCCCCGGTCGTTCGGACTCTCCGAGATGGGGAAGTAGCACTTGGTCGCGAGCACCAACTCTTCACGGGCGATGCCGTGGAGTGCCTTGGCAAGCGAGATCTCGGCTTCACCCCTGTTGTATGCGTCAGCCGTATCGAAGAAGTTGATCCCAAGGCTGAACGCGTGCCGGACGATCTTCTCGGTGGTCGAGTCCTCCAGCGAGCGCCCGTGGGTAAGCCAGCCGCCAAGCGAGACCGAGCTAACGCGAATTCCGTATCGTCCAAGTTTTCTGTACTGCATGCCGTCTTCCGGGCACAAGTTTACTTGCCGGAAGATGGGCTTTCTCGCGGCCCGCGGTCATGGCCGTCGTTTGTTCGGCATCGCCGACTACTGAACGCTGAAAATGAGCCTGGCGCCGTAACTCTTATAAGGCGTTAGCTGCCCCTTCGAGGCCGCTTCGGCCAACAGCACTTTGTACTTGCTGCGCGGGTCGGACATCATCGCGGCCCGATCCGGATATGGCGGCGCTCCAGATTGGGCGGAGACCATCCACTTTTGAATCGCATCCCGGTCGCCGAAGGTAAGGCCAAGGTTGATGTAGACGTACGTGATGCCCAGCCTCTTCAGTGAGGCGACTAGCTCGTCCGATGTCTGCATCTGCTCGTAGCCCATCTCTGTCGTGTGACCGGGGTTGGCCCAGAAATAGGGAACATCCAGGAAGTAGCCAAAGACCTCGTCGTATAGGGCGACTCGGCCGTTCTTGGCGATCTGGTTGAGGTCCTGCGCCGGCTCGTAAAACGAAACGACGCGCTTTTGATACTCCTCGGATGTTTGGCCACCAATGACGACCTTCAGCTTGTCGGAGAAGTGGTCACCATAACGCGTAAAGACAAAGATCGAGGCCAGAACTTGAACAGTTGCGACAGCAATCATGGCCGGTGCAACCTTGAGTCTGCCCACCAACCCGCCGCCCAAGACACACAACGAAAACGCCAACCCAACGATATAACGCGACTGCTCGCTAAGCACGAACCACATAGCGAGACTGACAAGGACAGACGCGGCGACCACCCCCTCGAACCGTGAAAGCTTCCCGGAGAAGCACCAAATGAGCAGCGCCAGCAAGGGCGCCGCGCCCAAGCTCACAAAGGGAAAGCCTTGTCCTTGCGTTGGTCTTGGATCGGCGTAGCGGCCGGGCTGGTAGCTGAGTCCCATAACAGCCGCGCCAATCCGAGTTGGCACGAGAGGTCCTGAAGTGTAAGGTGTTTGGGGCGTCTCGAACTCCCGACCCGCGCCGAAGGTCTGCTGCTGATCCTTATAGATCGCGTCGCTGAACGCGTCCCAGTTCTTCCCTTTGAAGACGCTGTAGAAGAAGGGATACACCGGGTTCCCAGTGTTGATGATGTTCTTCACATACCAAGGCGCTGAAATAAGGCCTGCAAGACAAGCCGAAAGGACGATGCTCTTGGCATCCAGCTTCTTTTTGGAAAATGCGTAGGCCAGAAGGATGGCGGCAACGACGAAGATCGTTTGAAGACCGGTGTATTTGCTTCCCGCGGCGAAGCCAAGGCAGATCCCACTCAGCCAAAGGTTGGCTCGCTTTTCGGGGTCGAATGCGTATTCGGCGGCGAAGAGAATTCCCAAACCGACGAACAGACCGTTGCCGATATCGATGTAGGCAGTGCCGGCTTCCCAGGCGACCATGGGGATTCCGACATAAGCGAGCAGTCCGACCCAGCCGGCCTTCTCGCCATACTTCCCTCTTGCAAAGCCGAAGATCGCGATGGCTCCGAAGATCGCGAACATCAAGGAGAACGCCTTCGCTCCTGCTTGGCCTCCCCACAAGAGGCCCCAGATATACAGCGCATCGACGCTTAACGGAAAGTTGCTGTGGTGGATGAAGCTGATGTAGTGCATCTGGCCGTCTTGCAGCCAGATCTTGGGAACCGCCAGGTGATAGGCCAGCGTGTCCCAATCGAAGCTGTCGCTGGGGGCCAGCACTCCGACCAACGAGCAAGCGAAGACCAGCACCGCAGCCAACACGATCAGCATGCCGTAACCGGACGGCAGTCTCAGTTTCGGACGAGCCCTCCAGAGCGGAATTGAACCTAAGAGAGCCACTAGAGCTACAATGGCCACTCCCCAATGGGCGCCTCCGGGCAGGAGAGCTATCGGGAGGGTGAGGAGCCCGAGGCCGGCGAGGCCGACGAGTCCGGACAGACCCAGCCGGAGGGCCGGGTCGAGGTCGGCGGTCAGACGCTTAAGAAGCGCCTCCCCCACACCCGCGGCGCCGAGGGCGAAGAGGATCGTGATGAGGACGCCGAGCATGGGTTCTATTGTATCGCCGTGTAACTCCGTGTCCGCCGTGCCACCGTGGTGGAGGACTCTGGCGCTTGGCTTGACGCTCCGGTGAGGGTACTCCTCACTCCGCTACAAGCTCGCGCATGATCGCCCTGCGAGAGACGTCACGGGCCGCCAAACTCGCTGCGTTCAAACAAGGCGGCCTCACGAGCGACGTCGCGGGGCGGCGCGAGCTAGCCGCTTGGGAGGAGTACGGACAATCTTTCCTTCTCCTCGTAGACCGCCAGTCTCGCTGACACACTCACCAACTTACGAACTCGGAAACTTTCCGCTGCTACAGGAGTTGGAAGGTGCCTGCGAAAACCGAGAGGGGCGGCATTTCGAATTCGGCGACTCCGTCCTTGATCGTGATCGCGTCGAAAGGCTTCGCCGTGATCCTGTTGGGCTCCTGGTAGGTGTTGGCGTCTTGGGGACCCTTGCCGTGAACCAGTTCAGCGCTTTCCAGCCTGCGGATCGGCCGATCTGCCACATTCACTCGAACCACCATCGGCTCTTCGAGGCTTCGGTTGGTCGCGAAGACGCTGACCTCAGAACCGTTGAGGATCGCGCTGGTATCGACGTAGTTGACTTCGCCGTAGCTCTTACTCGTGTAAGACGGACCCTCCACGCCGATCTGGAGGGCCGTGCCGGTTCGGCGTTTGGCGATCATTTCGATTGGATAGAAGATCGACTGGAGGAGCATTTCGTCTCCTCGGGTGAGGATCGGAGCGATGACGTTTACGATCTGGGCGAGGTTGGCGATCTTGACCGAATCGGCGTGGCGGATGAAGCTGTTCAGGAAGCCCGCGACCACCACGGCGTCCTCCATGTTGTAGACCTCTTCCAGCAGGGCCGGCGCAATCTTGCCCCGGCCATCCAGATGCGCCTGCGTGCGCGCCTTGTACCAGACGTTCCACTCGTCGAAGCTGAGCTTGATTAGCTTCTTTTGGCGCTGAGAACGATAGACGAACTTGCAGAGAGCGTACGTGTCCTCGATTTGTTCGTCGATGCTGCTGGTGACCGCCAAGTAGTCGGGCGTGTCGTTTGCCTCGTTACCCACGTATCGGTGAAGACTCAGGAATTCGATGTCGTCTCGGCAGTGCTCGAGCACGGCGCGGTCCCAGTGCAGATAGGTCGCCATGTTCGGAGCCGACGATCCACACGCCACCACCTCGATGTTGGGATCGCACATCTTCATCATACGGGCGGCCTGCTGAGCTTTCACGGCGTAGTGCTCGGCCGGGACGTGACCAATCTGCCAGGGCCCATCCATCTCGTTGCCCAGACACCAAAGGCGCACGTTGTGGGGCTGCTCCCAGCCGTGGTCGCAGCGCAGGTCGGAAAACTTGCTGCCGCAGTCGATGTTGCAGTACTCAACCAGATTTCGCGCTTCCTCGGGCGTGCCCGTGCCCAAATTCACCGCCATCATCGGCGTCCAGTGCATCTTTCGGCTTAGGTCGATGAACTCGTTGGTACCAACCTGATTCGGTTCAAGGCTGGACCAGGCGAGGTCCCGAACCACGGGCCGCAGATCGCGCGGACCCACTCCATCCATCCAGTGGTAGCCGCTTACAAAGTTGCCGCCCGGGTAACGCATGGCTGTGAATCGAAGCCTTTCGAGCGCCGCCATCACATCTTTTCGCCAGCCGTCGGCATCGGCGTGGACACTCGAAGGACTGTAAACGCCCTCGTAGACGGCTCGTCCCAGGTGTTCCAGGAAGCCGCCGAACACGCGGGGGTCGACCTGGTCGATCTGGTGGTGGGTGTGGAGATGGATGGTGGTGGTCATTTCGGTGATTAGTCTTTGAGGCCGGTTGAAGCCATGCTCTCGATGATTTGGCGTTGGAACGCCAGGAAAACGAGGACGAGGGGGATCGTCGCAAGGACGCTCGTCGCCAGGGTGAGACCGTACTGAGTTGCGTAGGAGGTTTGGTAGAGCGCGATTCCCACCGGAAGTGTGTAGTTTCGGACGGAATCCATGAACACAAGCGGTCCAAGAAAGTCGTTCCAGGATCCGATGAACGTGAGGATTCCAAGAGTCGCGATGGCAGGTCCGCACAGAGGCAAGCACACGTTGAGGAACACGCCGAGCGATGAGCAGCCATCGATCAGCGCCGCTTCTTCGATAGCTTCAGGCACCGCCTTCATGAACTGGCTGAGCATGAAGACGCCGAACCCTCCGGCTGTGGCCGGAACGATGAGCGCCGCGGGCGTGTCGAGCCAGTGGAGGCGGCTCAGCATCAGATAGAGCGGCACCAGGAAGAGCTGGCCGGGGATCATCATGGCGGCTACGACGACTCCGAGGAAGACGTTTCCGCCGGGGACGCGCAGGCGCGTAATGGCATAGGCAGCCATCGATGAGAAGGCGAGCACCAACACCGTGACCGAAGTCGAGATAAAAAGGCTGTTGAGAAGCCACCGGACAAACGGGGCTTCTTCGCTCCAGCCCAAGACGTAGCCATAGTTGTCCAACGTCCAGTGCTTTGGGATCACCGATTCAGGGTTAAGGACGTCGCCTTCGGGTTTGAAGGACGTGAGGACCAGCAGCACCACGGGCGACAAGAAGATAAGCGCTATGAGGCGCATGAACCAGACCTGAGCGGTTTTGGCGAAGGCCGTCATGAAACGCTCCTTCGCAGGAAGCGGTACTGCACAAGGGCAAAAACGGCGACGACCAGGAACAGCAGCCAACTCATGGCCGCTCCGTAGCCCAGCCGATAGTTGTTGAAGGCCATCTCGTAGATGTACTGAACCAGCCCCCGGGTGACTCGTTCGGGTCCGCCACGCGTAAGAATGAACGGCTGTCCGAACACTTGAAACGCACCGATCGTGTTCATAACAACGACGAACAACAGAACCGGTCTTAGCAGCGGCAATGTCATTTTTGAGAGCAACGCCCGCCCTCCGGCGCCATCGAGCATTGCGGCTTCAAAGAGCGGGCGCGGGATCTGCTGCACAGCGGCCAGAAGAACTATCGCCGTGCCTCCCAGAACCCACCACAGGCTCATCAGCACGATGCTGGGCATGGCGTACGCGCTGCTGGACAGCCACGGCACGGTGTGAAGTCCCATCTTCTTCAGGAGGTAGTTAAAGAGGCCGAAGTCATCCTCGAAGAACCAGCGCCAAAGCAGGCCAGTGACAGCTACGTTGAAGAGACCTGGCAAGAAGAAAAGCGCCCGAACTGCATTGCGGCCCCTGGCCATCGCGTTCATACCAAGGGCCATTGCCAGTCCTGCGACGACCACCCCGGGCACCATCAGAATCACGTAGGTGAAAGTCGCCTTGAGCGCTTGCCAGAAGTAGGTGTCGCCGAGCGCCTCCTTAAAGTTGCCGAGCCCGATGAAATGAATGGCGCCTCGGTTCGTCAGGTCGAACTGCATAAAGGCGAGACCGAGTGCCACTACGACGGGCACGACCACGAAAACCAGGAACGACAGTGCGTAGGGCAAGAGGAAGAGGAGGCCTCCCCAACGCCGGCTTTGGGTGTAAGTCACTTTGCCAACCCCTCCTCCTTCTGCTCGAGAGCGTCTCGGTCGAGCTCCTCTTGGACGTGGTCGCTTGCCTGCTTGAGCGCATCCTGCGACGACATTCGGCCTCGAATCGCGCTTTCCACCGCAAAGTCGAGCTCTCGATTGATATCGAAAAGTACAGGAGTGCGAGGGAGATATTGGATGTATGGGATCTCTTTGGAGAACGCGTACTGCACCGGCATCTGAGCGAATCTTGGATCTGCGCGAACGCTCTTTCTTGCGGGCACCTGGCCCGCGTCGGCCCAGTCGATGCTGTTGTTGGAAAGAAACTTTATGAACCGCTCCGCCGCCTTGTGCATCTCGGGCGAGAGGTCGTGGCGGACGCAGAGGCAGTGTGAGTCCGCCAACGTGCCGGGGCGGCTTCCAATCACCGGAACCGGCGCGCCGACATAGTTGAAGTCGTTCAACCGCTTCAGGTCCCCGACCATGAAGATGCCGTCCACGACCATCGCGACCTTCTTTTGACGGAAGCCGACCCAGCCCATCGCGTTCTCTGGGGGAGGCATCAGGCGCGGTGGCCCGTTTAGGGACACCAAGAACTGAAGCGCCGCGACGTTATTCGGGTTGGCCAGATCGGCTCGGCCTTTCTCATCGAAGTAACGCCCATTAAACTGGGGCAAAAGTGACTGGAAATCCCAACGCCAGTTGTCGAGAGCAAATCCCCACCGGTCGGCCGAGCCGTCGGGGGCTGTCTTCTTTAGCTCAGTGATGGCCTTCAGAAACTCGGCTTTGTCTTTCGGGGCTCGTGCGTTTCCATTGGCATCCGTAAAGCCGATCTCCTTCATGTAGTCGGCGTTCATGTAGAGGCCGAAGGGCCAGATGTCGAGCGGCACGCCAACCATCTTCTGGCCGTACTGGACCTGACTGATCACGACAGGGTCGAAATCGTCTTTGGGTATCGGATTAGAGCCTGTGAAAAGATCGGAGACGTCGGCCACGAAGCCGGCGCGGTTCATTCGGGCCATCCACTGCGACTGGATGACGAATACCTCTGGCCCGCGGCCGTCCAGCTCTGCGACCATGAGCTTGTTGTAGTAGGTGTCCCAATCCATCCGCTGCATGGTCACCTCCACGTCCGGGTTCGCCTCGTTAAATTTGCGGATGATGCCCAGCATGATCTGCCCATCTGGCCCCGTAAATCCGTTCCAGAAGTTGATCTGGAGCTTGTGGCGACCGGACGGACCCGCGCAGGAAAGGTCTGACCTCCCCACGCCCAGGACGACGCAGAAGAGAAAAAGCAGGCCGATCCAGACTTTGGTGCTCACGAAGGCTCCGGCAAGGCCATCGGTTCAAGACACCATACGTCTGCGCAATATGAGGACTCTAAGATTTCCACGGCCTTCGATTCTATTGCGACGCCGTCGAACGGTCAATGGAGCTAGAAGAACCGCTCAGGACCCGGTCGACTTCGATCCATCCCCGCCGGTGGCTCCAGGCATTGGAGGACCGCCAGGCGCGCCCGGCGAAGCGTGGCCCTGTCCTTGCTGAGCACGCTGCTGCTGCATCATCTGGCTACGCATTTGAACCATCTTCGATGGCTTTTCCGGCCCGTCGCAACCAGAGGCGGCAAGGCAGGCTGCCGCGACAGCCAAAGAAACGAGAGCGACCAACCGGCGATTTGAGCTTTTTGACATAAGGCTTGGCAGTAAAAGTGGCCGGCCCTTGCAGGCCGGCCAATGACTCGTCTTTTAGTTAACGTTGGAGAGATCGCACTCGCCCCAGGTCTCCCAGTAGTTCGGGTTGACGCTATCGTCGGTCATACCCGTCGTGTTGGGAACCGTCGAACCGTTGTTGTGCCAATCGTTGATTGGGCCGCCCATGCCGTACATCTTGTAGGTGACGGCGGTTCGGTTGTAGTTCTTGGCGTGACCGTCGGCGAAGCTATAGTTGTCGCCCTTACCATGGACTTCGCACATCCAGCTGATGTCGATTCCATTGCAGAGCGGGGTGCCGTTGACCACCGCGGTCATCCCATCGGGCGACGAGATGTTGAAGATCGTCGGCTGCATGTAGGCGTCGGTGGAGGTGCCGTCCGTGCTCTGCAGAACGATCGTCGTCGCAGGGGAGCTCATCTGAGTCGTGGACGCTCCCACCACGGCCCCGTTCAGGTCGTATGTGGTGTTGCCCGCGCCAGCGTTATTGGAGAACGCGTAGGGGATATTGCCAGTAATCTTCTCGGCCGACGGGCAGATGTAGACTCCAAGGTTCTTCACATAGGGATAGATCTCTTTGCCCCAGTTCTGATAGGCAAGGTCATCCATGAAGCCCTTGGTTACTCCGGGCTCCTCGCTCGGGAACCAGGCCCAGAACGAAATGTTCGGGTTCCAGCCCGTGTACGGCAGTTTATCGTCGTAGTCGTTGACATACATGTTCTGGGCGAGCCCCAGTTGTTTCATGTTGGACAGACACGACGTCTTCTTGGCGGCAGCCTTGGCTTGGGCAAAGACGGGGAAAAGAATGGCAGCCAAAATCGCGATGATCGCGATTACGACGAGAAGTTCAATGAGCGTAAATGCTTTTCGATGAATAGTCATGAGAGACCTCTCCAGTGAGGGTTTTGATCGAACGTGGTTCTAATAATGCGTTCGGACCGGAAACGGTCGAGTGGCCGATCTTTCCGGAGTGCCTGCAAACACGAGACGCGACATCAAATCTCGGAAAATGAAGTTCAGGCGCTAAAATGGGCCCCGCATCTATCCGCCGATTCGATGCAGGGCTAATCGGTTTGTCGTGATTTGCGCGCATCTCGTGAATCCCATCATACGACAGTAAATAGCCAATTGGCAATATACATCGCCATTTTTTCCCAGACCCCTTGTAGCCGAAGGTCATTTAGGTTCAAAACCGGTGTATTCCATGTCGTGAATTCGGCAATTTCCGGGCCCCTCGCAGGCTTCTTTCATACGAAATAAAAGAGCAGATGCCTCTGTTTGTCGTAAGATGCCACTGCGGACCGGCGGTTGCAGATGCGCCGTCGTTGCTTGACAAAGTCAGATGTACGACGTCGTCATCATTGGAGGCGGGCCAGCCGGCAGCACGGCTGGGACATTCCTCAAGAAGTTCAATCCCGATCTTCGGGTAGCGATCGTTGAGCGCGAGGTGTTTCCCCGCGACCATGTAGGTGAGAGCCAGCTCCCTCCGATCGCTTATGTGTTGGAGGAAATGGGGTGCTGGGACAGAGTTGAGGCTGCCGGCTTTCCGATCAAGATTGGCGCGACTTACAAGTGGGGCAAGTCGCCGGAACTGTGGGACTTCGAGTTCTTCCCTTCCAAGCTGTTCAAGGAGGAGCCCCGTCCGGCAAAGTTCGAGGGCCAACGGCGCTTCACAGCCTTCCAGGTCGATCGAGCGATTTACGACCAGATTCTGCTCGATCACTCGGAAGAGCTCGGGTGCGAGGTTCGGCAGGGGGCGCGAGTCTCGAAATTCGAACGGGATGGCGATCGCGTTGCGAGTGCAGTTCTCGATTCTGGCGAGGCGATCGAAGGTCGCTTTTACATTGATGCCTCGGGGCATTCCGGTGTTTTGCGCCGGGCGATGGGGGTCCAAACCCATTCGCCGACCTCTCTTCAAAACATCGCTATTTGGGACTACTGGCAGAACGCCGATTGGGCCGTCGAGATCGGAACAGGCGGCACGCGCGTCCAAGTGATGAGCTTGGGGCACGGCTGGATCTGGTTCATTCCACTTGGTCCGACGCGCACCAGCGTAGGCCTCGTCATTCCCGTCGAGTACTACAAGCAGAGCGGCAAACGGCCTTCGGATCTGTACGGCCAAGCCCTCCTCGACGAGCCGCGGATCGCTGAGTTGATGAAGAACGCCGTCAGCGAAGGAAAGATGCAGACGACCAACGACTGGTCGTTTCT
>DASZPA010000111.1:0-10453 GCA_035550555.1 Fimbriimonas sp.
TCGAACCTTTGGGCATTCCAGCGGCAACCCAGGCGGATATCTCGTCGATTTGGTCTTTGCTCAGACTGCGATCATCCTTAAAAGCGTAGTCGCACGCACCAGGCTTCCAGGGCGGCATCAGCTTTTGGCTGGTGATCTGCGCGACGAGCTGCGCCTTCTTCTTGACATCCTGATAGCTGACCAAAGAAAACTGCCCAGCCTCACCCGGCCGATGGCATGTTACGCACTTGTCGTACACGATCGGCGCAATATCCTTTGCGAAGGTCGGGATCCGCTTCTTCTTGGGCGGAGTGTCGTCCCGGTGGCTGGCCGTGAACCCGTAGGTCGCCAGCGAGCCTCCCACAATCGAGGCAAACGCGATTCCAACGGCAATACTTCTTTGAATCATTTCAGTCGATAACCCAATCTTCCACAAAAGCTAGGAGCGCTTAGGGATAAAGCATCCCACGGCGGACGTAAATCGTTTCGGCGCAGGCTTTCCGGTCAGCACCGCGTCCAAGGCGTCTCGTAAGTCCCGCTTGGTCGTGACAGTTCTTCGCACTCCGACCGAAGCGTAGGTGTTGTCGATCCTCCCCCGATAAAAGACGTTGCCATCCGCATCGAGAACGGTCGCCTCGGGCGTCACATCGACTGCAAGCTTGGTCGCAAGGTCGTGGCTTCCATCCAGCAAACCGTCGAAAAGATATCCGAACTCTTTGGCATGCTCTCGCGCATCTCCCAAACTTAGGCCGGAATCCTCATAAACCGAGTAGAAGCGCACCCCCTTGCCGCCATAGGCCTTATAGATCCGGTTGATTTCGGGCGCGTAAGCATTCGAAATCGGGCAGTCTCGACCAATGAACAGGAACACTGTTGCGGGCTTGCGGAGCTGTTCCAGCGGCCTCACAGTTGTTCCTTTCAGATCTTTGAGCTGCAAGGAAACAGGGCCGGTCCAAGCCGTAGCCACAACTGCGAGTAAGGCAAGCATTGTTCTATATGATGGTACGTTCTGCGTGCGAAAGGGATTCAAACAGGCGCATTAAGGCCAAGCCAAACGCAGCAGCGCCCGGTACGTGGTTTCGCCGGCGTGCGGCAAGCGGTCAGTTCTTGTTGAGGCAAGATATTCGCTAGGCATCCGGACCGCGATCTAGGCGACTGTTGCCTTGGAACGCACGCCGATAGGCGATGCTCCCACAACTCTAAAAGGCTTGCCCTGTGTCCAGATCTTGCAAACTGTCGAGGGCCGACTGGCTCTTCAGCGCCAACGGCGCGACCCATACCAGCCCACACCGAAGGTGTGGGACAGCATCGACAGGGATTCTCCGGAGGGCCGAAGGTTCGCCTCATAGCGCTCCAGGAAGGCACATCTCGCCAAAGGGGCCGACAAACGAATCGCAAACCAATTGGTAGCTCCATGTACCAGGCTATGGAGCGAACCTCTGGACGTTTACGCTTACGGCGTCCGATCCCACACCTTCGGCGTGGGCTGGTATCGAACGGGCCCTCGGCCCTGCGGGATGAAGGACAAGCTTGAAAGGTTGTGGGAGCCTTTCGGCACATGACGCTCCAATGCAACAGTCTCCAGGATCGCGGCTACCTCAGATCGGTGTCGAACCTGCAGCTCTTGCCTTCAGGGACGATGCTGATGGAGCCGTCTACCTCGAGCACGGCCATACCGATCTGGTCGATGCGCTCCAATCCGTGCTGGTGGAGGGCCGTTTCGAGCTCCTCCTGGCTCACCTGTTCGCGGCGCAAGTGCTCACGCATCAGCTTGCCTTCGTAAACCAGCAGCGTAGGCGAACCTACGACTGCCTTCTCCAGAAGGGGAGCCCTTACGAACAGTTTGGAAAGCATCCAAGCCAGCACCAGCAGTGTCGCAGCGCTGACGATCCCGACCAGCACCTCGCCTCGGCCCCCTGTCATCGCGTTTTGGACCGCGTTCGAGACCGCGACGATCGTGACGAGGTCGTAAACGTTCCACTGAGAGACGTAACGCTTCCCCAAAACGCGATAGAGCAGGGCGATCCAGAAAAGTACGATCGCGGTTTTAGCCGCAAAGACCGAAGCCGTATAGAGCGAAATCAAGCCTTATAACCCTACACCAGCGGCTTGAGGCAAGTGAACATGATCGTTTCGTCTTCCTCTTCTGAAGCCTCAGAAGAGAAGAGCTTGGTCGCCGCTATGTCTGTGAAGCCGGCTTCGGCAAGCAAGAAAGTGAACTCCGAAACATCGTAGTGGCGCAAGTTGAACTCCTCGAACTCCGTCTCGTGCAGCTCCACTCCGTTCACCAACTCGTATCGATTGATGCTGGAAGCGATCCGCTTTTCCGCGTCGTAATGGCCCATCCAACTCAGAATGATCCGTTGGCCGTTCGGAAAGTCCCACCATTTGCCTCCCCATGGCCACGAGTACGACTCGGCGCTTCGGACTTGAGATACTTCGACGATGAGCTTGCCACCGTCCTTTAACGCTCGGTGGATTCGCAGCAGGGACTCTTCGATGGCAGGCTGCGAAACCACAAGGCTGAACGAGCCGGCAGGAATAAACACGAGGCCGTACTCCCGTTCGGGGTTGAACTGGTCGAGATAGGTCTCGTAGAGCCGGCTTTTCTGGCCGATCGCCGCCAGCCTCTTCCGGCAAGACGCAAGCATGTATCCAGAAGCGTCGACTCCATCGACTTGGTAGCCCAACTCAATCAACGGCACGAGAAACCGGCCAGATCCGCACATTGCTTCGAGAACGGGACTCCTCGCCTGGTCGACTTGATCGCGATAGAAAGAGAAAGCTTCCTCGAGCGGCTTGGGCTTGTCGTGGTCGTAGACCCTTGCCGATAGTCTTTGATAAGCCCTCATAACCGATCCTTATCATGGACCACAGGAGCGGCGTCCCTGGGCTCATCGAGAGCCCCGACGGCCTTGACGGCTCGGAGGCAGTCCAACGGATCGATTTCGGCCCAGCAAGCCGGCGGCGCCTGCAAACCCCAGCATAGCGGCCAACATCAAACACAAAAACACCCAAGACTCCTTGAGTCTTGGGCGTCTCGGCCGAAGCCTAGCCGTTCTGGCCGACGGCCAGATAGACGAAGCTCTCGACTTTCGAGCCCTTGGCCGACTCGGCCAGGTACTGCGACACCGACTTGCTCTGGTCGGCGTAGTACAGCTGCTCCATGAGCACCACCTTGGTGATGAACTCTTTGTTCACGCGGCCCTTGGCGATGTTCGCGGCGATGTTCTCAGGCTTGCCCTCTTCGATCGCTCGCTTCGTCTCGACCTCGATCTCCTTATCGATCGATGCCTGAGAAAGGTCGGCTCGGTTGAGGACCTCCGGCGGAAAGGCGACGGCTTGGATTGCGATCTTGCGCACCGCCTCGTCGTTGCTTGCTCCTGAGACCTCGACGGCCGCGCCCTTCGTCTTGTCGTGGTGGACATAGGTCAGGAACTTGCCGCTGGTGCTCAAAGACACGGCCTTCGCCAGTCGGATGTTCTCCCGGATCTTGGCGACGGCGCCTTCGAGCAGCTCCTTGATTTTTGGATCGTTCTCGCCCGAATTCAGGACGATCTCGGCGACCTGCTGGGCGATGGCGATGAAGTCCTCGTTTCGGGCCACGAAGTCGGTCTCGCACTCGACGACGACGCCGCCGAGCTTGGTCGCGCCCTCGTTTGTCGCAAACGCCACCACGCCGGCCGCAGTCGAGCGATCGACGCGCTTGGCCGCAGCAGCCTTGCCCTTCTCGCGGAGAATCTCCTTGGCGCGGTCATAGTTGCCATCAGCCTCGTCGAGCGCGGTCTTGCACTCCATCATCGGAGCGTCCGTCTCTTCGCGCAGCTTTTTAACGTCGGCCGCGGTGTAGTTAGCCATTGAGGCCGTCCTCCTCCATGTCGGCGCCAAAGGCTTTCAGGAGCTCGGCATCGATGGGTGGCGCCGCATAGTCGACGTCCTCCTCGGCCAGACCCCCCTCCTCGCTCAAGATGCCTTCGGTCACGGCATCGCTCAACGGCCTCGCTTCGAGGATGACCTCGCTGACCTTCTGAGTGACCAACCGGATCGCGCGGATCGCATCGTCGTTGCCCGGGATGACCACGTCGGCCAGATCCGGGTCGCAATTGGTGTCGACGACCGCCACGATCGGGATGCCCAGCTTCTTGGCCTCCTTGACGGCGATCGACTCTTTGTTGAGGTCGACGATGAACATGATCGTCGGCGGCTGGTTCATATTGCGGATGCCGCCCAGGAATCGCTGAAGCTCGTCGCGCTCTTCCCGCCGCTTCAAAGCCTCTTTCTTGGGAAGCCGCTCGAGATAGCCCTCGGCCTCCATCCTGTCCAGCTCCTTCAGCCGGCCGACACGGCTCTGGATGGTTTTCCAGTTGGTAAGCGTTCCGCCCAGCCACCGTTCGGCGACGTAGTATTGGCCGCTGCGCTCGGCAGCTTCCTTGATGGCCGCCTGAGCCTGCTTCTTGGTCCCGACGAAGAGCACCGAACCGCCGTTTTCGACGACGTTCTTCACATAGTCGAGGGCGTCTTCAAAGAGCTTGATCGTCTGATGAAGATCAATGATGTAAATGCCGTTGCGAGCGCCGTAGATGTACCGCTTCATCTTCGGGTTCCACCGTCTTGTTTGGTGGCCGAAGTGAACGCCGGACTCCAGCAGCTCTTTCATGCTGAGCTGAGCCATGTTTCCTCCAGGTTTTTCCGCCGGGACGGCCTTGAGAAGCGCTTTTTGACCGCAAGCGGACCTGGCAGCGCCAACCGAACCCGTGTGAATTCGATTGGGATTGTACCCTGCCCGGCAGCGGCGGAACAATTCGTGATCGAGTGGAGCCAAGGTTAGGTTGTTTGCTCTGTCGCTTCGTGGGTTCTTCGGCGGAGTCGTCCTAGACTCGAAATGTCCCCTTGTCCAACCCTCTTCGAATCCTCACCGCCAATTCGGCAGCGGATGCGGAATCGTCACAGACTGCGTGCGCCGCTCCCGGATCGAAATCGTTGTAGAGCTCCGCATAAGGCTCGTAGTCGCGGATGGTCCCGTCCGGCCGCTTCGCCACGCGAGTGGAACAGACCTGTTGGCTCGGCACGACTGAGACGAAGTGCAGCGGGATGCCTCGTCCCGAGATCAACCGTTGCGCGGTTTCCAAGTACCAGGGCGGGATCGAGAAGTCGACGATCACCTCATAGCCGGCCTTCGCGAGCGGAATGGCGGCCACAACCATGGAGCTCATAATTAGGACGAAGTCCTTCCTCGGGCTTCGATCGTCCTCCGGCTTCGCCAAGAACGGCCAAAACAGGTCGCCTTCGATGCAGGCCATGGGAGCCGGAGAGATCGCCACCAGTTCCTTCGCAATCGTCGATTTCCCTGCGCCCACCGGTCCCGACAAGATCATCACAGACCCCATGGCATGACGCTACCTTGCCCCTGCAACGCATTCATGCTCGCCCTCTACACATTTGGCAAAGTGAGATGCTCCCCAGCACCGAAGGTGCACTCCAGAATTAGCCCGGGATGGAGCAGCGAAGCAGCAGAACCCCGAGTTCAAAAGGGCTGAAAGCCCGTTTCAGCGGTAGCAACTTCGCTGGATCGGACCTTAGGCACTCCTAAGCCGGGGAGTCACCGATCCTGGGGCTACGCGGCTTCGCTGCTCAACCCCCAATCGCACCCTAAGCGCTGAGGAACCTGTCCCAACTCCGGCAAGACGGCCTTGGGGAAGGGTGGTCGGAAAGCAGAGCGTGCCTGCTGCGTTGAATCTGAAGTTCTCCCGATGCCCCTTACCGCTCAAGCCCCAGCTCCCGTCTTGGCGGGCGCGCTATCGCTTCAGCAGGAGCGATAGGAGCGACAGCAGTCCTGGGCCGCCCGTGGACTTCTTGCGGATCGCTTCTTCTTCTTTGCCTTTTCGGCTGGCTCGCATATCGGCTACCCCTTTGATCAGCTTCATCGCCGTGAGTGCTCCGACTACGTAGGGCGAGAACCTCTCGATCTGTCGGCCGGCGGTTTGGACCACCAGATCCGTGGTTCCGGCGACGCTTCGCGCGCGGCCGCCGACGGTATCTACCGTCTCTTTCACCGAAACAGCGACCTCTTCCACGCGGTCGGCGACGGTGTGGACCTTCTGGACGAGTCCTTTCACTTCGGTCGTCAGAGAATCGACCTTCGGCTGAAGCTCTTTAATGAACTTCATCAGAACGATCACGGCGAACGTGAGCACCGCGAAAAAGATCAGGTTCACCAAGAAGAAGAGGCCGGAAACCCAAAGCCATACCGTCGGAATCTCTGTCATCCCACCACCTTTATCTGCACCGTCTGTTCCGTTTTGGCAGCGACCTCGACTTGCGCAGACAGTATGCCGCCCTGAGCCTGCGTGTGCCGCCCGTCGACTTCGAACCGCTCGCCCCAAAGGCCTTTGGCTTCCAGGATCGCTCCCAACCTTTTGTCGGACGGGTTTTCCAAGATCAAGGTTGCATTTCGCTTGGCCGCGTCAAACGCAAGTTGTTTGATTCTGGCGTTTTTCGCGGTCACTTCCAGGCCCAGGTGTCGGATGAGGATCTTGCGGCCAAGTCCGTCCCAGGGTTTGAGCACGAACCGCTCGTCGGGCCCTTCGTCGAGCGATTCAAAGTGACATCCGAACGTTTGCAGCCCCTCCAAACGGCTTGCCAAAACGATGCTGGCCGTGCCGCGCAGGTAGTGGTAAAGCCCGATTCCAACGTCGCCGGTGGTCCAACTCATTCCAAACTGCTTGCTGGCCGCATCGGGGCAGAATCCCATGCTTGCCGACCCGTCCTCTCGAACCAGGGCCCATACGCCCATCAATCCGCCAAAGGCCATTCGGAGCCGGGATTGACTGACGTATTCCGAATCTCGGTCGAGGGTGGACAGATACATCAGGGAGTCCGCGGGCGTGGTCGGCCCGAGGCACATCTCGCCTTTGTCTTCCATGGCGGGATGCGTCGCCCCGAACGGTACGTCCAGCCAGCGCTTATCCACTCCGTACCACCACCAACAGGCGCTCAGGCTCCGGGCGGCAAAGGCGTATCGTAGATATCGCTCGACGCCGTCCGCGTCTGACCGGCGCTTGGCGGTCCAAAACGCTTCCTCGAAGCCAGAGGTGCTCCACAGAGAGTCTGAGTTAAAGGGGTAGCGCCTGGAGGCGACTTCACGGCGCCTGACGTCTCGCTTCGCGTCCTCTTCCGGCGTTTCCTGTTGGCTTGTCAGATACGAGAGAAGTGGAACTCCGTTGTGCTCCTCGAGGGAGCAGTTGCGCAGCAGAGCCTCCCAAAGCTGGTTTCGTCTCCTTCGATACTCGTCGGCCGGTCTGGCGGTGCCTCCATAGCCGTCCGCCACGCGAGACATCGAGTCGTACAGACAGTAGGCAAGCGCGTAGTTCTGGGCTCTGCCGGTTGAAACCGCCACCGCGTGAGGGTTCGGCAGAAGCGAACCCACGCTCCCATCGCCGGGGTTTGCCACCTTATGCTCCAGGAACTTTTCTAAATACTGGTCGAGCACCTCGATCTGCCTTTTGACTGGGTAGGCCGTGTTCTTCTCAGCCAAAAACAGCGCGTCTGCCAACCCGCTTTCAATCCCGAACGATGAGACGAACGTTTCGAGGTCGGTAACGGGGCCCGGCTTTTGAGTGTTGCCTGCAAGAATCGCATGTTGGAAGGGGCCTGCCTCCCGAACCACCTGGTTCTTGTAGATCCAATCGGCTCGCCGCTCGATCAGGGTCTTGATCGGGGCCGTGAAGAGAATGTTGCTCTCCGAAACTCGGCCGGCCGTGTCTTCGAAGGACAGCTTGCAGGGACCGGGCGACTTGACTTTGATCAGACACGAGCCGCCTTCCTCGTCCGCGTCCGATTCGAGCGTTGCCTCGACGTCGCTGACGAAACGGGTGGGCGTCGCACCGGCCACCTCTACCGAGAGCTGCGCTTCGAACGGAGCGACAGCGCTGGGATAAAGGCCGATCGCCGGCCGTCCGACGGCAATAAGAGTCGAGCTGACCGGATCGGTTTGGAACCGCTCTGTGCTTGCAAAGCGCATGTGGTAGGTCCGGGAGTCGCCGGGCTCCAGTACTACGCTGGTGTGGCCGTTGAACCACTCGGGCCACCCTTCGCGTTCAATGGCGGCACGGCTGTGGACGTAGACGACCGGTACCCCCTCCCACCGGTAAGGGGTGGTCAAGGAGGACGGAACGTGGTTGTAGAACTCCCACTGCGTCTCTTCGCCGGGGTAGATGAGGAGACCGGGCGGCCGGCCGTTCAAGCGTTGACCGAAGATGTAGCTTGCGGCGCCGCCGATGAACTTGTGGACGTAGATGCGGTCGTGGAACAGCTCCTTGGTCCCTTCGTCCGTTCGCGGAAGCCCCTCGTAAACATTGTTTAGGGCCAGTGGAAATCCGAGTTCGCCGATCTCGACGCTACGCCGCGAGCGGTTTTTGATCTGCAGCTCCCAGGTGACCTGAGGAATGGGGCCGGGGATTTCGTAGAATCGCCCTGTGGCGCCCAAGTCGTCGATGAACGAAAACTCGTACTCGTAGCCAACGACGTTCGAGGCGGGATCGTCATCCACCGTTCGAATAGCGGTGGCGTTCCGGCTCACGATCCAGGGGTCGTCCGGCGAAGTGCGCGCTCCGAGCAGGATCGTGCCGGGAAAGTAGTCTTCCGTGACCTCCTCGCCCATCTCGATGGGAGGGCAGACGAACTGGAACTCTTGGGTCGCCTCCGGAGACGCCGACTCGGCCACCCACAGCTGACGGATGCGGCCGCCTTGGCCGAACTCCATCGAGATCGTTGCACCTGTCAACTCGTTGTGATCGAGGTCGAATTCGTCCACGCGGTTGCAGTTTGACAGCAGATGCCAACCTTCAGTTGAGCGGGTTAGATAAGGTCGCGCAGCATCAGCTCCTTGAATTCGCCCAGCCATGGCTCATAGCTTCGCCAACGTTCTAATGAGGACTGGTAGACCGGCTGACGGACCTGCCAAACGCTGGGGGTGTTCACCGACCGAGGATTGTCTTGCGGGTACAGGCACGCATCGTTCCACTCGAGCCCCAAGAAGCCGATCATCCGCCGTGTCGTTTCCTCTTGGCGCGAAACGAGCTGTTCGTAATCCACTTCGAGCAGCTGTGAAGAGACGAGCACATTCCTCCAGTGCTCCATGACCCGCAGATACTGCCGGTAAGCGAAGACGATGTCGGCCTTGTTGTTCAGCCACCCGGCTCGCGTCCGATTGGGCGTCGTCCAGATGCTGAGGCAGGTGTCGACGGGATGCCGCCGCATATGAATGAATCGAGCGCGCGGAAAGACCATCGCCAAGAGCCCGAGCAGAGCATAGTTGGCTGGCATCTTGTCGACCACCCTGCGCTTCCCAGGGCCGAACTCCCGCAGCCTCAGAAGGTACTCGTCAGCCAGCCTATGCATTCTCCCTTCTTGAAGAGCTTCGCCTTTGTGTTCCAGCCAAAACTCCTGCTCGCCGGCTGCGCCCACGTCGGGATGGCTTGAAAGGATCTGCTCGGCCAGGGTCGTGCCGGACCGGATCATTCCGACGACGAACACCGGCACTTCGGAACTGGAAGACTCCAGACGGCCCCGGTCCATGAAAGACCGGCTGAAAGTGGAGATGACGAAGTCGGCATCTTCACGGCATGCGTTCTTGGAGAACCGTCCAGGACCAACCCTTTGACTTGCGACCCATTTGTTGGCTTGGTCGAAGTAGCTCATCGCGGTTTCGAACTCGGCAAGGTCTTGATGGGCCTTTCCCAGGCCATAGCTGAGTTGAGCGGCGCTCTTGGGTCCGAGAGCTCCGTCTTCCAGCAGCGCCCTCATGTTGCGGACGAGCGGCCGGTCGGCTTCCCCTACCTTCTGCGCGTGGACAATCGCGTAGTAGGCCGAAGCTTGTTTCGGCTGCAGCTCGATTGAGCGTTTGAACTGAGCGCGGGCTTCGTCGAGCCGCCCCAGCGTTTGCAGAACGGTGCCATAGTGCCCGGCTGCGATAGGGTCCATGGGCGCCACCCCGACAAGGCGCGCCGCGTAGCCTTCGGCTTCCGTTGCGCGAGAACCGTCCAGGAGGCTTCGCACCAGCAGTGTCAACCCGGCAGTCGAGTCCGGATCCATCGCGAGGATCCTTTGCGCGCACTCTTCGGCGGAATCCGGTTTGAATGCCAAGAGGAAAGCCTCACCGAGAAGGCTCAAGAGTGAGATCGAGCTCTCATCCAGAGCGAGCCCCCGTTGGAACGCCGCGATGGCATCCTCGAGGCGTCCTAGCCTGAGAAGCGTTGAGCCGTGGCTCTCCAAGATAGCGATGGAGTTCGGCGCGAGCTCCGCGGCTCGCCGGTAGCTTTCTTCGGCTTGTTGCCACTCGCTCATGGCTTCGTAGCACAGGGCAAGCTGCACATGACCTTGCGGCCTGGCCGGGTCGATCCTTGCGGCCTCGATTGCGGCCTTGACGGCGGCGGATTGCTCGCCTTGCCCCCGCAAAGCAACAGAGAGCCAGAAC